>JAQYWI010000357.1 GCA_030145015.1 Desulfobacterales bacterium
CAATCTCCTCATCCACCGATCGATGTGCTTTGAGCCATTCAAGTCCGGCCACTGATGCCTTATACCCCATGGTAAGCCCGGGGCACAGGTGCCCGTGAAATTCGACACACTTCTGAAAATCTTCACCTGCGATTATATCTTCTGCTTTCATTTTATTTGCCTTCGTTAAGTTAAAAGTTCAGAGGTTCAAGGTTCAGGGTTCAAAGGTTTCAAGTGTCAGAGGACGAAGGTCAGCTGACAGATGATAAGCGGAAAGTAGGGCAACCCTCTACTCGGCTGAGTTCGTCGCAGGCTGTTGCTGGCAGCAACCAGTGACCAGAAGCCAGCAGCCAGAAACCAGCGGCCAGAAGTTTTACTTCTTAAAAACCGGCGGTCGCCTCTCCAGGAACGCCGAAATGCCCTCTTTGGCCGCGGCCGTACAGGCAATTTCTCCAAATCCTTTATATCCGATTTCAAGCGCATCGCTTAAGTTTGCACTTGCAGTGCCATCCTGGATGACTTTCTTAGTAAGCAATACGGCTTCCTTGCTGAGAACCTGATGGCCCGCTTTGGGTTCATCCGGGATTTCTAGTTCAGGAATCTCAACGCTGCCTTCCGGAATCCGGGTTATTTTACCCTGCATTTTGTTGACTTCTTCGATAGCCGCAGAAATCAGGGCAGGATAATCATCCACGATTTTGGATACCATACCGATAGCGGATGCATCCTTGGCTTTGAGCGGCCGGCCGAAACAAATCATTTCATGAAACAGCTCGGCACCCTGGGGCCACTTACGGTAGGGCACCACACAGCCGCCGATTCCCGGCAGGATTCCCAGGCCGATCTCGGGGAATTGAAAACTTGCGTTATTCGTAGCGACGATACTGTGACAACGAATTGCCACCTCCATTCCGCCGCCAAGCGCAAAGCCGTTGACGGCAGCCACCACCGGTTTTTCCATCTGATCCATGAATATCTGAACCCTGGCGCAATCTCTTGCGTATTGCGCCGAAGCGTCGGCATCTCCGAGCATTTCCGGGAATTTGCCGATGTCGGCTCCGGCCGAAAAGGCCGCATTGCCGTAGCCGGTGATGACAAAACCCTTTACGGCAGGATCATTTTCGAACTCTTTCAAAACCGACCGGATTTCGTCTGTCACTTCATCATTAAGGGCATTCATGGCCTGGGGCCGCCGAATCGTAATAATTTTTACACCGTCGCGCTCGTCAACGAGAATATGGCGCTTAAAATCCTGATAGGCCGAAAATGATTGGCGGGGCATTGGAAACCCCGGCCTTTCAGATTGAAATTTTTCCATGATTCGCTCGACCTCGTGCTCGCCCAGATCCCGCATCAGATCCAGTGGGCCCTGGCGGAATCCTAAAGCGACCTGGCAGCCAAAATTGAGATCTTCTCTGGTGCCGATTGTGCGATCAATAATATCGAATGACTGGGAAAAAAGGATGCCCAGCAGGCGGTCACGGACAGCAGACTTTACATCCTCCGGAACTTCTACCGGGCTGCCCGGGCGGTGGGTGAGCCACCGGTCCACCGACGCCAGAACGGACGCGGGCTGATAATGGGCGCCTTCTTCCATTTGAAGGCTGTTGGTTTCGATGATAATCGGGTTTCCGTTGGCCAGGTTTAAGACGAAAAACGGCCCGGCGAAAACAAATGCTTCGGCAACCTTGTCAATCTGGCTGGCGGTTGCGCGATCCAGTAAATAGACGGATTCGTTACACCAGTTGTCAAAGATGCGGTCCAATACAAAGCAGATGGCGTTTGCGGTGATGATGGGCGCTTTGCCGGTTTTGGCAAAAAACCAGAACAGGTAATCCAGTGTCTCCTGGCTGCCTTTTTCCCAGGCGATGACCTCAACCGGAAGACTGCGCCAGGCCGGTGCAAAAAAGTGGGTAATGGAGGTGCGTTCCGGTTTTTTCATGTTTTGAAAGATCCTGTCGGCTGGAATCGAGGAGGTGTTGGAGGTGATGATGGCATCGTCACTGACAATATTTTCAACAGTTTCAAAAATTTTTTGCTTGAGTGGAATGGCTTCGGTGGCCGCTTCGATGATCAGCTTGCAGTTTTTAATCTGTTCATAATCCGTGGTATAGACAATGTTTTCACGTACGGCAGCTGCTTTTTCCGGCTTCATCTTTTTTTTGGCGATCGCCTTTTCGGTATACCCCATGATACGCTGTTCCGCTTGCTTGAGGGGTTTTTCAACGACATCCACCAGATACAGTTTGCTATCCGGCAGGGCACTTTTGAGATAATATCCGATGTCCGGACCGATGGTGCCGGCACCGATAACCGCGATTTCATCCGGCAGGGGTCGGGAGGGCTCAATTAGCAAGGGATTTAATACCGTGCGATAGAGATGTTTGGCAGTATCCATGGTGTCTTTCCTTTCTGTTCATTCCTATCATTTTTAGTTGGACAAGATAAAAAAATTGAAAAAAAGCGCAGGATAAGTTGCTTGACAGGTTTTTCTATAGCGTATACAAAACTGTGTCAAGCCGGCAAAAGGACTCATATTGGAAAAGATACAGATTTCGGTTATCAAATTCGGCCTTTTCGCATACTGCTGGATAAAAGGCCGAATTTATCTGCGAATTTAGAAGCTTTGCGATTACGCATCCTTTCATATTATCCGCTTAAAAAATCCACAATAAATAACCTAGGGGCACGCGAAACCCAGGGGGTATGACATGAAAGTATTGGTCAGCGACAATCTCGGAGAAGCGGGCATTAAAATGTTTGAAGAAGAACCGGGGCTGGAGGTCGACGTGAAAACCGGTCTTGAACCCGCAGAACTGAAAAAAATTATTGGCGACTATGATGCGCTGGTCATCCGAAGTGCCACCGAGGTTAATGCAGACCTCCTGCAGGCCGCCAAAAATCTAAAGGTTGTGGGCCGGGCGGGAATCGGCCTCGATAACGTCGATATACCGGAAGCGACCAAACATGGGGTTGTTGTCATGAACACGCCCACCGGGAATGTGGTTACAACCGCGGAACATACGATAGCGATGATGATGGCGCTGACCCGCAACATCCCCTGGGGGACATCATCTCTAAAGGCCGGTAAATGGGAGAAGAAGAAGCTGCAGGGCCGCGAGATTTATAACAAAGTGCTGGGCATTATTGGGTTTGGAAAAATCGGTGCCATTGTGGCTGACCGCGCCCGTGGTCTGAAGATGCAGGTGATTGTCCACGATTCGTACATTCCGGCTGAGCAGATTGAAAAAGGCGGTTTTGAAGCCGTTTCGATAGAAGACCTATACCGCCGATCTGATTATATCACGGTGCATGTGCCGAAACTCAAAGACACGCTCGGATTAATTAACAAGAAGGCCTTTGATCAAATGAAAGACGGCGTCATGATCATTAACTGCGCCCGCGGCGGTATTGTTGATGAGGTCGATCTGAACGAGGCCTTGAAATCCGGAAAGGTTGCCGGGGCAGCCCTGGATGTCTTTGAGAGCGAACCTCCCGGCGTGTGCCCGCTTTTTGAAATTGATCGGGTGATTTGCACGCCGCATCTGGGTGCCTCGACTCTGGAAGCCCAAACCAATGTGGCCGTTATGGTAGCGGAGCAA
>JAQYWI010000165.1 GCA_030145015.1 Desulfobacterales bacterium
AAAGGACGGGTGGTTTTTTTAAAACTGGTAAGATAATACCAAATCAAAGGAGGAAAAAACTATGAAAAAGAGACTGAGTGTGATTCTAATTCTTTGCGCGCTGATGCTGTCGGCCCTGCCTGCCGCTGCCGCGGACTATCCCAACAAACCGATTACCGCTTATATTCCCCTATCCGCCGGGGGGACTTCGGACGTATTTGTGCGGACCATAGCGCCCTACATGGAAAAATTCCTGGGCAAGCCCCTGGTTCTGGTCAACAAACCCGGTTCGGGCGGCGCGGTGGCCATTTCCACCCTGGCCAAGGCCAAACCTGACGGTTACACTTTTTCCTGGGCCAATCTACCCACCCTGGTGACCATTCCTCAGATGCGCAAACTGACCTACAATCCCAAGGAATTGGTCTACATCGGTTCGCCCATGCATTATGATTATATTCTGTATGTCAAAAAAGATTCACCTTTTAATACGCTGGAAGACCTTATCGCTTACGCCCGCAAAAACCCAGGCAAAGTGAGCTACGGCACGCCGGGTATGGGGACTACCAATCATCTGGGCGTCGCCTGGCTGGCTAACAAGGAAAAGCTGGATATGAAGCCGATTCCCTTCAAGGGAAACCCCAAATCGGTCGCGGCGGTTCTCGGCGGACACGTGACCGCCTGCAACACGTCTACTACAGCCTCTGTTTCAGCTTACAGGGGCGGCCGTCTCAAGCCTCTGGTGATCATGAGCGCCAACCGGATTCCGCTGACGCCGGAGACCAAAACCCTCAAAGAGAGGGGATATGACTTTTCGCAGTTCTCATGCATGGGCGCGGTCTTTCCGAAAGGGACCCCCGAAGCCATGCGTAAAAAAATTGAGGGGGCCATTGAATACGCCGTTTCTCAGGCCGACGTTCAGAAAAAGGCCAAGGAAGAACTATACGTGAGCATAGATTATCTCGACGGGAAGAAATACCGGGCTCTAGTCGATGATTATTGGAATATCTGGGGTGACATCCTCAAAGAAGTCGGTTTGAAGAAATTCTAAAACTCGATCCGACTGTCTTTTCGGACGCTTCAATCGAAACCGTGGATCGGATCGGCGGCCTTAAAGCACCGATCCGATCACATATTTTTTACCGGCCGGTACGGTCGACCAGCCGAGCCGGGTTTTTAGAGGAATCCTGTTATGAATACACGGTCAGAAATGTCAATTGCCGGTGTGCTTATTGGCTTTTGTATGCTGAATTACTTTTACCTCATTCCGACGCAGGTGGTGGCCGAAGGCTCATCACCGGTTTATCCTATCTTAATCAATACCATGCTGCTGTGTTTTTCTATCGCCTACCTGGCCGAGGGCCTTCGTTCCTGGCGTCGAGAGACCCACCGGGGAAAGAAAGCAAACGCTGCTGATGGCGCAATCAACTGGATTTACTGGCGCCCGGTAGCCATGCTGGTCGTAACCGGCCTCTGGGTTCTGACCCTGGAATGGATCGGGTTTCTCTTTTCCACATTTCTTTTTTTGACGCTGTCGTCCCGTATTTTCGGCTCGCAGAGCTGGCGCAAAACATTGACCTTGAGCGTGGTGATGCCCCTGGTGGTGTATTCTATTTTTTTGGGGCTTAACTCCATTTTACCGGAAGGTCCCCTGGAAGGACTGATCCGATCGCTGCTGGGCTGATTGTCGGCAGAGCACAAGGGAGAATCAATCGATGGAGATATTTCATAACCTGTGGAATGGGGCTGTTTTCGCGATCTCGTTCTGGAATATTCTGGCGATCGTTATTGGCTATGTCATTGGAATCATTGCCGGAGCCATTCCAGGTGTCATGGCGGTTACAGCCATGGTGCTCATATTGCCATATACCTTTACCCTCTCGCCGCTGTTCGCCATCTCTCTTCTCATGGGCGTTTACAAAGGCGGCGCCTATGCCGGCTCAATCACCGCCACGCTGTTCAACATTCCCGGAACCCCCGAGGCGGCGGCCACGGCCCTGGACAGTTATCCCATGTTTCAGCAGGGGCATCAGAGACGCGCCCTGGAACTGGCCCTGTGGGCATCGGTCATAGGCGGCACCATCAGCAATTTGTTGTTGATATTTACCGCACCGCCTCTGGCCGAGGTGGCTCTGCGGCTGGGTCCCTCTGAAATCGCCGCACTGATTCTGTTTTCGCTCACGGCGGTTATCACACTGCTTGGCGACAGCCGCATGGACATCTGGAAAGGATTCATCTCCATCACCATGGGGCTGATGCTGGCCGTGGTGGGGCTCGACAACATGAGCGCCTCGCGACGTTATGTCTTCGGCATCTCGGATTTGGACAACGGGATACCCTTTGTTCTGACCATCATTGCCCTCCTGGCGCTATCCGAGGTTTTTATCCAATCCGAAAAAGTCGGCACCTTCAGCCTGGGCAATGTCGGTAAGAGCGCAGCTGAAGCTGTTCCCTATACCTGGAAACAGCGCTGGACTGACCTGCGGTTCTGCCTTAAGGACCTGCTGCGATCTTCGTTTGTCGGTTCACTTTTGGGCGCCCTGCCGGGCATCGGCGCCACCACGGCAGCCTTTGTCTGTTATGGTGAAGCCCGGCGATCGGCAAAAAAGGATGCCCGTTTCGGAGAAGGCGACCCCCGGGGGATCGCCGCACCGGAAGCCGGCAACAACGCCGTGGCAGCCTCATCGCTGATCCCCCTGGTTACGCTGGGCATACCCGGCAGTGTTGCCGCGGCGGTTATGTACGGTGCCTTTATGATTCAGGGAATGATTCCCGGCCCCATGTTGATGCTGGAGCACCCCGAGATCATTTACGGCCTGTTTGTCCTGCTGCTTTTGACCGACTTTATCGGCGCCTTTGTTGTGGCCCTGCCGTTTATCATGGTGGCCCAGAAAATTTTCAAAAACCTGAATTACTCGCTGTTTTTTCCGGGGGTGGTGGTCTGTTGCGTGGTGGGGGTCTATGCCGAGGAGTTTAATGTATTCAATTTACGCATCTTTCTGGTGCTGGGATTTGTCGGCTACATCATGCGCAAAATGGGGATGAGCATTCCGCCCTTTATCTTGGCGTTCATCCTGGGCCCCATTCTGGAGCGCAATACGCGGACGGCCCTGCTTCTTTCAGGCGGCAGTCCCATGATTTTTCTGAAAAGCCCCATCACCGCCTCGCTTCTGGCCCTGGCCGTCATCGCGCTGGTATGGTCTCTGTGGCGAAAAACCCGGGGCAAAAGCAGTGTCCTGGCAGTTCCCGAGGCGCTCAAACACTGACGCAAATCTGCAAACCCGAATTTTTCAAGAGTCGCATCGGTTTATTTCATTATCAAAGGGCGATGATGCTGGTCCTTGGGATTAAATCCTAAATCCGGGTTGGACCAAGTTATCATCTTGATTTTTTTTGATAAAGAGCCCCAAAAATAGCTATTATTTTGTCTTAGCCTCACCTTTTTGGGGCCAGAAATGGAGCCGTATGAATCGAGAGGTTCACGTAGGGTTCTGTGGGAGCATGGGGGTGAGATTCCCCTGCGCTACCCGACCATATCGTTACTTTTGATACACTGAAAATGTTGTGATATCGCTTTTATATCTCAAATGTAAAATTTCGCCACTTTCGTTACTATCCAAAATTGTATATTTAGTATACGTAACCCACAATTTCACTAAATTGTGTAAACGGCTATGAAGAGCTAACCGGAGATAATTGCACATACCTTCTGGTAATCTCAAATATTTTCAAATCCCAAAATTGCAAATATCTCCAATACTCACAAGGATGAGTTACCCTTAAAACTCGTGAGATTGGGCACATATCTGAACTTTTAATTTTAGGCATTTTACATTTTAGATCATACTAGTCATTTAAAGTGGTTTTAAAGCCTCATATTAGGCCCAAAGGTTAGGCGTCTCGCAGATTGGAAGTCGTATGTCCGAGCTTACACGTTAGTACGTGAGCATTGCAATCCGCGGGACAACGCTGTATTTGGGTTTTAGATGAAGCTTTAAAACCACTTTAGTTAGACATGGCCGTAATAGTCTCGGTGCACAACCACCGAATAGGCATAGTCCAGCAGGGTGCCCCAGCTAAAAACAGGCAGATCAACCACGCGCTGCACTGCCCGCGCAAAGGGCTGCATTCCGGTGCATTCCATCATGAGCGCGCCGATATTTGAATGGGCGCTGCAAAACTCCGAACAGACCCGGATCATATCTTTTTCGGCTTTATCGTAATAAGATTCCGGGCGTTCGGGGCGTTTTTCAGGATCCCACAGGTTGGTAAACTCCGGGCAGCCGTATTCGTCCAGGGCGCCGGCGATAAAAAAATTGCTGTCCGGATCAATACCCACATTTTGCAGATGGGTGTCGGTCAAGAATCGTTTTTGAGCGCATACAATTCCGACTGCTTTTTGAGGGCCGATCACCTGTTGAATAAACGGCACCTGCAGTAAGCTTGACATAAATACCGGTATGTCCACATAGCCGGCGATGTCTTTTTGAAAATAGGCGAAATAACCGCACTCAGCTGCAATAGCGCGACAGCCGATCTGTTCCAACCTTTTCGCCGCCCGCTTTATGGGCTCAAGACAGGGGCTTTTATCCTCCTTCCAAACCAGCGTGTAGTTGTCGACGCCTTCAGCGATTTCGTATTGAATGGGATAGGGAAAGGCGCTGGCATTGCGGACATCTCCCGGAAAACCGGGGTAGGGGTCATCAAGGACGATTATTCCCAGGCCCATTCCATAGCAGGGATGTTTTTTACGGGTTTTAATGTAATTAATACCCATGTCGCGATTGCGATGATCCATTTTAGGTCCTCCTCTAATTGTCTCCGGCATCATCCGTGTTGACTTCATATCGGGACAGGGCTTCTTCATCAAGCTCACAGCCGAGCCCCGGTTTTTCAGGGACATGCAGATATCCGGCGTTATCTATCATCAGGCGATCATCCGGGCGCAACATGTAATCCCGCCGCTCCGTCGTCCAGGCCGGTGGATCAAAGGGGAATTCCAAATAGGGGCATTTGCTGACGGCACAGGCCAGATGCAGGTTGGCGATCAGACCGAGGCCGTTGCTCCAGGTATGCGGGCTAAACCATGCACCCGCATCTTGGACCCACCCGGCGATTTTTTTCACCATGGTAATGCCGCCGGCCAGGACGGCATCCGGTTGATACACATCCAGAGAACGCCGGTTGTTCATTTCCTGAAAATCATGCCAGCGCCGGTTCATCTCGCCGCCGGCAATACGAATGGCTGTTTTCTCCCGCAGCCGGGCAAGCCCCCGGAAGTCATGATGGGGTAAAGGCTCTTCCAGCCAGTAGACGTTCAGCTGTTCGAGCTCTTTCGACACGTGGTAAGCGCGCTCAAAATCCCACGGGGTTTCCGTATCCCAGGGCATTCTCCAACCCTGGTTGGCATCCACCATGATTTCCAGCCGATCTCCGATAACCTTGCGGACGGCTTCGACCACTTTGATATCTTCGCGAGGATCCTGGTGATGGAACCTGATTTTTATGGCCTTGAAACCCTGTTCCCAAAGCTTCTGCGCGCGCTCAGCGCGCTCCTCCGGCGCTATCATCTCACCTGTGGAAGCATAGGCCAAAATCTTTAACTCCTGCGCATTCAGAAGTTGTGCAATCGGCTGTCGGCTCGCTTTGCCCATGATGTCCCACAGCGCAATATCCAAAGGCCAGCAGCGGCCATAATGAAAGTCGATATTGTCCAGTACCTGCCAGTGGCGCTCGATCTCAAACGGATCGTGCCCGATGAAGAGATGTTTATGGCCCCTCAATCCCAGCATTGCATCGCCTGAGCCGATTCCGGTAATTCCTGCGTCTGTGTTTACACGCACAATGCTGGCCGCAAATTTCCTGCGGGGTGAGGGATCCCAGGCAGCTTTAAATGGTGGGTCCAGCGGTATGCGATAATGTTTGATTTCAATAGAGGTGATCTTCAATGAACCCCCTTTCGTAAATCCGGTTCAGCGCGACAGCAGCTGTCGGGCAAATTTACGAATGTCTTCTTCGCCGGCGGCATAGCAGTTGTTGTAGCTCATGGATGTATTCTCAGATGAATGGATGACATCAACAAAGCGTTCCAGATCATCCTCGCAGAGCCCATCCTGCTTAAGCGATATTGCCATGCCGGTGCGGCGGATAAAATCACTGAAGGCCTGTGCGCCCATTTTTGCCAGATCTTCAGAAGATTCAGTGCCGGGTTGAACGCCCAATGCCACCGCAATATCAGCATGGGCTTCGATCGCCGTCGCTGCATTTTTCGGGAAAACCACATCCAATGCCAATGTCACGGCTCTACCGTGATGGATACCGGCGATGGTTCCCAGCGCATGGCCAATGCTGTGCGCAAGGCCTGTGCCGGCACCATCTATCGCCATCCCCGCCAGGGTCGACGCAATCAGGAGCTTGCCGCGGACACCCAAATCTTGCGGGTGCTCAATGGCTTTCTCAAGGTTTTGAATTCCGAGCCGGATGGCATGCAGGCCGAATGACTGGGTCAGCGGATGACTTTTTTTTACCGTGCAAGCCTCAATGGCATGCACCATGGCATCCAAACCGGTTGCAGCCGTGAGAGATTCAGGCAAGCTTAGCGTTAATTCCGGATCGAGGATCACGAGGTCGGCAGCGAGTTCATGCCCCCAGGCCCAAACTTTACGATTCTCGGAGTTGGTAAATACCGCCGTGCGGGTTACCTCCGCTCCGGTACCGGCAGTCGTGGGGAGCAAGGCGATGTTTGCGGCCTTGGGAGGCAGCGGGTTGGCTGTGAGGGCATAATATTCCGCTCCCTGGTCAGCGGAGGCCAGGACGGTTGCTAATTTAGCAACGTCAAGGGCGGAACCACCACCCAGACCGATAACTGCGGATGGCCTGGCGGTTCGGATCAACTTTGCGGCAGTATCAAGCGACATTGTGGAAGGCTCGCCGGTTAAATCGCTGAAAAGATCAACAGTAAACCCATTCTTTTTCAGCGAAGCTGCGGCCATGTCAGTATGACCCGCGCCGACAACGCCCGGGTCACTGATCATCACAACTCTTTTTTCATCACATCGGGGTGCAATTTCTTCGCCGATCTTTGCGGCCAGACCGCAACCGAATTTTATTGAAGGAGTTAAATTGTAGGTAAAGGATGGGTTCATTAAATTTTCTGCTTTCTTCCGCTGATTATGATGTTGTGCGTTAGCGGATGTTATGTTTTCTCTAACAGAAATACTTCTGTAAGGTTCAGAGGTTCTGGGTTCAGGGTTCCAAAAATTCAGGCCTCGAGCATATCGAGGGGAGTTCGTCGCAGGCTGGCTGTTGGCGTCTCTCCTCTGCCAGCCGACATCACATCTGCTCTGTAGCTGTTATTGATTTAACCTCTGAACCTTTGAACCATGAGGCTGACACCGGAAACCTCAGGCATTACGACTTTAGCAGCATCTTTGTGGGACATGACAATAGTAGCCATGGTCCGTAATTCTGACATATCAAAGTTCAATAGGCAATTGGAGTGATGTTGTCAAAAAATTTAATTCACCTTTAAATTTTTCATACACACCCTTAATACCCGATTTTATCCCGTTGCTATTTAGTGTTACCTGATATAAACTCTCTGGCTCCTTTTTCGAATCTATATTAAAGAAGATCTTCTTCCTTAACAAGTTTTTTGGAGCAATGGAAAGACAGAATATTAATAATCAGGATTTTTCCTTTTTCGTCGGTGTTTTTACGGCCTTTTTGTGCGTGATTTTTGGTTCCAATGCGGTGGCCATAAAATTTTCGTTTTCCGGGCTTGGCGTATTTACCACCGCTGCAATTCGATTCAGTATAGCGACTATTGCAATTTACATCTGGGCCAAGGCTACCGGGCACTCTTTAATGCTTAAAAAAGGCCAATTGGGTCAGCTTCTGATTCTGGCTGCACTTTTTGCGGTCCAGTTGTCTATGTTTTATTTCGGACTCAGTAAATCCAATGCCTCCCGCGGCACATTGATCGTTAATCTTCTTCCGTTTTGGATTCTGTTTTTAGCTCATTTTTTCATACCCGGTGATCGAATTACGCGGCGGAAATTTTTTGGTATTCTCTTGGGTTTTGGCGGGGTTGCTTTTATGTTCGCAGAAAAGCAAGGTGTAACGGCCGACTTCAGAACAGGGGATCTTATTATTCTTTCAGCCACCGTCATCTGGTCTTGCAGCGTAATTTATCTGAAACGAATCATCAACGCCTTCAGCGCATTTCAAATTACCTTTTATTCAATGGTTTTTGCAGTGCCTGTCTTTTTGCTGGAAGCCCTTTTGTGGGATGCGCCCATGGTATCTAAACTGGATTTTAAGATTATCGGCGCGGTGTTATACCAGAGCCTGATAACCGCTACGTTCGGGTTCGTTACCTGGAACATGTTGCTTCAAAAATACGGGGCTGTTGCCTTACATTCGTTTATATTTATCATGCCGATCGCCGGCGTGGCCCTGGGAGGACTGCTGCTGGGAGAACCGATCACTTCCAAGCTGTTAATTGCCCTGGCATTAATTGTAGCGGGCATTCTGGTTGTACATTTGAAACCCCGCAAAGAGGCGCCGGTATATCCGATTCGGAAGGGGATTTAAGTCGCCACAAAATTCAGGTGTCAGGTTTCGGGTGTCAGAGGAGTGGCTTCTTGCTACTGGCTGCTTGCTTCTTGCTGCTGGCCGACCCAGAGACAAGCAGCCAGGAACCAGTGACAAGAGACCAGAGAGTATAGTTAAATAGTTGATTAGTTGAGTAGTCAATTCGTCAGAGGACCCAAGATTTAGCTAAATGGTCAAGTAGTTGAATAGTCAAATCGCCAAATGGTTTAAATCCTATAACTAATTGACTATTTAACCATTCGACCAATTAACGAATCGACTAAACTCACGGACCAGGAGCCAGAGGCCCGAACCTTTGAACCCAGAACCTCTGAACCTTGAACCTTGAACCTTTTATTTTATATCTACGATAGACTTGCGTACATCATTCAACGCTGCAGAGGCTTTCAGAAGGCTCTTGTTAAGAACATCGTATTCGGACTGGTCAATCCGTTTTGCATGCAGCAGGCGGTTTAATTTGCCCAGATATCTTAAAACCGTACGATTATAATCATTGCAAATAATTCCCAGATCCTCAAAATATTCGATGACTTCCCGTTTCCAGGATTTGTCGGCTTTTATTTCGATCGTATCCATCATAAGCTCCCTTTAACTCCCAATTATTCCAACGCTCCCGTTCGCGCATTCAACCGTTATAGGTGTTGGCCACTATCCGGCCTTCATTTCAGAAGCTACGACTCCCAAACGGCAAACATAGGCTGAGTTTGTGCTGCACATAAAACGGAAAAACGACTTTCGCTTCTGTGTCGCAGGGAGCTGTTGGTCTATAATCTATATCGGTCCTCGAAGCTCGAAACTTAAAACAAACCTCGCCGAAAATTCTGTCCGCCGTTCTTTAAAAAGGGCGGCGTATCCTCCTTAAACTATTAGAGATGTTGTCGAAATCCCTAAAGTATTTGGCCCATATGGTCGAAATCAAATCTAGCAGCAGTGGAAAAGGGCAGATTGAATATTGCATTTCTGCCCGAACACCGACAGGAGGAGATAAGAGCCATGAAACAATATAATCTGGTCTTTGAGGGTGCCGTGTCCGACGGTCGTAAAGTCGAGGAGGTGAAATCAAACCTGGCCACTTTATTCAAAGTGGACGAGAATAAAATCGATCACCTTTTCACAGCACCATCGGCGGTGATAAAAAAGAACATAAATTATGATGTGGCCATGCAATATCAGCACGCTCTGAAGAAGGCCGGCGCAATTTGTAAGGTTACAGAAGTTATTGAAAATATCGACCAACAGGCAGTAGAAGCACCCGGCCCGCCACCACTTCCCCAATCTGCCGGCATTCAAATGGTCGGAGGTGTTACCCTACCTGCGCAAGAAACCGACATCCAAGAGCATTCTGAACCAAAGGCCAAGTCCGGAGTAGGGGATATCATTGCCGGAGTTGTTCTTATCGGTATTGGTCTGGCGTTTGGAGGCTCGGTTTTTACTGGTAATCCCGGGCTACTGGATTATTTTTTTGACGGTCTCGGACTATTTTGGATCGGCAAAGGTATATACAAGCTCGTGCACTAGAACTTATCTCAAAAATGCATTTAACACCCGATTGTAAAGTTTTAAAGCTATAAAAAGTGCTTACAACAAATGAGCTAAAATTTAAAATGATCTAAAATGCCTAAAATTAGGGTTTCGCTCGCGCTCCGTCTTTTTTAATTGGTGCAAATCCTTATTTCTGGAAGGCGGCGATGGCAGTTGCTGTGCCGCCCTCAATGGCTTTAAACCCATCTTATCGGGCCAGACTGTGGGTCTTTATCCGTAATCTTTACATCGACCGCCAGATGATATAGGGTTTCTTTCACCAAACAGAAAGGAGGGTGAAGATTATGCCCACTCCCATCATAATTAAAATCGGTGAGGTTGAGCTTAAAGGTGAATTTAACGACACGCCCGCCGGCCAGGCTGCGGCGGAAGCACTGCCTTTCGAGTGGAGCGGCAGCCGCTGGGGTGATGAATATTACGGCCCGCCGACTGTGGATTTAGGGGATCATCCCGGTGAGAAGGGCGCGGTGATGAATGTTGGTGATTTAGGCTGGCACGCGCCTAATCAATGGTTTTGCCTGTTTTTCGGTCCCACTCCGGCCAGCAGCGGAGAGGAACCTACAGCTGCGGTTCCCATTTTGACGGTGGGTAACGTACAGGGTGACTGGGAAACACTCAGAGACATGGGCGGCGCCATTACGGCAAGATTGGAAAAAGCCTGATCGCAAAAACCATGATGATCAGCGCGGGGACAACGGTGGTTTTTCTTTCCCGATATTATGGGGTTAATGGCATTTCATCGATTTTCCCCCGGTCGCTTTCTGAAGCCTCGCCATATAGCGACCCCACAAACCCTTAGGTTTGTCGCATTCCGGTTTTAGAAACTTTTTAGGATTCTCCACAAAAGCTTTACGGCAGCCCTCGGCACAGAAATAATAATGTTCTCCTTCAATGGTCGCTACGATTTCTGTTGTCCTGGGATCTACGGACATACCGCACACCGGATCGATTGCGGATTTCTCTGACGTCGTTTGCTTCATCATACTAATCTCCATTTCATGCGCTTCTAAATGATATACCACGCATACAAAACTATAAACCTTCTCTTCTAATATAATAACGACCGATCACCAGGAAGCAAGTGACTCTGCGAAGTTTCGGCCGGAGACAGCGGCATTGGGCTTCCGAATTTGTGGTTCTTTAAGTGGATATATTTTACGCGGTTGGTAAGGATTCGACAGGAAAGATGCGAATTTTTTATCCACTTTAGTGTTTGCAAACCAACGGCAGAGATCCATTATTTTGCGGCGGGTTGTCGGTTTCATGCTTAAAACGTATAATAATCAAATAGTTAAATAACTTTGCACCCTTTGTCAAACACTTGGTACAGGACTTGCTCCATGTTGAGCTACCCATCGGGATTAAAATGATTATATTAGCTTATCGAAATTGGGTTCATGGAGTTATGGCATGAGGCCGGGGAATGATGGCGTTCGATAGATATGGCGGCAGCCGGTGCCTAAACGACCCTTTTTATGATATTTGAAGGGATGCAGAATTAGAGATAAATCCCGGTTTGAAACCGTCAAGCTGTTTTTGAGGTCCGAACGCATACGATTGTATCTTTCAATTTCACAGCCCCATTCCGCTTCTGATTTTTCTCGGTTTGTATCCGAATCATCGATGCGCATCTATAAATTTGATTATCTTCATACAATTTAAGATCCAATGACTTGAAAAGGAGATGATGGATATGTCTATGCTAAATACAGATAGAGTAAAGACCGCCGCGGGTATCTTTTCTTTACTGGTTGTGTTTTTGATTTTGGCATCCGTTGCTTTCAGCCATGGCGGCAAACACGCTCAGGGGGAATTTTCGCACCTGCAAGCGCTGAAAAAGGCAACTGAACTATATGATCAACTAATCGGAAAAGGAAAATTGGATCAAAATTGGGAAAATAAGCTTTCCCAGGTTGATGTATTCAAACGGGAAAAAGACAATAAAAGCGAAATTGTGGTGTCCTTTCATCGTACCGGTGGTGATCCGAAAACTGTCTATATTTTCCTTAATGCCAGCGGTAAGTATTCCGGGTCCAACTTTACCGGAGAATAGATCTATAGAGAATTAATTGGGTTTGAAGAAAATTTTTCACGGAACATGCTGATTGTTAAAAGTTTTTCTGCCCGCTATTGGCGTTTTTAGTTGATCAGGAGATTTATGATGAGTCGAAATAATAGTCCAGGTAGAAATCAAAAATGGCCCACGCTGGCCCAGTTGCCTTTACCGGCAAAAGCATTAGTCAGCGTGGTCATTTTAACGATGGCCGTTGCCATGGTCGGTGCATTAGGTCAAATCATCGTTCATGACATCATTCCCACATTTTTTTCGGGTCAACCATCAGGTCATCACGATAATTCTGATAAGTCTGACCCAAACGCATCAAAAGAGAGTGATCAGACCTCATCCGGCAGGGGGGATCTTTTCTCCGAAGAATCTGACC
>JAQYWI010000034.1 GCA_030145015.1 Desulfobacterales bacterium
TGGGGTTAACGTATTGGATTGATTGCAAATAAACTCTAAACGAACACGGAGGAAATATCAAGCACAAAAGTAGAATAAAAAATAATTATTTCAGTTATTTAGAAAAAATGCAGGAAACAAAAAATTCTTTACAAAAGGAGGAAAAAAATGACCCGGTCTAAAAGTAAACTGATGACATTATTCATTGTTATTTTGGCAATTCTTATCATCACTCCGTCTTCCTTAAAAGCGGAGGCTATAAAGATCCAGGCCATGCGGCTAGGGTCTTCCTGGTACATTTTCGGAGCGACCCTTTCCAGTTTGCTGCAGGAAAACCTGCCGAAAGGAACCACGGTTGAGGTGGTGCCCAAAGGCGGCGGAGTGGGCAATCCGATTTCTGTCAGCAAGGAGCCGTCAAAGATCGGTCTGGCCAATGTCGCTACCGTTGTCTGGGCCTGGAACGGCCATGCAGTTGTTTACAAAGGCCAACAATACCAGAATATTCGAGCCTTGGTCGGCGGCCTCAACTCCGTTTGGATAACGGCCATGGTCCGTGAAGCCTACATCAAGCAAACCGGTAACGACACTCTGGAGAAAATATTGCTTTCCGGCAAACCCGTCCGTGTTGTTATGAAACCGGCCGGCAGCTCCGTTCCGGTGGTCGCTGACATGGTTTTAAAGGCGATGGGCACCAGCCGTGAAAAAATAGTCTCCAATGGCGGCAAAATAATTCAGGTGTCCGCCAAACAAATACCCGCATTGATCAGGGATGCCCGTGCCGATCTGTACTTTGAAAGCGCGCTCAAAGGTCATCCGGTAACCACCGAAACTTCCTTGACCGGCAACGTGCGCTTTTTAGACATGCCCGATGGGGTATTGACCAAACTCGCCAAAGAAGGGCTCAACCCGCTGCCGATGCCCGAATTCTTCAAGGGCCAATCCGGACCCACCAAAGCTCTGGACATGGGAACCCTGCTCATTGCCAACGAATCGCTCCCCGACGATCTGGCTTACCAGATTACCAAAACCCTGTGCGAGAACAAAGACGCCATGGCTGCGGCTCACAAAGCCTGGAGTAACTTCAAACCCGAAGCCGCCTGGAAAAAGGAAAATACCGGAATTGCCCTGCATCCGGGTGCGGTCCGCTATTACAAAGAAAGGGGTTGGATGAACTAATCAACCTATCATTTTTTCCCTTTTCCCCAATGTGCGGTTTGAATGGAGAATAAATATTGGCTGCTTCTGCCACACAACCGGGGAAGGGGAAAAAATGGAATGCCGTTACCATAAGATAATGAAAAAAGGAGCGATGTGTGGCCTTTTCAAGCTTCGTCAGCACAATAAAAACGATCCTGGGTGTGGCCTGGCTGGCCGGACAAATTTATATAATCTATTACCCCATGACACCCTTGATCCAAAGGCCTATCCATCTCCTTTTGGCTTTAGCCCTTGTAACTCTCTGGATTCCTTTGAAAAGTAAGCGTTTCGGGGAATGGACCTCACGGGTGATAGATCTGGTTTTGCTGGTCGGTGTTGTTGTTACCGCAATTTATTATCTGGAGTCGGCAACCCGCCTTACACAACGCATGGAAGGCATTGATGACATCCTAATGCAAGACGTCATCTTCGGAATCATCCTGGTTTTGATAATGATGGAGTGTGTTCGGCGAGTGGTGGGGTGGTCCTTATTGGGGGTGATTCTGGCATTTTTGGCCTATGCGTTCGTCGGCAATTGGTTTCCCGGATGGCTTCGTTTTGGCGGATTTGGTCTTGCGGAAATGATTGAAACGCTGACAATGACCGCCAATGGCGTATTGGGGGTGACCACAGCAACGTCGATTCAATTTGTGTTTTATTTTGTTGCCTTCGGGGCTTTTTATTCCGCAATTGGAGGGAGTCAGCTTTTCATCGATATCGGACTGGCCGCCGTTGGTAGACACAAAGGTGGCGCAGCCAAGGCAGCCATTGTGTCATCCAGCATGATGGGCAGCATCAGCGGCAGTGCCGTCGCCAACGTGGCTGCCACCGGTGTTTTTACCATTCCCCTAATGCGCAAATCCGGCCTTGACGCCAATCGCGCGGCGGCCACCGAAGCAATTGCATCTACCGGCGGCCAGTTGATGCCGCCGATTATGGGAATTTCCGCCTTTGTCATGGCTGAGCTGTTGCAAATCAATTACGGCAGGATCGCGCTCGCCGGGATTATCCCGGCAATCGGGTTTTATCTGGCCATATTTTTGGGGACCGACCTTTTTTCACGCAAAACAGGTATCGGAACAATTACAGCAGAGAAAGCCGCAACACACGCTCCGCTTGTTCCCCGTTTATATCTTTTGTTACCCCCGGTTATCCTCATCTCCGTCCTAATCACGGGCTATTCTGCAACCTATGCCGCAGTGATGGCCATCGCAGCCTGTATTGGCACCGCTTACCTGCGACGCGCCAGCTGGCTCAGCTTCAAAGATCTAGTTGCAGCAATCAGGGAAGCTACCAGGCAAGCAGCCTCGGTAGCTGTGCCGATCGCCTCAATCGGTATTATCATATCCGTCTCGATTCAATCCAATCTGGCACTGAAATTTTCCGCCAATCTCATACATATCAGTGGAGGCTCTTTGATTGGCGCCATGGTTTTCATCATAATAGGCTGCATCATCATGGGGATGGGCTTACCCACCGTGGCAGCTTACATCATCGGTGCCATTCTGTTCGTACCGGCCCTTCTAAATCTGGGCATACCTGAGCTGGCCGCTCATTTTTTTGTTATGTACTATTGCGTGTTGTCGATGATCACCCCACCGGTGGCCCTGGCATCCTACACTGCCGCCGGTATGGCTAACTCCAACACGATGAAGACAAGTTTACTTGCTTTTTGGATGAGCATCGTATCGTTTTTTATACCCTTTGCTTTTGCCTTCGATCAGGCCTTATTGGGAATCGGTTCTCCGCTGCAAATCGCTTTCGCGTTCGTTAGCCTGTCAGCTGCAACCGGGTCCTGGACTGTGGCCCTAGCAGGCTATTTAGGGGGGAAACTGAATCCGATTGAACGCCTTCTTTTCGGCGCTGCTGCTGTAGCGGTGATTTTTTCGCCCACCGGTCAATTTATCTGGGGTATGGGGACTGTTGGCATTGTAATCCTCTGTTCCTGGTGTTTGGTTTTGAAACCCAAATGGACCCGGAGACAGGATACCCAAATCCAAACGGACACGCGTTAACTATGAAAGAGCAAATTGGATTAATCGGGATCGGGTTGGTTGGAACGGCGCTGGCGAAAAACCTCCTAAATAACGGCTTCTCTGTCGTTGGATATGATATCGACCCGGCCAGATGCGCAGCTCTCGAGCAAATAGGAGGCATCTCCGTTTCCACCCCCATGGAAATTGCCGAAAAGGTCAATCGGGTCATTCTTTCCCTGATGATGACTGAAATCGTTCGCGAGGTTCTGCTGGGACCGGCAGGATTACTTCAGTCAAGGGCAACGCCCGATTACATTATCGATACGACCACCGGCGATCCGGATGCAACCGTTGAAATTTCCTTGCAACTGAAAAAGCGGGGAATATTTTATTTAGATTCGCCCATTTCAGGGTCTAGTGCCCAGATTCAGGAACGAAAGGGTGTTGTGATTGTGGGTGGGGACCCACATGCGTTTGAGCGCTGCCGGGATCTATACCAGGCAATCGCCGAAGCGTTCGTCCACGTCGGCCCGTCCGGCAGCGGTTCAAGAGCCAAATTAGTGAGCAATGTTATTCTCGGATTAAACCGCCTGGTTCTTGCTGAGGGCCTGGTTTACGCAGAAGGATTTGGATTTGATTTAGACGCATTGTTAGTGCTTTTGAAAAAAACGCCGGCATACTCTTGTGCAATGGACGTCAAAGGGGAAAAGATGATCAGAAGCGATTTCAGGCCACAGTCCCGAATAAAGCAGCACTTCAAAGATCTGGAGATTGCACTCTCATATGCTAAAAAACTAAAACAACCGCTACCCCTTACGCAACTGCACCAAAATATCTTGAAAGCGGCCATAGACGCCGGAGATGGTGAACTGGACAATGCAGCCGTAATTCAACAAATCAGGCGCATGGCCAACCGGGAACGGAAAAAATGAAAGATGCATTTTGACATGACTGAAGTGACAGTGAAGTAAGAGGAACGCCTGTGATTTTATGCGTTTCGCAATTCAACCATGAAAATGCAGCGGGCGTTGGAAAAACGGCCCCATGGCGCCCATCGGGCACACGGTATTCCAGCTCTACCGCCAGAGCATGGGGCAGGGTCTGGCCGACATGGATTTCGCGGCCGTTAAAAAAGTGTTTGAACGTATCAGTGATGCTTAAAAGACTCTCATTCAGATGCTTTGGGATCTGGCGCGCGATAATATCGCCCGGCAGGTTCCATCGGTTTTTTTAGGGAAAAATTTTTAAAATCCGCTGATGTCAAATATGAATTTCAGATCTTCATCGATCATTTTAAAGATTCTATATTGCACAGCGAAATCCAAAATATAAAATTCTTAATTTGGATTATGTAAGCATCGCCGAAACCTTAAAAACAGCTATTTTGCAAGTTGCGTTAAATAATCAAAAAAATCCCGGCCATCCTAAGCTCAAGCTACCTTTTTTAAATTTCCAGGGTTGTTCATTTCGGCACGTAATTTTGATAAGGCCTGATGAGCTGCATTTATTATTGGATGCACTGTCGGTGCTGGTGTGAGCATTGGGTGAGTTGAAATCTGCATCATGTCCAGCTCGCGCACATTGACTTTCTTTTGAATTGAAGGGGCAACCATGTTAATGAGCACTCCTACCGAAGGATCTTCGAAAATCTGGCCTCAGAGAATTGTACCCTAGCGGTAGGTAAATACCCGCTTCACTTTCAGCGCGCTGGCTCCAAGAATCATGCCCGTTAGCGAAGAATTTTTAAGCCTGAAAGTCTTCCGAAATAACGTTGCCGGGTAATCAATTTTTTTCGAAATCGATACTCAACTCGTACTCAGGGAAACTCTGTTCTTTTTTAATGTTGAAACCTAATTTGCGTCCAAGCGCTATCATTTGGGTATTTTCGGCCAAAACAGTTCCAATTACTCTCTGAATTCCGCGTTCCTTCGCAATCGCAAGACACCGTATCAGCAAGACGGCTCCGATTCCTTTTCCCTGCCACACATCACCCACCACCACCGAAAATTCGGCTTCCCTGGGGTTGGGTCCGGTAATGACCCGGGCGACCCCCAGCATTTTTCCATTCTTTTCTTCTGGGGCTGGCAGGGCGACAAGGGCAATGTGGCGATCGTGATCAATCTGCGTAAACTCGGTGAGCATGCTGTGCGGCAGGCGCTTCATGAAATTAAAGAATCTTAGATAAACACTTCGCGGGGAAAGGGATTCAAAAAATTCAAGCAGAAGGGGTGCATCTTCAGGCAGAATCGGCCGAATAAAAATATCAACCCCTGTGCTGGTGGTGGTGTGTTCCTCGTATTGATCCGGATAGGAACCGATAATCAGAGGAAGAGGAGCGGTTGTTTCTGAAGGCTTTAAAAGTATGCGCACATCAATATCGCTGAATCCGTTGAAACCATTCTCGTTTTTTTTCATTATGATCGATGATGTAAAGTAAATTTGCTTTCTTTGAAATTATTTCTTTGAGATGCTGTAAGCTGGGTTGATCGATCTCAAAGACACGGATATATAATCTGCGATAACCCTTACGAGCCCGTTCACGGGTAGAAAGGATACTGGAAATATGTCCGCCATATTCACGCATGATATCGGTGATTGTCTTGAGGCTTTCCGGCCGATCTTCTACTTCAATGGCGAATTGAAGCCCCTTTTTCCCGAAGCCGGTAAGGATAAGAAACAAATAGAAAAAATCGGATTTGGTAATAACCCCGATCACTTTTTGCTGCTGATTAACCACCGGCAAACTGGAAATCTTATGCACCAAAAACTTCTCGACGGTTTCTGCTAAGCTATAATCATAGGGAATTGTAACGGGATCAGGGGTCATTATTTCTTTGATGATAATACCGGCAAGGAAATCGCTGTCTTGTATACGATTTTCTGAGATAACATCCGAAGGGGATACTCTTTTAATATCGCGGTCGGTTACAATGCCGACAAGCTTTCCTTTCTGCATGACCGGCAGCATGTGGATTTCATGCTTTTGCAACAGGGTGGCTGCATCGGCCACAACATCATCGGCATTAATTGTAATTGCCGGCTGACACATCCAATTCATTACCAACATTACACAATTTCCTTTAGTTAGATCAGCCCCTAAAGCGTGACTTCAAAAAACAATTCATACTACCGTATGATCCACAATGTTCGATCACGGGCCATGTGAATGACTTTGTTGGTGACCCGGCCGATTAAAAAATCACGCACCCGGGAGTGCCCTCTCCTTCCCATCACAATGGAGCCGTATCCATTTTGTTTGGCTTCTGCGACAATGGCGCCCGCACGACTGATCACCCCGGTGACGAGTTTGGTTGCAATCTTATGGGGCTTGAAGCCCATGCCGATGAGTCTTTTTCTGGCCTCAGCCAGTTTGGCGGTCATCTCTTTTCGGGTAGATTCCGTATATTTTTTAGGGGAATACAGCCGCTGAATTTCCGGATAGTCGTTTTTTTTCCCCCGGAAGACGTGAATTAATTTGACCTCAAAATCGAATCCCCCCATTGTCATGCCCACAAAATCAACGGCGCGCCAGGATCCTTCGGACCCGTCAAACGCCAGCAGAATCTTGTCGCCGGGCGGCTTTCTGCCGGCCAGTATAAGCGGTAAAAAGAAAAGTTTTTCGACCAGCTTTGTGGCCACACTCCCTAACACGAGTCCTCTCAGTCCCGTCATTCCGCGCCGCCGCGAAACAACTGCGAGATAGCCTTTTTGCGCCTCTCGAATGATATCCCTTGCAAAACCTTTTTTCCTATCTTGAATTTTTGCCTCAATGGAATTGGGCGGAAACCCGGTTTTTAATAAGAATTGACGCGCTCTTTCCATATACTGGTTAATATTTTTCTTTTGCTGAACCTCCCATGCGCGAACCTCCCTGACGGTCGAGGTGCTTCTGGGGTCAGTTTCCAGGTCCCAAAATCCATCGGGTACCTTGCTGAATACATGAAATAAAACAACCCGCATGCCACGAAAAGGATCGATCTTTGAGATGTATCTGACGGTGTTCATCGAGCGATCCGATCCGTCAACAGGGACTAAAAGTTTCGGTTGTGGCTGTTTTTCCATCGTGGATTCTCCTTTTTAATTCATCTTCTCTGAGTAAAATTTCTCGGCTATTTCCCCGCTGATCGATCATGTAGAGCAATGCAGCTTTCTCGCTGAGTTTGTCTTTGAGTTCTTGCAGCTTGGATCGCTCGATGCTGCGCATTCGGATGTAAACCTTGCGATATCCCATTGGAATGTCGTTATAGGATGTCAGGATACTGACCATTCTGCCGCCAAATTCCCGGATAATATCGGTGACTTCTTTAATCGAGCCCGGCTCGTCATCAACTTGAAAACCAAACTGGATACCACCATTTCCAACACCGGTGAGTGAAATAAGAACCCGAAATAAATCCGTCTGGGTAATGGCACCGACAACCTGTCCATTATCAGCGACCACCGGTACGCCCGATATTTTGCTGTCCATAAGCACCTGCGCCGTTTCCTCCGCGGTATAATCCGGCGGCACCGTAATCGGATCTTTGGTCATGATTTCTTTGACTTTAATTTCTGACAGAAGGTACAGCAGTTCATGAATCTCCAGCGTGGTGGCATCGGATGCAGATGCCTTTTTAAGATCTCGATCCGTTACGATGCCGACGAGCCGATTTTTTTTCATCACCGGCAGCATGCGGATGCCATGTTCTTTTAACAGCTTCGTGGCATTCTGCATCGAATCATTGGCATCTATGGTGATCACGTTTTTACTCATCCAATTTTTGACTAGCATTTTAATTCTCCTTTAACTGGCAGTTCCAAGGTAAATTAACGAAACAAAATAGCTGATAACCGCACTATTTCAAAGCACAAGGTGTGCCAAATCTGCTTGTTGAATTAGCCGTTTAAATTCAGTGAGTTATGGAATAATATGTGACTGCAGGCGTTTATCTGCAAAAGAATTTAGAAAAATTGCTACATTTTATTCGCAAAATATAGAAGTTAAACAGGGATGAATTTAGGCCAAGGCAGGAAATTTGCTTTCCAATTTTGCAATAAGAAAGGTGAATGCAGTAAATCACAAAAATTATAGTGGCTCTGGGGGGTTTTTGGCTGCCCTTGTATCCGCTGAATCCTGGGCCGCCGGTATCATTCCAGGGCGAAATCCGGAAAGCATTTTCGATTCATAAACAAACCAATAGATCACTCCGACAAAAAAACTGCCGCCCGCCATATTACCTGAAGTAACCGGAATGAGGTTGCCGACCACAATAGGAAAGAGACAGGATGCCATGCCAATTATGATCTATTTCACAGCATTTTTTTTAACCTATTAAATGGTTGGATATGTCTATAGTATTCCACTCACGCAAAACCTGTAACCTTGGGTATTGTAATAGGAGTCTCTATGCGAGTTTATCTCGAAGATGTAGCTCAAATTTGTTTGTCAATGCATAAAATGCTAATTCATTTGTGCTAAATAAGATTTGCCCCTTATCTGACCTCAGTGAACTTTTTCAGGCTTGGTGGTCTTGTCGCCGTGCACCGGGTCGTCCGATACCCGCGCCATCTTTACGGAGGCCACCTTGTACTCGGGGATCTTGGCAGTGGGATCGACGGCCGGGTTTGTGAGGACATTGGCCGGCGCCTCCCGCCAGTGAAAGGCCATGAACGCCAGACCGCTGGGAACCCGCCGATCCTTGCGTACCTTGGTCAGGATTTCCCCTCTTCGTGAACCTACCCGCAACAGATCACCTTCCGCTACCCCCATCTGAGCGGCATCATCCGGACTGATGTCCACATGGCTTTCCGGCTCCAGGGTTTCCAGGACTCGAGAGCGACGGCTCATGCTGCCGGTGTGAAAGTGTTCCAGCAATCGGCCGGTGGTCAGCACCATGGGATATTCCTCTGAAGGCTCCTCCGCCGGTGGCCGATAAGGTACCGCATGGAACTTGCCCTTGCCGCGGGTGAAGCGGTCCTCATGCAGCCGAGGGGTGCCGGCATGGGTGTCGTCCCAGCAAGGCCACTGCAGCCCGCCTGCCCGACCCAAACGCGAATGCAGCATGCCGCCGTAAATGGGTGTGAGTTCGGCGATCTCTTCCATGATCGCGGCACTAGATTCGTACTGCATGGAATACCCCAGACGCGTCGCAATGTCGGCGATGATCTGCCAATCCTGCCGGGCAGCCCCTGGCGGCTGCAGGACTTTGCGGAGCAGCTGGACCCGGCGTTCGGTGTTGGTGAATGTGCCGTCCTTTTCGGCAAAGCTGGCGGCCGGCAGGATCACATCCGCCAGCAGGGCCGTCTCGGTCAGAAAGATGTCCTGCACGGCCAGAAACTGCAGCTTGCTCAAGGCATGGCGGGCGTGGTTCAGGTCGGGTTCGCTCATCAGCGGGTTTTCGCCCATGATGTACATGCCCCGCAACTCCTCTCTGTCGGCAGCCGCCACCATCACGGTGAGTGGAAGGCCCGGATTGCCGTTCAGCTCAACCCCCCACGCCTTGCTGAATTTGGCTTGCGCCGGCGGATCTCCGACCTTCTGATAGCCGGGGTAGACATTGGGCAGGGCGCCCATGTCGCAAGCTCCCTGGACGTTGTTTTGCCCCCTCAAAGGGGAGAAGCCGGTTCCCTCTCTGCCCATATTGCCGGTGAGCATCAGCAGGTTGGCAATTGACTTCACATTGTCGACGCCGGTTGTATGCTGGGTGATCCCCATACCATAGACCGCCACGGCAGTGGTTGCCCGCCCAAAGATTTCGGCCGCCCTCCTGATTTTTTCTGCCGATACACCGCTAATCGATTCGACGGTTTCCGGCGTATAGGGTTCCAGGCTGTCTTTGAAGGATTCGAAGTCTTCACAGCGTTGCCGGATAAACTCCCCGTCGTGCCATCTACCGGCGATGATTTCGTGCATCAGACCGTTGAGAAGGGCCACGTCTGTTCCCGGACGGTGGTTCAAGTGCAGTTCGGCCGCTTGGGCCAGCTCTGTTGCGCGCGGATCGGCAACGATCAGTCGAGCGCCGTTTTCCCTGACGTTGTGTTTGATGCGCCTTGCAATGATGGGGTGGCATTCGGTGGTGTTGGAGCCGATAACCAGGATCGATTCGGCCCGGGCGATGTCGGAGATGGAATTGCTCATGGCGCCGTCTCCGAAGGCGGCAAGTGCGGCCACCACGGTGGAGGCGTGACACAGGCGTGCGCAGTGATCCACATTGTGGGTTCCGAGAACCGCGCGGGCGAATTTCTGAAGGAGGTAGTTTTCTTCGTTGGTGCACTTGGCCGAGCTGAGCACGCCGAGGGTGCCAGCACCGTCTCTGTCTCTGATTTCCTTCAGCCTTTGGGCGACAAGGTCCAGGGCTACATCCCAGGTTGCCTCTCGGAAAATATCGGAGACGTTTGTGACCTCTTCAGCTCGGATCGACCGGGGCACGCCTTCTTTGCGGATCAGCGGATGGGTCAGCCTCTCGGGATGATTGACAAAGTCGAGGCCGAATCGGCCCTTGACGCACAAGCCTCCCTGACTGACCGGACTTTCGACATCAGCCCTGGCTTTGACGATCCGGTTGCCGCGAATCCCCACATAGATGGGGCAGCCGACGCCGCAAAAAGGGCAGAGCGTTTTTACTTCCCGCTGGGGAATGACAAGATTTTTGGGTATCAGGGCACCGGTCGGGCAGCGTTCCACACACTCGCCGCAGGTCTGGCAGATCGAGTCCGCCCACGGTTTTCCGGCAAAGGTGCTGACCCGGGTATGATATCCGCGTTCAGCGAAATCGATGGCGCCTAATCCCTGGATTTCATCGCACACGCGGATGCATTTGCCGCACAGGATGCATTTGTTGGGGTCAAAGTCGAAGGCCGGATTGGAAATATCCAAGGACATGGCGGTCGCGGGACGACGCAGCCGATCGATGGATTGGTTTTCGACACCCAGATAGCGGGCGACACTCAGCAGCTCACATTCGTCGCTTTTAAAACAGGTCAGACAGTCGGCCGGATGGTCGACGATAGCCAACTCCACGATCCCGCGTCGAATTCGCTGGATTTCTTCGGTTTCGGTGACCACGACCATCCCTTCCTGGACGGGGGTTGTGCATGAGGTGGGTAAACCCCGCAGGCCATCGATTTGAACGATACAAAGTCGACAGGCCCCGTAGGGTTTGAGATGCGGGTCGTGGCAGAGCGTCGGCACGTAAATTCCCATTTTCTGGGCGGCTTCCAGTACGGTCGCATCGGCCGGCACGCAGACTTCCTGGCCGTCGATGGTGAGTCGAATGTTTTTCACAACTGACCTCCTCAATCCGGTTCAATGGATGTTGGGTCTCTGCGGCAGCTAAAGAATCGCAACCGCCAGCTGCTTGCAGGATTGATAGCAAATGCCGCATTTGGTGCACTGGGTCGGATCGATACGGTGCGGTTCTTTCTTTTCGCCGCTGATCGCTCCGGTGGAGCACTTGCGCACACAAAGCCCGCATCCGTTGCACAGTTCTTGATCGATTTCATAATGGAACAAGGGTTTGCACACGCCGGCTTTGCATGTGTGATGGAGCACATGGTTTTCATATTCGTCTTTGAAGTAGCGCAGCGTTGTCTTCACCGGGTTGGGTGCTGTCTGGCCCAGACCGCAGAGCGACCCCTTCTGAACCGTTTCACTTAAATCCATGAGCAGATCCATGTCGGCTGACGTTCCGGCGCCGGCGCAGATGTCTTCCAGAATGTCGAGCATTTGGTGTGTTCCCAGACGGCAAGGCAGACACTTGCCACACGATTCGGCCTGGGTGAAAGTCAAAAAGTAGCGGGCCATGTCCACCATGCACGTGTCTTGATCCATCACCACCATTCCACCGGAGCCCATGATGGAACCTGCCGCCGCCAGCGATTCATAATCCACCGTCAGGTCAAACCGGTCGACGGGAATGCAACCGCCGGAAGGACCGCCGGTTTGTACCCCTTTAATCTCTTTGCCCTTGGGACCGCCGCCTCCGATGGTGTAAATGATTTCCTTCAGGCGGATGCCCATGGGCACTTCGATCAGCCCGGTGCGTTCCACTTTACCGGCCAGGGAGAACGTCTTGGTCCCTTTGCTTTTTTCCGTACCGAAGCCGGCGTACCAGCTTGCGCCATTTTGCAAAATGGCCGACACGTTGCTGAAGGTTTCGACATTGTTGATATTGGTAGGTTTGCCCCACAGACCGGATTGGGCGGGGAAGGGCGGCCTGGATCGCGGCATACCGCGACGCCCCTCGATGGAGGCCATCAAGGCGGTCTCCTCACCGCATACAAACGCACCAGCGCCTTCCTTGATATGAATGTCGAATCGAAACCGACTCCCCAGCACCGAATCGCCCAGCAGTCCGTATTGTTCCATGTCTTCCAGGGCCTTGACCAGCCGCTCGATGGCCAGAGGGTATTCGGCTCTAACGTAAATAAATCCTTCGGCTGCACCGATGGCGTAAGCCCCGATGAGCAATCCCTCTAAAACCGCATGGGGATCTCCTTCGAGAAGCGCCCGGTCCATGAAGGCCCCGGGATCACCCTCGTCGGCGTTGCAAACGATGTAGCTGGTATCTTTGAATGAATTACGGGCGAATTCCCATTTCAGACCGGTGGAAAAGCCTGCGCCACCGCGTCCCCTGAGGCCGGAAGCCTTCACCTCCTCGATCACCTCGGCAGGGCTCATGCCTAAAGCACGCTGCAGGCCCGAATAGCCGCCTTTGGCGATGTAATGATGAATGTTGTTCGGATCGATCAGACCGCAGTTGCGCAAGGCAATACGCACCTGGGGGCGCAGCATGGGATGCTCCTCAAATGGGGGTATCCCTTCGACCCGGTCTTTGCCAATGGTGCAGACACTCCACTTAGCACACGGGTCGTCTTCTGTGATGTATCGCTGCAATATCTTTTCTGTTTTTTCCGGAGTCAAATTGCCGTATAAAATATAAGGGCGTCCTGGTTTGCGGACCGCCATCAGCGGTTCGAGGTAGCACATGCCGATACAACCGACCTCCATGGTTCGGGCCAGAAGGTTCAAGTCTTTTAGTGTCTGTTGGACGCTGCCCAAAATGTCGTCTGCGCCGGAAGCCCTGCCGCAGGTGCCCATCCCTAACTGGATCAGTGGTTGGGGTAGGTTTTCCAGCCAATTCCATTCCTTTTCGGCCTTTGTCTTTATGGCGGTGTAGCTCATTTTCACCTCCCCTGTGAGCCTTTACTGCTGATCCGGGCCCTGGTTCTCATGGTCCATTCCTTCCATTAATTCTCTGGTTTTGGTCGGGTTCATGCGGCCCTTAACCGAATCGTCCACCACCACCACCGGAGCAATGGCGCAGGAACCGAAACAGGCGACCGTTTCCAGTGTGAACATCCGGTCGTCGCTGGTCTGTCCCGGGGACATCCCGAAGCGGGTTTCGATTTCACTGAGTATCCGTTCAACGCCTTTTACGTGGCAGGCCGTACCGCGACACACTTTGACGATGTGACGACCCACCGGATCGAGTCGAAACTGCTCATAAAAGGTGGCGATTCCGTAAACCGATGCAGCCGGCGTGCGGGTGAATCGAGCGATCTCTTCCAACGCCGATTCCGGGATAAATCCGAGATGATTTTGAACCTTCTGAAGCATGGAAATCAGCTCCTCCCGGGTGCCGGAAAACGCCTGCCGGACCTGCGTCATGATCTCCTGGACCCGCTGCAGATCTTCGGGGAGCGGTTCGAGAGCCGGTACCGACGGTTCGGCGACAGACGCTGCCGCTGCGCCGGTGTTGAACACCTTCTTTTCATGGAGTGCAACCCTGACCGCAGACATGAGCTCGTCATCCGTAAATGGTTTGGACAAATAGTCGGTGGCGCCGAGCTTCATCGCTTCCACTGCAGAGGAAATCGTCGAATATCCTGTAACGACGATCACTTCGGTATCGGGTCGACTGTTTTTCACCTTTTTGATCACCTCCATGCCGTCGATGTCCGGTAGCCGCAAATCAGCGATCAACAGATCAAACGCCTTTTGGCTGAAACTATCCAGTGCGCTACGGCCCGTCATTGCCAGATCGACGGCATAGCCCTCATCGCTCAACACCAGCTCAAGCCCCTTGGCGACGCTCATTTCGTCTTCCATAATGAGAATCTGGGGCCAGATTCGGGGTTCGGCGTGTATCGCTTCTCGAACCTGTTCCATAAGATTTCCTCCCTTAAAATAGTTCCACCCGCTGCAGTGGTCGGATTGATGCCCCGATTACCAGGCTTCCCGCTCCAGGCGTTTGTAAATGAACGCCAGCTGTTCTTTGGAAAGCGGCCCCACATGTTTGTTGATCCATGCCAGATCTCCGGAAACAATGGCGGCTTTGGCTCTCGAGGAGAGCTGGTAGCTTTCCAGCACCACCGAGCCTTGCTCCATCAACGCTATCCAGAACTCTTCGTCCACAATTGTGCGGTCAAGCACCTTGGTGACTTCCTCTTTCTGGATCAGTGTTTCCTCTTCTTTTTTCTCCACCTTCTCAATGACGGCATCGGAAGGTACAGAATGCTGGCCTTTCAGGGCACCTTCGACGGCGGTCTTGATCTCGTCATCCGTAAAGGGTTTGGGAAGGTAATCAAACGAGCCGAGCTTCATCGCATCCACCGCAGAATTAACGCTGGCATAACCGGTGATGACCACCACACCGGTATCCGGTTTTTTTGCTTTAACGGTCCGGATCACTTCCATGCCGTTGATATCCGGCAGTCGAAGGTCCGCCACGAGAAGATCGAAGGTTTTCTGGTCGAAGATATCCAGGGCATCTTTGCCGGTCATGGCCAGATCGACGATGTACCCTTCTTCGGTCAAAACCATCTCCAGCCCTTTGGCGACACTCATCTCATCCTCCATCACCAGGATGCTCGGCGGAATGATCGATCCATGTCGGATGGTTTCCTGCGTCACGTTCATGGCTCTTCCTCCTTTTGTGACCCTGTATTAAAGATATTCATCGGTAAATGCTCACATGTGTTGCCATCCTTCTGAGCAAGTGCCGTGCCATATCACTGTCCGCTCGTATTTTGAAAGATAAAGTAAATATATTAAATGATTACTATAAGTTATATGAAATTAATCGAAAGGCGCGGAAGAGAGTTACACACCATTCGTATATTTATTTATACGGCAATCAACCCGGATTTCACCATTAATCAAATAATTGTGGATAGTTTTGGTGGCGTATATTTTTTTATACAAAAGGAATAAGAAAAGATCGGGGCAAACGGGGGTGTCGCTACTGCTCGGTGCTTCTCTTTTTGATCGTCAGGCGGTGCTTTTTCATCAGGACCGAAAAATTAGAGCGCTGCATCCCCACTTTTTTGGCTGCCTGACTGATGTTACCCGCACTGGCTTTTAAGGCGGTCTGGAGAAAGATTTTTTCGATGGGCGCATACTTTTTCTCCAAAATGAGGCTTTTGAGGATCTTGAGCTCTGCGGAAGTCTTCGGAATGGTTTGCATTTCTTCGGCTTCCGGGCGCTGCAGGTTGTTGGCCACGTGGGTGTGATCGAGTATCTTTTCGTCGGCCATGATCACGAGGCGCTCCACCACGTTTTTAAGCTGCCGGACATTGCCGGGCCAGTCGTAGTGAAGCAGCGCCTGTAAGGCGTCGTCGGAAAAGCCCTCAATCCTGCGGCCCATTTCACGGCAAAACTGGCGCAAAAAGTGATAGGCCAGCTTGGGGATGTCATCGCTGCGCTCTCTCAGAGGCGGAATGGTGATCGGAAGCACATTGACGCGGTAGAACAGGTCCTTGCGGAAGCGCCCCCCTTCGACCAGGGCCTGCAAGTCCTGGTTGGTGGCGGCAATGACCCGCATGTCCGCTTTTCGAGTTTGGCTCGATCCGACCGGTTTATATTCATGGGTTTCCATCACCCGCAGCAGCTTACCCTGAACCTCCAGGTTCAAATTGGCAATTTCGTCCAAAAACAGGGTGCCGCCGTCGGCCACTTCGAATATACCGGCTTTGTCCTGGATAGCACCGGTAAAGGCGCCTTTCTCGTGTCCGAACAGCTCGCTTTCCAGTAAGGAAGATGAAAAAGTGCTGCAGTCAACGACGATAAACTGGCGGGTGGATCGATTGCTGTGGGCGTGAATGGCTTTGGCAAAAAGTTCTTTGCCGGTTCCGCTTTCGCCCTGGAGCAGGATGGTACTTTCTGTGGGGGCGGCCCTGCGAACTTCGTTGAAAACCTGCAGCAGCTTCGAATTTTCTCCGACAATGTTGCTGAAGTCGAACATGGCGAAAAGCTGCTTGCGCAACGCCAGGTTTTCTTCGGTCAGGCGCTTGCTGATTAACGCTTTTTCGACAGCGAAAAGCAGTTCGTCATCAGTAAACGGTTTGGCCAGATAATCGGCGGCACCCTGTTTCATGGCCGCGACGGCATTCTGTACCGAGGAATAGCCGGTCATCACGATCACCGCCAGGTGCGGTTTTTCTTCTCGCAGAGCCTTCAACAGATCCATTCCGTCGGCATCGGGCAGCTTCAGGTCCAGCATAAGCAGCTCGTAATCTCCCCGCCGGATGGCGTCCATTCCTTCGCCACCGCCGTTGAAGGTATCCACCGCGTGTCCCTTCTCGGACAGCGCCAGCCGGCAGCCGTCACAGATGACGGACTCGTCGTCGATGACAAGGACTTTCGCCGGTTTCAGGCTGCCGGGGAGATGGGTCGCCAATGTTGATCCTTTCTACTGCCGCAGCGGCAGTGTGATGGTGAAACAGGCACCTTTGCCGGGTTGAGATTTAACGGTCAGTTCTCCCTGGTGGTTTCGGACGATACCATAGCTGACCGCCAGCCCCAATCCGGAACCATCTTTTATGGTGGAAAAGAAAGGTTCGAAAATCTTATCCAGGTTCTCCGGGGGAATCCCGCAGCCGCTGTCCTGAATCTCGATAATCAAATGCTCACCGGCGGAATCGGATCGGGTTCGGATCTCAATGGTCCCTTCCTGGTCGACGGCATGGGCGGCGTTCAGCAACAGATTGACGAAGACCTGCTGCAACTGGCTTCCATCCAGCATAGCGGGCTTCAGATCCTTTGAATATGCTCTTTCAAGTTGAATGTGCCGCAGGCGGAACTCATTTTCCAGCATGCAGACCGCACGATCAATGATCTGGTTGATATCGGTCAGCATCTTTTTCGGTTGCTGTTCTCGGGCGAACTCCAGTAAGCCCTGGATGATGATTTTACAGCGCTGGGTTTCCCGTATGATGATTTCCATTCCCTCTTTGAGCAAGCTGTCATCCGGAATTTTTTTGATGAGATTGGAGCTGTAAAGCAAAACACCGGCCAGCGGATTGTTGATTTCGTGGGCGATGCCGGCCGCCATGCGCCCCAGGGCCGAAAGCTTTTCAGTTTGCAGCGCCAGCTGGTCATAGCGGGCTTGCTGCTCTCCGATCAGCCGCGCCTTGTCGATTGCGCAGGCACACTGCTGCGCCAGCGCTACGGCAAAGTCGACCTCATCTACTTCGAACTGTCTCGATGCCGGAAAGTAGACTCTCAGAAGGCCCGCGATGTGGTCGCGAAAGACGAGAGGCAGATCCAGGACCATGCGAAGGCCTTCCTGGTAGGCCTCCTTGGGGTATTGAATCCGTTTATCTGTCCGCACGTCGTCGATGATGACAAACGGTTTCTGTTTGTAAACATCGGTGATGATGCTTTGCTGTGTCACCGGCCCCTTGGACAGATAGGACTCACTGAGACCGTAGGCGGCACTCAGTTCAAATTCCTTGGTGTCGAGATTCAGTATCCGCAGCAATGCTCCCTTGGCATTCAACGCTTCGGTAACCTTCCATACCATCAGCTCGAGGACTTCGTCTACATTTTCGCTGGAATGCACCAGATTGCTGAGCTCCCGGAAGGTATCGTAGAAAACGGCAATCTTCGAAGATGTGGGCATGGTGATGTCCTTTTTGTTTATATTGAACAATTAATGACGAGGCTTGGCCTGATGCTTTTATTTGTATGCCATTGCGCCCGTTGATGCAGCCCAAACTTATGAGAAATCCACCCAATGGACATAACCGCCTAAATTCGACATTCCGCCGGACTGGATTCTTAAAGAAGATAACCTGCCGCGTAAAAACCTGTTTGAGGCGATACGATCTGCTCCGGTGGACCACTTTGCAAGCTTAAATTTAACTGCTTTTTTCAATTTTCTGCCCGGGTTCCCCTTTCAGCAAAATCGATTCGCGTTGGGCAACCGGCAGGCGGTATTCAGGTTTTTGATGCAGAGATTCTGCCGGACAGATTTCCACACAGATGCCGCAAAAGACGCAGGCGAAAGGATCATAACTCCAGGTGGCTGCTTTTTTATCCACCGCGATGCATTGCGAAGGGCATTTCAGAGCGCAGGCGCTACAGAAGGTGCACTTTTCAATATCGTTCATCAGTGCGCCGCGCACATTTTCAAACGGCGCTCGCACCTCCAGGGGATAACGCCGGGTGGCTTTTGGGAAGAATAAATTTCGAAGTACATTCGGCGTCATTTTAAACATGCTACAATTTCCTGCGTCTCAATTTAGCGCTCGGTGCAACTGATGCACGGATCGATAGACAGCACCGCTACCGGCACATCCGACAGCCACATACCCGGCAATATGCTCAACAGTGCCGGAATGTTGGCAAATGTCGGGGTTCTGATTCGCAACCGCTCCAAATTTTTGGTTCCATCGGCTTTGATATAGTAAAACAGTTCGCCCCGGGGCTGTTCGACCCTGCAGACGGTTTCGCCTTGAGGCCGCCCTTTAACTTTAGTCCGTATCTCGCTTTGATCAATCCTGGATAACGCCTGTCGAATCAAATCGATGCTCTGCAATACTTCGCGAAAGCGGACCTTGCTGCGGGCATAGCAGTCTCCCCCGGTTTCCACCACCGGCTCGAAGTCGAGCTGATCAAAAGCCGCATAGCCCAACATGCGCATATCCTGGCAAACGCCGCTGGCGCGCAGCGTTGGCCCGGCCAGTCCTAATTCAAAGGCCTTGTCTTTGGTGATGACGCCCTTGCCGGCGGTGCGTTTTTTTACGGTATAATCTGTCAGCAGGGTGGATCCGAGTCGGTTGATCTCCTGTTCGACCTCCGCCAGTTCTGCAAGCATCCAACTTATTTGTTCGGGGGCCAAATCCCGCCGCACGCCGCCGATAACATTGACGGAGACAATAATTCTGTTTCCAGCAGTGGCCTCGTTGAGATCCAGGACCTTTTCGCGAATTTTCCATAATTGCATAAAGAGGCTTTCAAAGCCGAAGCTGTCGGCAAACAGTCCGAGCCACAAAAGATGGCTGTGCATCCGGTTCAATTCGGACCAAATGGTGCGCAGAAACGTTGCACGCCGCGGCACCTCAATTCCCATTATCGCTTCAATGCCCTGACAGTAACACATGGCATGGATCATCGAGCAGATCCCGCAAACGCGCTCGACCACCTGGGTCATCTGTTTAAAATCACGGATATTCGCCAGCATTTCAAGCCCCCGGTGAACGAAGCCCAGCGCCGGAATGGCCTCCGTGATGACTTCGTCTTCCACCGTGAGTTTCAAATGCAAGGGTTCCGGCAAAACCGGATGCTGGGGCCCGAACGGTATAACGGTTTTCAGCATTCAACTCCCTCCTGTGCCGGGTAAATCCGCAGATGCCGAAAGCATTTTCGCTTTGTCAGCATTCATTTTTGCCACGGTATACCTGCAAAACGGCGTTACCTTGACGTCCCCCTCTAAATAGAGGGTGCGCTCGTAATCTACGGCCAGGCCACTGAAACGCAGACCGAAAAGATCCTGGATTTCATTTTCCACCAGAAAAGCGGCAAAATATACCGGGGTGATACTCGGCAGCGCGCGATCTGCTGGGACGCTCACCCGCAAATGCTTCAGGACAAGATCTTTATCGAAGTGATAGAGGACAACGACCATGTTCTCATCGCCTTGCATACACGACAGTGTAACGAACCGGTATCCTTCCACTTTTATTTTGGCAACCGCACCCACCAAATTATCAGGATCGACGGATATCACTTCATCTCGCATGGGTTTTCCTTCCTTCTTTGCTCCGCGTGAACACATTTAAGCCCAGCGTCACACCGTCAATGATAGCCTCCGGTTTAGCCGGGCACCCCGGCACATAAACGTCCACCGGAATCACCTTGTCGACGCCGCCGATCACGTTGTAAGCTTCCCTGAAAATGCCGCCCGACAGCGCACAGGAACCGATGGCCACAACCAGCTTGGGATCCGGCATCTGGTCGTGCAAATTGAGCAGCACCTTCCGGTTGCGGTAATTAACCGTACCGGTGACAAGCAGAAGATCGGCATGCATGGGGTTGCCGACATTGATGATGCCGAAGCGTTCAATATCATACACCGGTGTCAGACACGCCAGAACTTCAATATCGCAACCGTTGCAGCTGCTGCAATCATAATGCAGCAGCCAGGGTGACTTGACGCGCGCTTTTTGGATAAGTTTCTTAAACATGCCGTCGCCTCTTAGCCGACATACAGCCAGATAAGATTCACCAGAGACAATGTCAGCCCCATCGCCCAAACATAACCGAGCATCCAGCGCCAGTTCATGCGCGCCGAGACATTGTCAATCAGAACTTCCATAAAATAAGTCGCCACAATCAGAATCATCATCGCGATCCAGTTGTTGGCCCAGAAAAGTGAACAAAACCCCAGCAGCAATATGGTTTCATACCAGTGACCGATCTCGGTGAGGGCCAAAAACGGACCGGAATAATCCGTGAGCAGACCCTTGACGAGTTCTTGATGCGCGTGATGGGAAGTGGATAGATCAAACGGCGACTTGCGAAGCTTGATGGTCAGTGCATATCCGAGAACCACAAATAAAAACGGCAGTTTCATCAGCAGCGGCTCGTCCCAGGTGTCGAGTCCTGCAATTTTGAAGCTGCCGGTTTCAAGGTAAATTCCGACGGCGACAAAAACCAATAGCGGTTCATAGGACAGAATCTGCAGGAGCTCGCGGTGCGCCCCCACCTGGCTGAAGGGTGAGGTGGAAGAAAGCGCGCCGACCACTAAAAAAACGGCGCCGACGGCCTGCGTAAAAAGGATCAACAACAAATCCGACTTTAGAAAGAAGAGAACCAAAGCGATGGCGGTCGCCGCCACGTAACAGTAGGCGCAAAATGCCTGCCAAACATTTACGACTACCTTTTCTTTGCCCCAGAGTTTAACCACGTCGTAAAAGGGCTGCCACATCGGCGGTCCGATGCGTGACTGCAGACGCGCAGTCAGTATGCGGTCCAGACCGCTAACCAAACCGCCCAGCAGGGGTCCCCCGATGAGCCCGATGACGATAGACACCGCCGTGCCTGTCATAGCGCACCTCCCACAACCAGGGTGAGAAGCACGCCTGCGCCCAGATTAATCCAGGTCGTCAGCCGCTGCTCGCCGAAGATGGAGGCCAGATAATAGTTTTTGGCCTCGGCTTTGACCAAAAGGTTCTTGGGCCCTATGAATACACCCGGCGCATGCGTCTGTATTCCGCTCAGATAAGGCGCAACGATGCGCGCCCCGGCAGCTTTTTTAACAGCCAAAATGGCAATGACAAATCCGAGGATGGCGACCATACTTAACGGAAAAACGGCAAAAGCGCCGGTCGTATTTTCCAAAACCCCGCGCTTCACTATAAAGGGCGCGGCATATCCCGCATTCAATGCCGGCACTGCAAACCACACATACAGCCAGGGCGCCGCAATGCTCGATAGGCCTGCAACCAGACATAATGCGCCCAGAGCACCCCAGGTTAGCAGCGGCTGACGCTCCAGTTTGAATCTGCCGGCAAACGGATCGCTCATCAGGGTCCCGGCCCAGCGGGCCCAGTACATAACCGTCAAGGCACTTCCGAGCGCAATCATAATGACGACATAGAGGTTGCGGGCAGCGGCCTCTATCGCCATCCATTTGCTCAAGAGAACGCCGAAAGGCGGCATGATCATCATGATGACGCCCATCACGGTAATGAGTGCTGTCAGTGCCATGGTGGCGTACAATCCCCGCATGTCCTCGATATCACGGCTGGCGATATGCTGCTCAATGCTTCCCACGCACAGAAACAGGAGGGCTTTAATGACGGCGTGGAAAAAAATCAAAAGTATTCCGGCAATTATGGCTTGCGGGGAGTTCAATCCGGCGCAGGCGAAAATGAGGCCCAGGTTACTGATGGTGGAATACGCTAAAACCTTTTTTCCGTTGCTTTGACCGACAGCCAGTGCGGCAGCGGACAGAAATGCATATCCGCCGAAAACGGCAACGCAGTGGCTCAAAAAGGTGCCGTTCATCGCCGGCGCCAGCCGTAAAACCAGATAGACGCCGACTTTGACCATCGTGCTCGAGTGCAACAGCGCTGATACCGGCGTGGGGGCGACCATCGCACCTAACAGCCAGCTCTGGAAGGGAAATTGAGCGGATTTTGTAAAGGCCGCAAAGCAAAGCAGGGCCATCGAAAGAAGATAAACACCGGCATCGATGTTGCCGTATATTATCATGCGCTGCAGCTCAAGGATACCCGTCTCACGATAAATGCCGACCAGGGCCAAGATGAAGGCTGCGCCCCCCAGACTGTTCATCCACAGGGCGCGCAATGCGTTTTTTACGGCCTCTTTGGTGCCGTCATGGGCAATAAGAAGAAACGAGCACAGCGTGGTCAGCTCAAAGAAAAAATAGAAAATAAGCATATCATTGGAGAGCACCAAACCGTTCATGGCACTCAAAAACAGCAGCATCACAAAGAAGAACCGGGGTTGTCTGGATCTGTTCAATCGGAGGTGTTCCTCGTGATTTTTCATGTAAGCGATGGCCTGAAAGCAGATAAGCGAGCCGACAATGGAAACAATCAGCACCATAACAAGCGTAAGATGATCGCAATACAGTGCCGAAGTGTCCGGTTTGTCTTGAATCAGGAAAAACTCGAAGTAAAGCAGGAAAATGATCTGCAAAAGAGCCAGGGCTTTAATCGCAATATGGCGGTGTCTGAATCCGAAATACAAAATGATCAGCAGCAGGAAAAAATCCAAAGCCTGGACAATGACGTGGATGCTAACGCCGAAAAAGGGCTGCGGCGACAAACTGAAGGGCGTCAGCGGAATAAGCAACACGGCGCTGGTGATCAACACCGTCCCGGCAATTAGAACAACGATGGACCGAATCGCGCTTACGCGAATCAAATAACAGATAACGGCCGCCGCAAAGGGTAGAATAATAAGTATAGCGGAAAGTTGTTCTGCGCTAAGCATCTCTTCTGCCATATTCATTGCGTTTATTCTTGGATGTTGTTCAATAAAGTCTTCCGAAATCTGCCTGAAACCCGCGCAGGAGCGATGCGATGCTCAACTTCCAATCCACAGGGCCGGTTGAAACGCAAAGTGCAGAATTTTTCTACTGACCCGCCCGATCTTGAAGTCTCCTACCGAAGTAAAGCCCCGCCGGCCGAACACTATGGTGTCAAAGCCGCCGGCGGCGGCTGCCTTGGCGATCGCCGCTGCCCTGCTCTTTTGATGCGTCAAGATTTCACTGGAAATCTGCTCTTCGGAGAATCCCGCCTTCAGCAAGCGTCTCTTGGCTTCATTTAGGACCGGCACAATTTTTCTTTGGTTGGCTGCGATCCAATGCGCCTCATGCTTTTGCTTGAAGAGTTCCTTCGTGCCGAGCTGCTGAATATTCAAAGGTCTGATGACATGGCAAAACATGACTTCGCATTCCGCAGGCTCTAATAAAGCCCCAACATTTGCGACTGCGTTCATCGATCCTTCGGAGCCGTCAAGCGCGATCAATATTTTTTGGGATTCGGGGCTTTCGCCAACCACTATAATGGGAATGTGGCCGATCGTTTCCACTAGCTTAGAAGCAACACTTCCCATCGTAATCTCTTCAATTTTACTGGCTCCGGTACGTCCGACCACCAGAGCCGAATAATCCTCATATGATTCATTGATAATATCTCTGGCAATGCCGGACCTCATGCTTTGCGCGTTAACATTGACGGCTTCTGGCGCAATATCGGCATCCAACAATAAGGCTTGTGCTTGCTGCATAAAGTCGTCTATGATTTCCTCTTGATGAACTTTCCATATCCCCAGCAGATGGCCTTCGCTATGGCCTGAAGAATCCACATGCATATCTCGGAATGCCTCAGGAATTTCAGCCATCACATGCAACAAAACGATTTGCGATTTTTTGGAAAATAACCGGCCCACATAGCGCACGGCATTTAGAGATTGATCAGACCCATCTACGGCCAATAAAATTTTAGGGTGATTTTGCATCGGCTAGCCTCAACTGGATTTTTAGGCATTGGACCGGGTTTGTCACTGTGTGTAGCAGATATTATGCCAGGAAATGGTATCTCATATATATATAATTAATCCGGTCTGTTATCTAAAATCGTGCCCCCCCCGACGACTGGATTGAATCCGGCGTCTTAGAAAAAATTCGAAAACCTTTTCGCAAATATTCGAAATTAATTTGAAGAAAAATAGACGAGCGCCAAAAGCAAACCTTTTGAGTGCGGCAGGGGGGTTCTATGCAGCGTCTTAAAAAGGCTGCAGCAGACCTCTCGCCAGGTTTCGCAAAGAACAAACATGACCCTAAGCGATACCCATGGATAAAGGCCTGCGCCGTGTGACGTTAAAGGATTATAGGCGTGCGGTTTTGGGGGATGTGCTCAGATGCGTTATGATATCGACCGCTTCAATTACTTTATAATGAATTCTGTTTTTACCATTATTCTTGGCGTTATACATTTGCACGTCAGCGGCATTTATCACCTGCTTGACGCTGTCAGGCGGGTTCTCAAATGTGACCGCACCGATACTGAAAGTTACCGGCCAATTATTCTTTTGCATCAGTTTTAAAAGTTTGTCTCTAAGTTTCCTGGCAACCAGGGCGACAGAATCTGCACCGGTCTCTGCCAGTAGAATAACGAATTCATCGCCTCCGAATCGTCCTATGATGTCAATTGCACGGAGATTGCTTTTTATCATTTTGGCAGCGGAACACAAAAGCGCGTCGCCACTGTGATGCCCCAAACGGTCGTTGATTTGTTTGAAGTTGTCAATGTCCAGATATAAAGCCGACAGCGGTTTCTGGTAGCGACGGGCTTTATTTAGCTCCATTTCCGCCAAATCGTAAAAAGCGCGCCTGTTGGGTATTGCGGTCAGCGGATCGGTTCTGGCGAGCGCTTGATGGTTATCCAGAACACTTTTTAATTTTGTGAGAATAAACGTAATGATTAAAAACACGGTTAGCCGAAAAGTCTCGTTCAAATACGGAATGAATGCGCTTGAGAAAGCCGGCAGCATGGTTAAATCGGCAGTTAGCCAGGAAATGGCGCTGGTCAGCGAAACCGCAACGCCGGCCCACCTGCCGGCATGCCAGGTCGCCAGTGCAATCGGCAATAAATAAAAAAGCGATAGCGCAAATTCCGGTCCGGTCAGATAGCGAATCACGCCGATAAGCGTGGCCGTAAACAGGCAAAATAGCGTTAACAGGTATTTGCGACAATTCTTGCGGTTACCCGCCATCGTCATTTCCGTTTATTCTCCACAGCTTCGTTGATCAAAAAAATCTTCTGCAAAAAGATTCGTTTTCACGGTCCAGCACGTACTAGTTCATTTTTCGCGCCAGAAAATAACCCTGCGGATCGCATACGTGCCTGAGAAGCCGTAAGTCCTCTGCAGTTGGCTCCAGCATTGGTTTCAGCTCCGGAGAAATGCGTAACGCAAAGCTGGCTTTTTCCTGTATCTGTTCGGGTGTTTTTCCGGGTGCGATCTCGAGCAGCATCATTTTTTTGGATTGCGGGTCGAAACCAAAAAGGCCCTCATGCGTGATGACGCGATAGGGACCGGATCCCATAACACCGGCCTTTTCGCGATAACCCGGCGAGCCGTCACCGAAACCGATGCTGGTCAGAAAATTTAATTTTTCTACAAACCTTCTTTTTTCCAGGGCCATTATAATAATTGTCTTTTCGCAGTTGGCGGCCATAACCCCGGCCCCGCCGCTTCCCGGAAATCGGGTTCGCGGTTTGCTGTAGCTGCCGCCTTCAAAAGTGGAGTTCACATTGCCATAGCAATCAATTTGCGCACCTCCGATAAAAGCATAGTCGACGTGCCCTCTCTGGGTTAGTTCGAAAACGGCACACAAACCTTTCAGGTAACATGCCTTGCGGCAGGCACGCGTGTCGCCGACCGACATCGGCAAACCCATATCCAATACCGGGGAAAGGGCTCCGGCCTCAAAGATCATACCCAAACCCGGTGCATGGGTAAGCTGGGCATGCATGGCCGCGATCATCGGCAGACCGGTTCCGACAAAAACAGTTTTGTTGTCTTCTAAAATTCTCGAACCGGTGTAGGTAATCATTTCAACGGGTGTGCAGGCAGACATGGTTTAGGCCCTGTAAATCGTTTATCGCGTGCAGACCTCAGCGCCTATTCGACGATTATCGGCTGCCCGCCGTCCAGCTGTTTGATTTTCTCGAAGACTTCGCGCGGTATTTTGTTGAGAAACGCGTCAAATGTTTCGCATCCGAAGATGTAGTCTTCATAATATTTCTTTAACGGATCTTGATTTCCCGATTTTCTGAATTCTTCGGAAGCGTCACGAAACATTTGTATATGCGCCATATCAAACCAATAATTTCCGTAACAAACGCCGGGATAAGCGCCAAACGGTTGTTCAACAAGGGCATCCACGGCCAGATACGGAATTTCAGTCAAATTGGGGTAGGTTCGAATACTCTCGTTGGATATCATCTGTTCGGTACTCACAATGCTGTACGCAGATGCAAGGGCAATTTCAGGGCATGTACACAGGGCTCCGAATATGCGGCAATTGCCGTATACATCGGCTGCGGTGACATGCAGAAGCCCGACATCGGGATAACAGGCCGGCACCAAATAGGTGTTCTTTCCGGTAAACGGACTGGATACCATAAGACCGCGATTGACATGTTCCATATCCGAGCCCCCGTGGTCCCTGACGGGAATGAAATCGAGGCCCATGGCAGCAGCTTTGAATCGTGCCGACATGCCGTAATTGGTGTAATCATCGAGTTGAATCATGCCTTTCCCAGCCAGGTGCCGGAGCAAAGGGGCGATGCCGATGACTTCATAGCCCCACCATGCCAGTTCCACCCGTCTGACAGAAACATGACGGGGATACAGCAGCATGGCCCCGGCCAATAACTCGGCACAAATTGAATTGGACTGGAACGCAAGGGTAAGATCCTTTGCGCCCTGGCGTATGATCTCATGGACAAGCGCCACCGGAACCCGGGTGTTTACAAAACCGCCGATACCGATCGTGATCGCGTCTTTAATATATCGGCTGACGGCCGCTTTCAGGCTCACTCTCTTATCGATCAGAGCCTTTGATTTGCGAACCGCAATTTTTCTTGCCGCGCTGGGAGCAGGACCCCACCACTCGAATGCTTGCTTGGTTTTTTTGTCGGTTTTGACGCAATTAAATTGCAAACCATTGCTGGATTTAGAATTCATCTTTTTTGAGTGTCTCCGGATTGGCATCCGTAACCAATTGGATGAATGCATCAATCACATTGATTTGACCCGAACGATTTGTTTTTCGCCCAACTCTTTTTCAAATTTTTCACAATACGCCTTGGCGACGATTTCCGCCACGCTTCTTGGTTTATCGATAAAATCGAGGTTAATCACCATATCGAACTCGTAAGGAGAGGCTTCCCTTTTGCCATATGCTTTTTTAAAAAATTCACTCTGTTCCTTATCGACCTGGCTGATTATCTTGCGGGCCTCATTTTCTTCCACATCTAGAATTTCACTCAGACGGCTTATGCGATTATTGTCGGAAGAAATTAGACGCACGGCCAGCACCCGTTCTCTCGGCAAAAAAAGATGGATTCCCCGACCCACAAAAACCATCGACCCCATATCTGCAAATGCATATACCGCGCTGATAAAATTTTGAATATAGTCGCTCATAATGAAAGACTTTTCGCCAAAAAGCATTGAAGCCAGTTCTGATAGCCTGCCGGGATAGCGTTCATCAAAAAACTCTATTGTTTGCTTGCTCAATTTTTTGTTTTTGGCCATATAGTCGAGAAGCCCCCTGTCGGCGACACGATAGTTCAATTTTTTGGCAAGAAGATCGGCAATCTCCAGCGTCCCGGACCCAATTTTGCGGGAGAAACAAACCGCAGGTTGAATTTGGGCCTTCTCGATCTTGGAAGGTCTAATCTTGAGCTGTCTTTTTACCCAACTGTGAATGTGCTGCTCGGCCAGCTCCGCCGCATCCGGTCTTTTGTGCGCATAGATTCCGGGCACATAATAGATCTTTTTCTTGTCAACCGACATCTCGCACCTCCTTATCTGTCTTCAAGGACCTCCCAGTTGGCCTCAAAGGTATTGTCATGAAGTGTATAAGCATAACCTAGCATTTTACCGATGCCTTGATGAACACCTTTTCTAATCTTCCAGTAGGTCAATTGAATAGCAGGTATTAAACGCGGCTTTCCGGTTTGCGGATCATCCGAAGTATTTTGCCAGACCTCCTTTTTCTCGATTACCCGCCACAGAGTTCCATGCTTTTTGCTGCGCACGGTTTGCCCGACGCGTGGTATATTTTTTTGCATGATGATATCCATATGGGTTTCCTTCATGACAGATCTCCTTTACAATTTGACCTTCTTTTTTCTTTTGATTGAGCCGATAACGACAACCAACCAAATTAAAGAACACCCCCTTTATTCACCTGAAGGAATTTAACCTGGCCGATTTCAAACATGTGCAAAATGATATCGGTGACAATCCAATCTTCAGACGGATGAACCTCTTCTTGCAGTGCTAAAATCAGATCCAAGAGACTGGTTTGTCTATACTCACCTTCTAATTGGCTTTGATGGGCCATTTGAAAAAGCGGGTCCATAATGTCCATGCTCCCTCCATTTTGCCGATACGCATCGGTTTAATTAAAAAGATAGCATGAAATATGCCATTTTATTGTAGATATAATAAATATATTAACTACAGGGACTTAGCTTTTATAGGGCCTCAACAGAAAATTATAATGACCGCATGGATTTCGAAAAATTTCGAAAATTAATTTCGGAAAATTGAGAAAAGAAAATAAGAAATCGTATTTAAGAAGAATCGAAGCAATCGGTTTTTAAATTTACAAAATAAACCCGATAATTGAAATTGGATTATCCGGCCATTCTTATCAAATGATGCGCATCCGGGTGAGCCCTGCCGTCCGTTTTATTTAACTTTATGCCGGCAACCATGGATTCATCGATTAATCCTGATTTTTTCATCTGCGTTTTAATGACCGATCGTTTGAGCAGCCTTTCATACAGATCGATATAGTGCATTCTGGCCGCAAGATAATTTGTGGCCGCATGACCGCCGATCGCCAATTTCTCAGACAGTATCTTCCCCAGCGGCGCCTCGGGGAACCGGATCAGATTTTCGCCGATTTTTACCAGCAAGGCAGGACCGGCGACGCTGGCGTAATCAGCCGCAAAGATACCACTTAAAAGAAAATCTGCCGGATTGGTCGCGCGGGTTTCCTCGTAATTGACCGGGAAGCGATCAAAAAACAGGTGTTGCCAAAAAGCGGCAGCATCGATCCCCATGTCTTCGATTTCCGATAACGGGCTTTTGCCGGTTTCAAGGTTCTGAAAGGTAAAAATACAGGGAATCTCTAATCTCCTGGCCATCGCCGGAATCAAACCGGTCATCCAACCATGGCAATGGATTAAATCCGGCTGCACCTGCGGCAGGATGTGATTGATGACTTCGCGCTGAAAGGCCAGGGAAATTTTGATATTTTCCCATTGGTAATTCGATTCAGGACAATTGGAGTAAAAAAACGACCGGTCCTCGGTCAGGTGCACGCGGGTCCCCGAAAATTTTCGAGACGCCATGTTGTGGTTTTTGTGGAAAATATCTGAAAAAACGCTGCGATAATCCGGCTGGGTTATATGCACATCAGCACCCCGTTCAACCAGATCGCCGATCAGATCCGCCGGGAAATCGGCAGGGCCATTTGATTTTGAGTGCACATAATCAGTATTCTTTTCGGAACCGACAGGGGAAAAAATAATTTCCGGCGTTACGAAAAGAATGCGGGGATGGTCAGATGGACTGGACATGGCCTAACCCATTGAAGACAGCAAAATAGTTAATCGCCCTTTGCTCAATTAGCAATCAACATATATTTAAAAATTTTGGTTTTTTGATGGTGTGTTGATAACTACAAATAAATCAGATGATTTATTGAGCAATTCATTACCTTAGCGGACATGACGATACGATGCTGCTTAATTGCATCTATCGTTATTACCATTTCGGATGAGCAACAACGGCTTGTCTGCACGCTCGAGAAGACGCGCAGCAACACTTCTACACATCCCCTGATACGAAACGTCCAGACCATGACTTGATAGTGTAATCAAGTCAACATCGTCCTTTTCGGCAACAATCAAGATCGTTCCCACAACAGGCCCATGCGCAATATACTGCTTGGCTTCGATCTCTGTTTCAAATTCCCAAAGCATCAACAAATCTTCTATGATCCCTCCTTTCCATTTCGGATTTTAAAAATTATAACCCTGTCGGCCTAAAGCGCTGGCAACGCGTCTCACAAACCCACCTCGTGAAGCAGATGCTTTTCAATTCTTTGAGCAGGCTTAAAACGGCGTATCAATAATCAGGCTCATAATATTTAACACCGACGGCATAACAGGTGGAACCTTCTGAGGTGAATTCTTTACACCATTTTACTTCCCCCAGAGACATCGATCTGAATCCTTCTCTGAATTCATACGCCCGATCCGCATCCAGGTTATTTTGGACTCGGATTAAAATACTTGTTCCCGGCAGAAGCGCTGATTCGGATTCAAAATACAGCCCATTTGAGCTGTAGTTCGCCATCTTTCCCGGAAAATATTGCGTGCTGTTGAAACGCGCAACACAGACCGAAAAACGGCAATCGAAACGATCACAGATTCTTTTTGTATGTTGCAGCATCATTGCGGCATCATGTTTGACTTTCATCATCTCAGCCTTTCTAGCGGATATTAAAAGTGCTCATAACAAAAAGAATGGATTTCTGGTAACCGTCTAACTTTCGCTGTTCACGCGCTCGTGGTCATCCCAATCCGGTATGTAACAGGTGATGTTCTGAAATTTTACCTGTATGCCACATTCCGGGCACGTTTCAGGAGGGCTTGCCGAAATAAGCGTGTAGGCACAATACATACATTTCCAGAAGGTAAAATGGCACTTCGGGCAAATATTCGCCTTAAAAGGTTTCGAGGAGGAATATCCGCAGTTTGTACAAATCCAAATCCTTTGTGTTGCATTCATTTTTGTATTCTTGATTTTTGTGATGGAAAGATGAATCGAATCCGACTTGTAAATTTTTGCTTTCCGAGACGAAAACTGCGATGTTAATGCACCTTCATTTCAATAGCTGCCATATTTCTGTTCGGCAATTATATGACTTAAAACCGCTTCAATCGTTTCTGAGGTAAAGGGTTTAGCAATGAACCCGTGAATACCGATCTTTTTGGCCTCTGATACCAGAGGGGCCGTTTTGTAAGCTGTTATCATTATGGTTAACGCATCTGACTGCGACTGCCGCACTTCCTTTAGAAAAGTCAACCCGTTCAGGCCCGGCAATTTATAATCGCAAATGACGATGTCATAATTCTGTTGATGAAGTATTTTGAGTGCCTCTTCGGCGGTTTCAAGCGCTATTATCTTGCAGTTTTCAGTCTCAAAAAATATGCGCATTGCGTCTCTTATCCATTCATCATCATCGATCAGCAAAATTTTCATATTTTTGAGTCTGCTAAATAAATCCATCTTGTAAATTCGCTTTAGGTTAATTTATTTCAGAGGATATCAGGAAAACTATATTGTTATTGTCGCGTTCACTCCTTATTTCGTTACCATAACCGGACAGGGCGCATTCAGGACCACAAACTGAGTCGTGGAGCCGAGAACAAACTTTCCTATTTTGGATCTTTTTTTAGTGCCGATGATAATTTCATCGGCATTTATCATTTGTGCAAAATTAATGATTTGTTCTGCCGGATTCCCGACGCCTACCAATAACGTCGTCTCAAATGAAACCCGCTTGCCATCAAGAACGTTTGCCACTTGGCGCGCCAGCTGTTGTTCAGCATCTTGGATCTTGTGATAAGGCAGCGGCTCTTTGCGGGAAACTGCACGGACAACCTCTATTCTGCCCTGACAGATGCCAGCGCTTTGTTTGGCTAGTATCAGTGCTTTCTTGGAAGCATCGGATCCGTCATATCCCACCAATATTTTCAACTGAACCTCCAATCAATCGATACGATTTTAAATAGAGACTAATTCATCATGCACCGTTAGGTCTATCTCGCCCTTGGGAAGGGGTATAATAAGCAAAGGTTTGCGAGCTCGGCGCAAAACCCGTTTGGTAACACTCCCCAAAAATGTATTTGCGATAATACCTTTGCCATGGGTACCCATAACGATGGCATCACATTCTAATTCATTGGCCTTACTCAGGATCATGTCAGCCGGAAAGCCTTCACAGATTTGAATCGATTCAATGCGATCTTCAGCTTTCGGATAATCTTTTAATTCTTTATCTGAAAAAGTGCGTAACCGTTTATTTATCCGATCATGGGTATAACTGATCCGATCGTCGTAATTTTTTTTTCTTTTTTCATCATCAAGATAGACCATTTGGGTGAAGACAGCAGGTGTCATTGATTCAAAAACATGCAGGATGATAATTTTGGCGTCATGTTTATTCGCAAAATTAATGGCATATCGGAACGCGTATGAAGAATTCGGGGAAAGATCGGTGGCATAAAGAATTTTTCGAATTATTGGAATCATTGTTTGCCTCCTTGACTATTTTTGGTGACAATCCAACTTGCTAAATGTTTGCTCGTCCTGTCTTTGAGCATATTGCGTGCCAATTCGCATCACTGATGATAAATTATATAAAACCAAACGCTTATAGGTAAAATATTTTTCGGGTGACCGTTCAATTCATTCTTGAATTAGAAAAATTTCGAAATTTTTTTCGCAAAATTTCAATACGGGGAAATGTGTCGCGGGAATTTGGCCGGGAAGATAATTTAAGATTGGGTTAAAAAGAAAAATGGAGCGCACGTCACGTTAGGGCAGCAGAAATCTGGAAGTGATGGATAAAAGATGGGCGGGTTAATCCCCCAGCAATTTTTTCCTGCGGTAACGGAAGGTGTGATGATTCATGTGCAACAGCCTGGCGGCCCGGCTTTCATTACCCTTTGCAATCCTTAAAGCCGTCTGGATATAATACTTTTCGAATGATTGGAGCTGTTCGGACAGATCCAAACCTTCCGCCGGAAATGGCGGAAACTGCTCCTCGATATCGATATTCTCTGATTCCTGCCCTAAACTCAGCATTTTTAGTCCGAGTTCTTTTTCGCTCAACTCGGGTCCTTTGCCGATCAGAACGGCTCTTTCGATGAGGTTTTTTAGCTCGCGCACATTACCGGTCCAGCTGCGCGCCAATAAAGCGGTCTCTGCTTTTGGGGAAATAGCGGTGAATTTTTTACCAAATTTATTGCTGAACACCTGTAAAAAATATTTTGTCAGCGGAACGATATCACCCGGCCGCTCGTTTAATGACGGCACCTGAACCTTAATGACACCCAGGCGGAAAAAGAGATCTTTTCTGAACCGGTCTTCGCCGAGCATGCGATTTATATTTTTGTTGGTCGCGGAAATGACGCGGGTTTGAATGTGTAATTTCTTCGTTCCACCCACCCGGTAAAACTCGCCGAGTTCAAGAAATCGCAGCAGCTTGGCCTGGGCTTCTAAACTTAGATCGCCGACCTCATCCAGAAAAAGGGTACCGCCGGCAGCCTCTTCGATTAAGCCCTTTTTGCCGGCAACGTCCGCACCGCTGAAAGCGCCCTTTTCATAGCCGAAAAGCTCGCTTTCGATCAGATCCTTGGGGATGGCCGCACAATTTACGGTGGCAAGGGGTGCATTGAAATTCGGGCTGTAATAATGAATGGTGCTGGCGATTAATTCCTTTCCTGTGCCGGTTTCACCTATGATGAGTATGGGGGTGTCCGGACTTTTGGCCACCATCTTGATAAAATCCATCACATCCTGGATGGCATTGCTTTCACCGATAAAACACGGCAGGTTCTCCCGCAAGTACTTTTCCTGGAGCGCCTGAACTTCTTTTCTCAGCCGGATCGTATCCAGGGCATTGTGAATACTGACCTCCAGACTATCCATGTGAATGGGCTTGACGACATAATCATAGGCACCGGATTTCATGGTTGATATCACTGTGCGAATATCCTCGTAGGCCGTGATCATGATGACCAAGATCTCCGGGTAAAGGTCTTTTATCCTGTCCAGCGCTTCAGTGCCTGACATGCCCGGCAGGCCGATATCCAGTAAAACCAGATCGGGCGGGTCATTTTCAATAGACCCGATCGCGGTTTCGGCTTTCGAAAAAGTTTCAATACGGTAATCATCTTCCAGGGCCATGGAAATTGCGTCCCTGATCGACGCTTCGTCATCAATAATGTAAATGGTATATTTGAGCATCATTCGCGGCCCCTGTTTTTGAGCACGGATTTCCCGGGCAATTTTTTTATCTGAGCGTATGTGGATTTCAGCGGAATATTGTTTGAATTGTAAATCCTAAAATTGTCTGTCGCTAAATTTGAGCTTGAGTCCCGATGAGATCACATAATGGGTACTTGCCATGCGCCGGCCCTGCAAGCATGCATTTATCTTTTAAAAATGAAACCCGATCAGGAATCGACGGCCTTTTTTAATGGAATTTCAATACGAAAATCGGCTCCGCCCATCTCACTGGCGCCCACACGACACGACCCCCCATGATCACTTGCAATTCTCTGACACAGGCTTAAACCGATTCCGGTGCTGTCGTGCTTGGTTGTGTAGAAGGGATCGAAAATCTCATCCCTTATCTTGCCGGGGACACCCGGTCCCGAATCGGACACCGTGATGACAATTGCGTTATTCATTAGCGCCGAACCAACGGAAATTTTTTTGTTTGCCTCCATGGTCCTCATCGCTTCGGCAGCATTGTTTATCAGGTTCAATACCATTTCTTCAATCTGGTGTGAATCCGCCAGGCAGAGTGGAAGATTTTCGCTTAAGGCCTGTTCAATCTTTATATTACTTTTGTGCATCGTCACCGCGGTGAGTTTTATGGCCTCAGCCAGGGGTTGATTGATATCGATCAATTCAAGCCGGGGTTCACCGGGTTTGGCAAAATCCATCACCCTTTTGATGACCGATTCAATTTTACTTGAAGCCGATTTGAGGTGTTCGATTATCTGTTCAACTTTGGCCTTGTTTTCGGTTTTATCATAAATTTTTCCTAACGTATTCAGATAAATATTGATGCCTGACAACGGATTTCGGATTTCATGCGCAATGCCGGCAGCCACACGACCCAAAGAAGCCATCTTATCCTGAATGGTTAAAAGATGCTCCAGCTCTTTGGCCTTGGTCATATCCATCATATTCATCAGAATAGCGTCTTTGCCTTTATATTCGATCCGGCTGGCCTGGCAGTGAACCCATTTCATATGACGCCGGCTAGTTTTACCACCCGGCGGATAAAACCTGAATTCCATAGCGCCGATCGGCAATTTCCCCGCGCTGATGCTTTGATAAAATGCATCTACCGTTGTAATATCGTCCGGGTGGATGGATTCGGTATCCTGTAATTTTATAGGTCGGGGCAATGGACCCAGTAAGCTTTCCTGCTTTGGATTCTGATAAACGATTTGACCATCTTGAATGATGGATATGCCCGTTAAAGAATGCTCCACCAAATCCCGAAAGCGTTTTTCGCTTTCGACCAAAGCCGTTTGCGCTTTGCGGCGTTCGGCGATTCTTCCGATTCGCTCGGCAACGGCATCCATCAGGCCTCTTTCCTCACCTAAGAAAGGCCCCTCATCTCTCTGCGGCCTTTCTTCGAGATAGCAAACACCCACATGGCCGACTGTCTTTTCAAAGACAATGATATTTTGCGAAAGCATCCATGGAGTCTCTTTAAAGTTCGCTGTCCTGAATTCTTGACCTTCGATATGGATTTTCGCGCAGGTAATTTCAGAATACTGCCAGGCGGGTGGAATGAGTTCGACGATTCCTTGCAGTATCTCCTCAAAAGAGAGTCTCCGTCTTTCGACCAGGCGCGATATCTCAAACAGGCAGTTTAACTCTTTGATCCGCTCATCCAGCTCATCCATGCTTTTTTGCAGCTCTTTCTCAATCTTGCTGCGTTCCTTTATTTCTTTATCCAGTTCATCGCGTGAAGCCGTCACCCTCTTTAATCGGTCCGTCATCCGGTCGAATGCCCGCCCCAGTTGTCCGATTTCATCTTGCGCGTCGGTAGCGACTTTATGGTCTAAATTACGCTTACCGATTTCCCTCACGCCCTGTTGCAAGGCTTGAATCGGATCAGAAAAGGACTTCGCAACGATAAATGCAGCAAATACACTGAGCACAATAACCGTAATTACGAGCACAAGTCCGAAATCCCTTAGCGTCGTGACGGGTTCATACGCTTCGGCGAGGTCTATCTTGGTCACCATTCCCCAGCCCAGTGAAGGGATGTATCGCCAGGCGGCCAGCACCTTTTGGCCGCGGTAATCGACGGTCAAATCACCACCATCATTTCCGCTTAAGGCCTCCTGAAGAGCAATGGCTTGGCTTTCTCCGAAAGCCGCCCTTCTTTTTAAGGCTGCATCCGGATCATGGCGCAGCGGGTTGAGAAACAGCGCCTGATCTCCCTCTTTTTTTACGAGTAAGGTCTCACCCGATTTGCCTAAGCCGGTGGTATCCTCGAGGAGCTCATAGATGGGGCCCATGTCGATTTCAAAAGCGGCATATCCTGTCAGATGCCCTTCGAGGGAACGGATGGGGCCCATGAGAAAGATGGATAATTTGTCGCCTGCGATTGTATTTTTGAAAACCCTTGAATAGTGGATCTTATTTTTATCCCCATCAAAAGATTCTCCCCATAGATCCGTTAAGGGGGCCCCGTATCGAGCGGTGGTGGAAGATCGATTCAGAATATAAGCAATTCTGCCATCCGGGTTTGTCAAAATAACATTTATAAATTTATAAACCGGAAGGTATGTTTTGAGCGCCCGGTACAGCTTTTCTCTGATGTCTGCATAAATCGGGTTGGAAAGATCGCCTGAAAATTCGGCCAGAATAGCACTATATTTCATGAGCGTCGGTCGCTGTTGCGCGATGGCAATGTGTTTTTGGTGTTCGGCAAAAAAGTCTTCGATCCTTTTGACCTTCAGATCGGCAATACTTTTCAATTCTTCCATTCGCACGGATTCCAGTGTCTTGCGGGCATGAAAATATCCCAGCACACCGACAACAAACATGGGGATTGTGGTACATGCCAGGAGAATCAGGATCATTTTCTTTCGAATGGTCATGTTAGTATCCGACCGTAAAAAGCGTCCGCTTATCAATTTTGACCAAATTGAGCGATTGCTGAGGTTGTCGCAAATACAAGAAAGATGTTGTTCCGCTATCGCCGCCAATGCGGGATGGCATCTGACGCAGCAGATGCGCTAAGATCGGCAATCCCGGCATGTTGGGGCGTGGCTCAAAGCAAAGCCCAAAGGGTTTCGAATTTTGAAAATATAAATCGATCGTTCGACCCTGTCGTTAGACCCTGAGGCTCTCGAAGGGAGGCTCTCGACGGGTAGATTTCATTGAATATCAAACAAAATAATCCATTTTTAAAATTTGAAACGCTCAATTTAAAAGTTTGGCAAAATGAATAATTAACACACAAATCCATTTTCGAAATGCATTCTTAGATTACCATAACAAATAATTTCGAAATTTTGCGAAAAAAATTTCGAAATTTTTCTAAATTTTTTATCAGTTCAATCCGGCAAATAAATTCTAACAAAGATAACTATTTAATATCG
>JAQYWI010000358.1 GCA_030145015.1 Desulfobacterales bacterium
GTTATTTGGAATTTTAACAAGTCAATGAACTTCCAATAAAGAAAATTCGCTTGGGGATAACCAAAGCCTGGATCTTTGGGCAATGCCGCCTACCATCCCTTGCATTTTGGAAAATAATGCATATTATATTAAGTTTGCAATTACATAAAAATGCAAAAAGGAGATTGGGCAATGGAATTCATCAAGTCCTATTCACGTGGATCTTTTGTTTTAATTTTAGTGTTGGGCGTCATATTGCTGGCGGCCACGGTTTCAGGGTTTTACTGGGTACTGCAGGGAATGTATCGGGACATATCATTGCTTGCAACTCCCCAAACCCTTTCAACGGCGCTCCTTAACCCCATCTCTTTGATTCATCACAAGGTGTTTATCTATGCGGCGTGCGTATGGATCGGCGTTTTTCTGATATTCGGTATCCTGTTGTGGGGCGGTTTGCGGAGAATCGCTGTGAATTCTTTCAAAAAATCCGGCAAGCTCGTGCCGAAAAAACAGGTTCGGGCATCGGCGGCATCCGCCGTTGATCGGGAAGCGGAACAGTACACTCAACAACGCTTGTTTTTACACCTGCTGTCCGTGCTTCAGCGGGAAGGACGTCTGGTAGATTTTTTCTCGGAAGATCTCAATCTTTACGAAGATGCCCGGATCGGCGGCGCGGTTCGCGCCATCCACGAGAACTGTAAAAAGGCGGTTAATAAAAGCCTGGCCCTTGAGGCTGTCATAGAGCGCAACGAGGGAGAAGAGATACAGGTTGAACCGGGGTTTGATCCTGACGCTATAAAACTGACCGGCAATGTAACCGGTGAGCCGCCGTTCACAGGTATTTTGCGCCATAAAGGCTGGCGCACCGGAAAACTGGAACTGCCCGCTCTATCCGGTGGTCAAGACGCACGCATCATCGCTCCTGCCGAAGTGGAAATTCTTTAGATCTGGAATAAGATCCATCAAATAAATAAAGTGATACTTTAACTTATTGAATATGTTACCGTTCGTTTAAAATCGATTGGTTTCAACGAACTCAAACGATTACAAAATAAAAAATATTGGAAATCAAACCATGCACAATCCGGTTTATGTGATAGGAATCGATCTTGGGACAACCAACAGCGTTGTGGCCTACACCGAGGCGGATACGGAAACGGGCCGGCCCTTTAACATACGCTTGTTTGAAATTCCCCAGCTCATTGATGCCGGCGTGGTCGAAAAACGCCAAATGCTTCCATCTTTTATTCTGATTCCGGGGGAACACGATGTTTCCGAGACCGCTATGGACTTGCCGTGGCAGGAGGGCTGCCCGCTGGCGGTGGGCGAATTTGCCAAAAATCGCGGCGTGGAGCTGCCCAACCGTTTGATCGCTTCTTCCAAATCCTGGCTCTGCCATACAACGGTCGACCGGAACAAGCCCATACTTCCCTGGGAAGGTCCTGAGGCGAAATCTAAAAAATCACCGGTGCAAGCATCCGCAGCCATTCTCCAACATATCCGGGATGCCTGGAACCACACCATGGCTGCAGATGACCAACGTCTGAAAATGGAAAACCAGGAAATTTTGCTGACCGTTCCGGCCTCCTTTGATGCGGTGGCCCGCGAGCTGACTGTAAAAGCCGCTGAGATGTCCGGGCTGAACAATGTCACCCTGCTGGAAGAACCCCAGGCCGCCTTTTACGCATGGATTGAAAGGACCTCCGATCGCTGGCGGGAGATGCTTACTAAAGGCGATCTTGTACTGGTTTGCGACGTTGGCGGCGGGACAACCGATTTCAGCCTCATCAAAATTTCCGAGGAACAGGGCGAACTTGCCCTTGAGCGGATCGCGGTGGGCGAGCATCTGCTGGTGGGCGGCGACAACATGGATCTGACCCTTGCCTATTCGATTTCCCGACAAATGGCGGATAAAGGCACCCGGCTGGACGTCTGGCAGATGCGGGGGCTTTGGCACAGCTGCCGCAACGCCAAAGAGAAACTTCTGTCCGACCCCGATGCCCAAGAATATCCGGTGACGGTTTTGGGCAGAGGCAGCAGCCTGATCGGCGGAACCGTTAAAACCGAGCTTTCCCGCGATGCGGTTGAAAAAATTATGTTGGACGGCTTTTTCCCGATTTGCGAACGCACGGCCAGACCGGTTTCACCGCAAAAAACCGGCATCCGGGAGATGGGTCTGGCCTATGCGTCCGACCCTGCCGTAACCCACCATCTGGCCAAGTTTCTCCAACAAAATAGCGCTGAAGCCATGCCCACGGCGGTGCTGTTCAACGGCGGCGTGATAAAGGCGCAAAATCTCCGCAACCGAATCATGGAGGTTATGTCTTCATGGAAAGAGTCGGAGGCTGCACCGCCCATTCGGGAGATCGAATCGGGCGACTTTGATCTGGCGGTTGCTAAAGGCGCCGTATATTACGGGATGGCCAAACGGGGCCGGGGCATTCGCATACGATACGGTCTGAATAAGTCCTATTATGTGGGCATTGCCGCTTCCATGCCGGCGGTTCCGGGTATGCCGACCCCCATCAAGGCGCTTTGTGTGGCTCCTTTCGGCATGGAAGAAGGGACCGACGCAACCCTTGAAAACCAGGAGTTTGCCCTGGTGGTGGGTGAGCCCGTCACGTTCGATTTTCTCAGCTCCATGCGCCATGACCATGAACTGGGTACGGTGGTTGAAGACTGGGAAAGTGAAATCCAGGCAATTGCCGTCATCGAGACCACCCTGGATGGTGAATACGGCAGCGTGATTCCGGTTGCCCTGGAAATTCGGGTGACCGAGGTGGGAGTCCTGGAATTGTGGTGTGTTTCACGGGCGGACGGCCGCCGGTGGAAACTCGAATTTAATGTACGGGAGAAACAAGCCCTTGGATCTTGACGACCAACGCTATATTATCGGCATCGATCTCGGCACTACCAATTCGGCGGTATCCTATGTGGATTTGCATGCCGAGGGCAGCGGGCGGTCACGCACCCAGCTGTTTCCCATTTCCCAGCTGACCGGGCCGGGCGAGGTCTCCCGGCTGCCGGTGTTGCCCTCTTTTCTTTACATCCCCGGCGATTATGATATCTCCAAACAGAGCCTTGTCCATGACTGGGGATGCCATGGCGACAATTTTGCCGGAGCCTATGCCAGGGATCACGGCGCCAAAGTGCCCGCCCGCCTGGTGTCGTCGGCCAAAAGCTGGCTGTGTCATGCCAATGCGGATCGAAAAGCCCCTATACTGCCCTGGGGCGCAAGCAAAGAGGTTCGCAAAATTTCCCCCATTCACGCCACCGCCGCCTATTTACGGCATATTCGCCGTGCCTGGAATCGCAGACAAAGCGATGAGGAGGCTTTTCTGGAATATCAGATGGTCATCATCACCGTACCGGCTTCCTTTGACGAGGTGGCCCGTGAGATGACCCTTGAAGCGGCCGGCCTGGCCGGTATGGGCGACGTGATTCTACTGGAAGAACCATTGGCCGCCTTTTACAGCTGGCTCATGACCCATGAACATGACTGGAACAGATTTGTCGAACCAAACGACCTCATCCTGATTTGCGATGTGGGCGGCGGGAC
>JAQYWI010000359.1 GCA_030145015.1 Desulfobacterales bacterium
GCGCGAAGATTTAAAGCTGGGAGTGCTCCACCCGCATGGAGGCTCGCCTAAATGTATGGAGGCCAAATTTAATATCGCAGCGCTGCTTGACATTGACATCAATTGTGTAAACCGATTCAAGCAAAAGATCTCGCTTTAATCGGGGTTTAATAAATCTTGTTTGCCGGTTTAAATTGACCCTTCGTCTTCGTTGCGATAAGAAAAGACAGAATACCTTAATTTTAGTCATTTTACACTTTAGGCATTTTAGGAATTTTTCACTTTCGCGGGGGGTGGATCGCTATGTGATCGTGTGGACTCTAAATCCACATAGACGGGTGCAACTCCCGTACTCCCCGCCATAAACCCAATGTTTGTTGTATGTTGTCCGTTGTCCGTGGTTTTTGACTGCAACGGACAATGGACCACTGACAACTGACACTTGGGTGTTAATGCATAAGAATTGAATCCAACTCTATTCGTTTGGCTATGGAGAAATAATTGTGACCATCACTTGGACAGAAACCCAAGCTCGGCGCTTAAATGAATTGGATGCTTCCGAGGCAGAATTAAAAAAAACTTTTGATACTGAATCATTACGCGAGCAGGGTTACCAGCAGTTGGAGAAGAAACGGGTCACCCGACAGCGACGCCGATTAAAGGAATTTCGCGAAATTCACATGCGCCCGGCCTTATGTCGATTGGAAAGCAAGCTGGTGGATGTGCTGGTTAACCTGGGTTTTGCGCAGGTGACCACACCGATTATGATGTCCAGAGGCCTGTTAAAAAAGATGTCGATTGATGCCCGGCACCCGCTGAACTCTCAGATATATTGGCTTGATAACAACAAATGCCTGCGCCCCATGCTGGCGCCGCATTTGTATTATGTCCTGGTGGATCTGCTGCGCCTGTGGGATAAACCGGTTCGTATTTTTGAGGTGGGGCCCTGCTTTCGAAAAGAGTCCCATGGATCCCAGCATTCCAGCGAGTTTACCATGCTCAATCTGGTGGAAATGGGACTGCCGGCCGAAGGCCGCGAGGATCGAATCCGGGAAATGGGTGCCCTGATAACGGAAGCAGCCGGTGTCCGTGATTATCACTTTGAAACCGTGACTTCTGAAGTTTACGGAGATACCACTGACATAAAGGCCGGCAAGGATAATATCGAATTAGGCTCTGCCGCCATGGGGCCGCATCCCCTGGATCGCCCCTGGAAGATAAACGCAACCTGGGTCGGAATTGGATTCGGGCTGGAACGCCTATTGATGGCGGCCGAAAATTCGCGCAACCTGGCGAAATTCGGACGCAGCCTGGCTTATCTTAACGGAATTCGGTTGAATATATAGAACGTCGTTAAGATAATGCATAAAATTTGAAGTGTCTTGTATTGATAATTCACCGCAGAGCCCGCAGAGCACACAGAGAAATTAATTAAAAAAAAATTTTCTGGGCTCTGTTTAATCTCCGTGTTCTCTGTGCTCTCTGTGGTAATTAAAAATAAACACCCTGTTAGAGTATTCTGTTCATTTAAAAGGCTAAAATGAAAAAAAATTGGAATAAACTTGAAAACATTCTTTCCAAAGCACTGCAAGAGGAGCAACTTTCTGGCGAAGATATTGTGTTTCTGCTGGGGTTGAATAAAGCGGAGCAAATTAACAAGCTTTTTGCAGCCGCAAAAAGTTTGCGCCGGAAATATTTCGGAAATAAAATTTTCACATACGGCTTCATTTACGCCAGCACTTATTGCCGCAATGATTGCAGCTTCTGTTTTTTTCGCCGATCGAATTCAGACAGTCAGCGGTATCGCAAAGCCAAACCGGAAATTATCGCCAGCGCCCGGCGGTTGGCCGATTCCGGTGTCCACCTGATTGACCTTACCATGGGAGAAGATCCGGCGCTTTTCAATAGCGCCGGAGCCGGATTCGACCGCCTGGTTGATCTGGCCGAGTCTGTAAGTGAGGCAACCGGATTGCCGATCATGGTATCACCGGGGGTGATTCCCGAAGATCTATTACGCCGCCTAAGCGAATCCGGTGTCACCTGGTATGCCTGTTATCAGGAAACCCACAACCGTAAGCTGTTTCACCAGCTCAGGCCCGGACAGGGCTATGATAACCGTCTGGAAACTAAATTGAAAGCACACCATCTGAGTCTGCTGATCGAGGAAGGTTTACTCTGCGGAGTTGGTGAAAACTCGAGCGATATTGCGCAGTCGATCGCGGCCATGCAGACCCTGGATGCCGATCAGATCCGTGTCATGAACTTTGTTCCTCAGCCGGGAACCCCCATGGAGGGCAGAATCCCGGCGGAACCGCAAAGGGAAATGTTGATCAGTGCAGTGATGCGGCTGGTTTTCCCGGACAGATTGATACCGGCTTCGTTGGATGTCGATGGGATCGATGGTTTGAAACAGCGCCTGGAGGCCGGTGCCAACGTGGTCACCTCCATCGTACCACCGGGTGAAGGCCTTGCCGGTGTGGCCCAACATTCTCTGGATATAGAAGAGGGCAAACGAACCCATGCCTCGGTATTGAAAGTCCTCGAAGATAGTGGGTTGAGAGCGGCAACGAATGAGGAATATCTTGGCTGGATAACATCCCGCCGGCAGGCAATCGGCAGGCACGATTCCAGGAGGGAAATCGCGTGCTAGTAGCCGTTGTCGGCGGAAATCTCCAGGGCGTAGAGGCCGCCTATTTAGCCAAAAAAGCCGGATGGGAAGTGACGGTCATAGACCGCAAAGCGGTTGTACCGGCAGCAGGCCTGGGCGATCGGTTTAGCCGGGTAAATATAACAACTGAAAAGGATTTAGAGGGCGCGCTCAAGGGTGTTGATCTGCTCATACCAGCTTTGGAAAACGATGATGCCCTGGCCTGTATGGAACGCTGGTCACAGAAATCAGAAATACCGTTTGCATTTGATCCGCCAGCCTATTCCATATCGTCATCTAAGTTAAAATCAGATCAACTCTTTGCCCGCATGGATGTGCCGACTCCCCTGCCCTGGCCTGAATGCGGATTTCCGGTATTGGCCAAACCCAGCAGGGGAAGTGGTAGTCAGAAGGTAAGCGTCTTTCACAATTCAGAAGATTTACACGCACATCAAAACGCATCCGGTGAAGAGTGGGTGCTACAGGAATTTGTTCCCGGCCCATCCTATTCCATCGAAGTGGTCGGCCGGCCCGGATATTATTTGCCCCTTCAGGTTACCGATCTTCAAATGGATGCAAATTATGATTGCAAACGGGTTCTCGCTCCAACCGATCTGACGTCAAGCCTTATTTCAGAATTTGAAAAGATTTCCAGATTGATCGCCGAACGAATGACGTTAAAAGGCCTGATGGATGTTGAAGTCATCTTGCATGATAGCACCCTGAAAGTGTTGGAGGTCGACGCCAGGTTGCCCAGCCAGACACCGACCGCCGTATTTTGGTCCACAGGCATCAATATTATAGAGATGCTCGCAGACCTGTTCTTAACTAAAGGCAACCTAAACAGAGGGAATCTGAATGCTCCAATGGGCGTTGTTTATGAGCATATCAAGGTAACCGCCAAGGGT
>JAQYWI010000360.1 GCA_030145015.1 Desulfobacterales bacterium
GATCATCACCAGCTTTTTCAAGGATGAGGCCTATGGGCTGCTCGGACCCCAAATGGCTGCCACCGTAATCCAGGATAACACGCCCTATGATTGTATCGTGATCGCTGTTGCCAGGGAATCTGACAAGACCTCAATTAAAAAGGCGCTGGCAGATTATTTTGGAAAAGAAAGACCGATCATCGGGTTCTCCGCTCTGAGCGGTCGCGAAGATCTTTTCTCCCTGGCGCAGGAACTGAGGGAGGAAGGTGCCATCACGATACTTGCGGGCCCGCAGGCAAATGTTGATTTTGCAGGGGAGCAGGGCTGGCAAAGTCACCCGCATCGGTTCAGGGGGCTGTCGGCAAATTTCAACTTCGGCCTGCACGGTCCGGCAGAGCAGGTGATTCCACTATTAAATAACCTCGATAAAAATGGTTTCTCGGAAATTCCCGGTCTTTTGTATGTCGATCAGGATGGTAGGGTTAACCAAAATACGCCAAAAGGCTGGGACGAGAAATATCTGAGGAAGGTGCGTTGGGATAATATATACATCCTAAAAAAGGACGCGATTGCCCCTTTAAATATCAGCATGGGTCAAGTGCTTCAGCACATCGGCTGCCCGTATGCAGCCCGGGCAAGGGCGACCGGGATAGACTATCCTGTTTCGATAAGTGGCAGACCGGCCGAAAGAATCAAACTCCAATTAAGGGGTTGCAGTTTCTGCGATGTGGCCGCGGATAAAGGATTTTACGGAAAACTGGATATGGAGACAGTGATCAGCCAGATCCGTTGTCTGCCGGAAGCCCCGGGTGGCCGCAAGATACCCTTTGAACTCATCAATGAAAATCCTCTGCCCAATCTTGCTGATTTAATGCGCGACGTCAATAATCAGGGTATCGGACTTTCACAGGTCAATCTCACTTTAAGGGCGGATTGGTTTATCGCAGGCGTTCAACATTTGCGTGAGGCATTGCGTGTGGCCGGCGATCTGGGGATTTTTGTACTTTTGAGTTCAATCGGGTTCGAGTCATTTGATGACGCTATCCTGCGAAACCTCAACAAGGGCTTGAGCGTCGAACAAAATTTGCATGCGATTCGTCTAATAAGGGAGCTAAAGGCGGAATTCCCCCATCAAATGGGATATTCAAGCAAGGAGGGGGGCAACCACGGGCTGATCCACCCCACGGCATGGGATACAAAAGAAATTTCCGCAAAAATTCAAAAAACGATTTATCTCTATGGCCTCCAAAACGATATCCTGCCCCCTCACAGTACCCCGCTTATTATCCATCATGCATCCGGTTTAGGGGATTGGATTAGGGAAATTGAACACCGCGAGCAACTTTGGTTTAAGAGATTTGGCTCGATTATCGGCTGGTGGGAGCCGCCTCATCACCTCTGAGCGCAAAAGGGATTCGGGTCGTCTTGCTTGAGAGCCATTTTCGATCATCTTTGATCTGAATAATTTAGGGCCACCTTGCATGGCTGGGTCCCTTTTATGGGCAGGCGGTCACCGAGGGGGTGCGCAGATTTTGAATTGATTTTTACCTTTAGAATTGCTATGAAAAATATTGAAATCAACTGCTACAGAAACCACTGATAAGCCAAGCCGGGGAGGGCGTGATGAAGCTGGGGTTCAATGGCAGGCAGGGGAAGAAGGTTTTTTTTATCGGCATTTTGGCCGCTATTTTTTGTATTGCGTTTGGCCTCCTTTTGGGGACAGCTACCTCCACAAATGCCACCGAAGAACAGGAAGTTCCCGATGAGATTTCCATCAATAACACAGTTTACAAGACCGATCGGAAGGGGTCTGTACTGTTTTCGCATTCAGAACATGCCGACGGTTACGTTGAATCCTGTGATGGGTGTCACCACGAGTATAAGGACGGGCAAAACATTTGGGAGGAGGGGCAACCCGTCAAAAAGTGTTTCAGCTGTCACGATCCGTCCAAACGGGATGGCAGAATCAGGAAGCTGAATATTGCTTACCACAAAAACTGTAAAGGCTGCCACAGAGAGCTTTCCAGGGAAGGGTCCACACAGGCCCCATATCGACAGTGCACGGATTGCCATGAAAAACGATAATTAGCTCATTCTACGTGATAGTTCTAGAAAATAATTTATGCTTTCAGGATTATGCATCGAATCAAGATTGACTGCCTTTTCAACCGGTATCCCCATTAGAATCTTCTTAACCGGCACTTCCAGTTTTTTTCCATTTAGTGTTTGCGGCACTTCCAGAATGCCATGGATTTCATCAGGGACATGACGTGGTGATAAAGAGTCGCGGATTTTTTGCTTTATCTTGTTTTTTAGAGCGTCATCTAGTGTCAGGCCCTCTCTAAGCACAACAAAAAGTGGCATATAATACCCACTGTCCGGAGTTTCTAAACCGACAACAAGGCTATCAACTATCTCGTTCATACTTTCTACAACAGCATAGATTTCACTGGAGCCCATGCGTACCCCTTGTCGATTCAGGGTTGAATCTGAGCGGCCCAAAATGATGCAGCTGCCGTCTTTGTGTATATTTACCCAATCTCCGTGTCTCCAAATACCCGGGTACATTGTAAAATAGCTCTCTACATAGCGTTTATTTTCTAAATCATTCCATAGATACAGCGGCATTGACGGCATTGGCTCAGTGATTACCAACTCTCCGACTTCCTCGATCAGAGAATTTCCTTCTTCATCATACGCCTGGGCATTGACACCCAGGCACCTGCATTGTATTTCTCCTGCTTTCACCGGCAATAGCGGGCAGCATCCTAGAAAGCCTGTACATGGATCTGTACCTCCACTGACAGAGCCAAGTAGAATATCCTTTTTGACTTTTTCATATACCCACTTGTAACCTTCCGGAGATAGTGGCGAACCCGTTGACCCGACAACCCTTAACCGGCTTAGATTATGCGTCCTGGCCGGCTCCAACTGCGCATTCATACAGGCGGTTATAAATGCTGCGCTGGTGCCGAAAATCGTTATATTTGCTTTTTCAGCGAACTCCCAAAGCACATTTAAATCAGGAAAACCCGGATTTCCATCATAGAGTAGGGCTGTGGCACCGGTGAGCAGTGATCCCTGTAAAATGTTCCACATTACCCATCCGGTGGTGCTGAACCAGAAAAACCGGTCTTGCGGTTTAACATCTACATGGAGTTTCAAAAACTTCATAAATTCTATCAAAATACCGCCGTGGCAGTGTACCAGAGCCTTTGGTAACCCGGTGGTACCTGAAGAGTAAACGACCCAGAGAGGATGAGCAAATGGTACCTGTTCAAATTTTAGCTCACCGCTTTCATTCATAAGATCTTCCCACATAAAAGTTGAATTTAATCCTGGTGACCCCCCATTTGATTTTAAATAGGGTACTAATATCGTATGTTCTAATGATGGAAGAGAATTTTGCAGATCAACTATTTTCCCACGAACGTCGAAAGTTTTCCCGCCGTACTGATAACCATCCACTGCAAAAATAACTTTTGGTTTTATCTGTTTGAAACGATCTATTACGCTGCGGATGCCAA
>JAQYWI010000035.1:0-3686 GCA_030145015.1 Desulfobacterales bacterium
CGTTCTCTATCTTTTTCAAGTTTGTCCAAAATAAATATCTTGTTTTCCTCAAATGCCGTTGTTTTACCATCTTTTTGCAATATCGTATCGACCCACTCGATCTCCCGGTCCGTTAAAACGGCATTTTCGATTCGGGTAGAAGCTCCGATATTGCTGATTAAAGCAAAGCGGTGGAGATATTTAGCTTCTTCAGATGATAAGTTCTCGATACTTTTATATGTTTCTACAAACAAGCCCTGCAAAATCCTGAGTTCGCTTTCCAATTTATGACCGGGTGCAAATGATAACATTTATGTCTCCTTATTATTAATTCGAAACGATTATACAGTAATGCGCATTAATGCGCAATATTTTTTTAATAATTATTGCGCATTACTGCGCTATAAAACGGTCGGATATACCCCGGTGGCTAAGGAAAGGGACGCTGCTGAAAAGTGGCCTTATTTAGAAAGGTCCAGGATTGAAAAGCTAAAGTCGTAAATAAATCTGGCCCCGGACTGTTTTTCGACAGACGGAAGCCAGAAGTAATTATGATTAGCAGTATTAAAATCGCCGGTTTCTGCGGTGGGAGAAGCGGATTATTCTGGAGCCGGGGGTTTGTCGATTGTTTTCAGCGGCTCTGGCGAACAGCGACATGTGCAGGATCTGCTTGTCGTGGGCCAGGGCAAAGCCGGTTGATTGATCGGAGTCCAGGCGGCAGTCGGTTCCCAGTCCCACGGATTGGTGGACCTCCACCCGGCAATCGGAAGATGTCTCCAGGAATCTGCCGGCGCCGTTTTTTGTGCCTTTTTTGGCTTTAGCCATGTTGTTCTGCAATGAATCGATGGCGTCCAGGGCGTAGCTTTCCACCAGTTTTTTGAAGACCTTGGAAAAAGTTTCGGTTTTTCCGAAGCAATCCATTCCCGCCACTTTGCCGTTGATCATGAAAACAGCCCCGACCTGGGAGTCGGTCAGATCGAAATTTTTGACGTATTTTTGAATGGACGGTGCTTCCTTGCGGTAGATTTCGGACATGGCCATGCTGGGGGATTCCGCGTTCAGATTCGATGCCAGGGCGGAAACGTCATTCCAGATTTCAGTCTGGTCGGCGCTGAAATTACCCCGGTTTTTGAGCGAATATTTCACCTGAGCGGCTTTTTTGGAGCGTAGCTTTGAAGACATAACGCGCTTCTCGCTGTAAAATTTATCGGATTTGTATGACCAGCGCCCCTGTTCCACGCACGAGACCGGAATCACGGTGGTGGTTTTGCCGGCGATCAGGATGGTGGTGTTGACGATGCGGTTTTGCTTGGCGCCCACCAGCTCCTCGCCGTCCAGGATCAGGACCATCCGGTCCGATTTATTGATCACTTTGAGCTCCGGCACCGTGCCGCCTTCGTTTTTCTCGACCACGTCGATCAGATTGCCGGACAGCGCCTCGTCCAGAGTGAAGTAATTCAGATTTGCGGCGTAATCGGACAGCAATGCAAAAACGGTCAGGTTTTTGTAGGACTGTTTGCGCCCGAGTTTGAGACCTGTAAGAAATTCTTGGATTAATTGTTCCATTTTTGTCCCTCCTGCATTTTTTAATCTCATCTTAGCAGGGGGGTGTGACAGATACGGTCAAAGAGGCACCTCTGGCGCGAGCTCAAAGCTCATAGCTGAAAGCTCAAAGGGGTCCGCGGATGAATCAGATCTGTTAGATTATATTTTATCCGCAGATTTCGCAGATAAGGAAAGCTCAAGGCTCAAGGTTTAAGGCTCAAAGGGGAAAGAGGGGACGTTGGTGAAATATTGACATTTAATTAAAAAACGGCACAAGGTACACGGTACAGGGTATAAGGTGCAAAGATTTGGGCAGGGGCAGACTACGGGACGTTGTTGACTAAGTTGACTTACTATTCATCCCTTATCATCTAATAGCCATCAAATTGTTGAAAATAACGATCTTGATAAGGATTCGGCATTCGACATGGGTTATTTATCACAGTCTTTTATGTGCGAACTCTGGTCGGACAAAGCTATGTAATTGTAATTAAATAAAAATCGGTGAACAAATGGCTCTTTTTGCCGTAACACGAACTCGTGCCACGTTTGATCAAGTTGAGACGTTTCCCTTTGCGCCGGTCTTTATCTTATAGATACTACTCTTGTCGTTCGGGATGGATGATGACCACCTTCACGGGGGCTTTCTTGACGGTGATCTGATGGACCGTCCCCTTCGGCAGAAATATGTAGTCGTACTTCGAATGGGTGCTTATCTCTTTCTGGTCGCTTCTCTCCAGTTCGATGACACCATCCGTCACCACGATAATTTCATCATAGGTGTGCCCTTCCTTGGGGGACTGGTTGCTTTCCCGGGCAAAGACAATCTCCACCTCGAACTCGTTTTGAGGTCCTTTGAACACACGCGTGATATCAGGCGGTTGCATGCTTAGCCTCCCTTCTTGTGTGAATTGTTTTTATGGGCTCTCCCCAATCCGAATAAAAGCATCAAAAACCAGACAGCTCCAACCCCGGCGCCGACCAGAAAAACACCTTTGAGGCCCACCAGCATGAATACCGGTGCAAATAGAATAGGGGACAGGAATTGACCGATGAACCCGAACGTTCCCAGGTATGAACTGAATCTGCCCCGGAAGGACGGCGGAACGACATCCCCGATCCACACCATGACCGTGGGCATGATCAGTCCCTGACTGACACCAAACAGGGCTACGGCCATTGCGATAATCCGGCTGCCGGGTGCCTGGGATATGGTGGTAAACGCCACCGCCCACAGGGCAACGGCGACGGTAACAATTACCCGGTAGGTAAACCGGGACCTTATCTTTCCGTAGATGAAGGCAGTTACTCCTGCCGAGCCCGTCATGGCGGTAATAAACAGGCCGATTCGAAATGTGCTGGATATGCCGAAGCTTTCCAGCAGCTGAGGCAGAAAAATGACGATGGTATAGAGAAGGATATTGCCAAAGAACATAAGGCCGTAGATGACCAAAAGGACGGGGCTCTCCCGAAAAACCCTGAATACCGATGTGCTGCCATTGGATTCCGGTCTGGCCTGGTGTTGGATTGCCGGTTCCGGAACGGCAACAATAGCGAGCAGACCGATGGGTATGGCCAGCATGTAGACGGCAAAGGGAAAGCGCCATGAAAACCCGCCAAGGGTGCCGCCAATCAATGGCCAGATGACCCCTCCGAAACTCTGTGCGCTCCCCCGCCATCCCATGACCCGGTCGCGTTCGATCCCGTCGTACGTGTTCAGGATCAGGACGTTGATGCCGGCGAAGATACCGGCGAGGGCGATTCCTAGACAGGCTCTGCTGACCAGAAGAACCCAGAAGGAGTTGATCAGCAACCCGGACCCGCCGGCAAGACCATAGCAGATGAGTGCAGCGATATACGGCCGCCGGGCACCCTTACGATCGATGACGCTTCCCATCAACGGGCTGAACAGGGCCATGAAGAGCCCATGGGTGGTGATGATCAACCCGACGGAGGCGGGCGCGACACCCAAACCATCCCGCATCAGGTTCAGCACCGGGGCAATGATGCTTCCAGCCATGATGGTCAGGGTGGCGGAAGCGAAGATAACACCTAAGGAGAATTTTTTCGAAACAGCCATAATCGATTATCTACCTCTTTTGAAACTTTATTTAATGACCAGGCCGGGGAGCCCAGAAGTTTAGGGACGTCTATGATTTTAT
>JAQYWI010000035.1:3696-37491 GCA_030145015.1 Desulfobacterales bacterium
GGAGGTTATTTTTTTATCTACACGATAATAAATTTTTATTATGTTATACGGGGGAGTATATCCTTTTACTTCTTTACTATATAACGTCTATGATTTTATGCGTTTCGAATTCAACTTTGAAAATGTAAAAAAATCAGAAAATTATTCGGGGTCAAAGCTTGAATAGTGAATAATATTTATGGATCCGAGCCTCAATTCACAATTCAAGGTTTGACACCTTATTTACAGGCCGGCGGTTAGGCAGCTTCCGCCGGCCTGTAAGGGGAGGAATCAGTTGAAAGGATTTGCCAGGCTAGGCGGGCAAAAATACCAGGGCAAGTATGAAAAATACAATGCCAATCAGCATAACCGCCATGCAATAACCCATAATTTGCCGGGCTTTTAAACCTGTTAATCCCAATAAGGCCAGCGCCCAGAACGGCTGAAACAAATTGGTCCATTGATCACCGTATGCTAATGCCATGATGGCCTTGGGATAACTGACACCTATCGTCTTGGCCGCTTCGATAACCACCGGACCTTGAACCGCCCATTGGCCGCCGCCGGAAGGTACAAATATGTTGACCAGGCTTGCACTGATAAAGGTAAACAGTGGGAAGGTGAATTGATTGGAGATGGCCACAAACCAACCGGCGATGACCACGATCAATCCCGAGTACTTCATCATTCCCATGATTCCCGCGTAAAAGGGGAACTGCAGGATAATACCGGCACAACCCCGCGTGCCTTCGGTGATGGCGCGCACATAATTGATGGGTGTACGATGCAGAAGAATACCGACTATCATAAAAGTGAAGTTGACGATGTTCAAATTGAGTTTGAAACCCTTGGTAACAAAATACCACACGACTATGATCAATCCCATCAGGCCCACGATGAGGCTGATGACCATGCTGTTTTCGAGTTTGCTGGCAACGGTATCGCGACGCTGTTGCTCAGAATCTTCTTCTTTTTCGGCAAGAAGTTCATCGATATTCGGCAGCACTTTGTCGATGGTTACCGTCTCACTTTCGTCGAGCGGATTTAGAAATCGGAACAAAAAAGGCAGCCCAATGATCAGGAACACGGCCACGACGATGTTCAACGGACTGAACAGTGTTTGACTGACAGGAATAATACCGATTTTGTCCGCCAGGAAATGTCCTTCGGTGGCCACCAGCAGTGGTGCCGAGGCGGAAAATCCGCCGTGCCATACCGCCAGACCTGCATATCCGGCAGCGCCCAGAAGCGGATAGTGCATGGCGACCCCTTTTTGGTAGCCGCGAAGCGCCACCTGCCGAGCGATGAGCGCCCCGACAATGATGCCCAGGCCCCAGTTGATGTAAGCTGCAATGATCGCGACCAGGGCCACCAGGGTGGCAGCGCCGGCGCCGGTCTTGGGTATGTCAGCCAGGGCCTCGATGCCCCTGCGGACGGCCTTTGTAGTGGCCAGGGCATAACCGGTCACCAGGATCAGACACATCTGCATGGAAAAAGTCAGCAGCTCCCAGAACCCTTTGTTCCAGTGCTTGAGCATGGCGAAGGGTCCGTTGTCCGTAAAGATGACACCCAGGATCAACGTCAAAAAGGTGAGCAAAATGGCGAAGAGAAAAGGGTCCGGCATGTATTTGTCCGCCCATCGAGAAAAATAACTTCCCATTCTTCTAATCATAATTGTCCTCCTTTCATCTTATGGTTGAAGGGTTTGGGCCATACTACTTGGATAAAAGAAAAGAATTGCATAAATTCATGACCGTCCTTATACCCCTTGACGAGTTAGTTATAATTTCATGGACGTCCGCTAAATCCCAAACAAAAGAAAAAAATCATTGAGTTTGAATATTTTCGTATATGGGGGTATCCACAGGGGTTATCGAGATTTTTTACACTCAAATTCTAGGGCAGCTCGGAAATGATTTTCCGGTATTCATCTTCGGTAAATACTCTAAAGGTTTCCGTCCGAATGGCACCGGCCGATGCGGTAGTTATAGCAAATTTTGTCGCGGTTTCATCATCCGGCGCTTCTGCAATAACCACTGCATCGTATCGGCCCATCGCCAGATAATACGCCTTTATCTCACCACCCATTGATTTAATCAGCTCTTTGGCTTTGCCAAGGCGGTTAGGGCTTTCTTTCATGTTTTCCACACCTTTCTGGGTGTAGTTGATTAGGGTGACATAAGTAGACATGGGTCCACCTCCTTTCTTTTAAAGCCCCGTGCATACCCCCAAAATGAAGAGAAACGGTTGTTTTTTTGGAACTTCAAGCCAATTACGGAAAGATCGAATAGAGTTTAGAGCGCGACGAGTGGTATATCGGTTGCAGAGAAGTGTGAAAAGACTCAGGTTGCCGGCGAAGTATCCGCTGGAGATCAGGATTGAAATCGAAGAAATCTAATACTCCAAATACCAAAACTGCAGTGAAAGTCAATCATCTTTAGGGATTTATAAGACATCTATAGTTTTTATGCTTTGTTTTTGACAATATTTTGCATACGGATTTATTTACCGGTTTAGGCTTAAAAGTCCTCATAGATAAGCAGGAATCGGTTACGGAACTCATGCAATATATTGACGTACGGTTGCATTAGCGAACCATGGGCCGCAGTTGCTATGAAGCAGCTGCCACCACCGCCGCCACCGCCACCACCGTCATCCCCCCCATCCAATGGCAAATCGAGAAGGTAGCGTGCCACTGCAAATTCCGAGGTGCCACTGCCGTTATCTATGGTACCCGCAACAACAACTCTGTCGTCGGACTGAACGGCGATGCCTGAACCTAAGTCATCACCGGCTGAAAAATTGGTGGTCACCTTACCGAAGCCGTCAGCGGTGGAGGCAAAGCTGCCATCGATGTTGAAACGTGCAACTGCAAATCTGAAGGTGCCACTCGCATCGTCAGCGGCACCCGCGACAACAATTTTGTCGTCGGATTGAACGGCAATGCTTAAACCGATGTCATCACCCGTTAATGAAAATTTGGTGAGCACCTTGCCATCGCCGCTAAAAGTGGTGTCAAAGCTGCCATCGAGGTTGAAACGTCCCACCGCAAACCAGGTGGTACTAAAATTGTCACTGGTACCCACGATACCAATTTTGTCGTCGGACTGAACGGCAATGCCCGAACCGACGTCATTACCAGCCAAAAAACTGGTGGTCACCTTACCATCGCCGCTAAAAGTGGTGTCAAGGCTGCCATTGATGTTGAAACGTGCCACTGCAAATTCCGAGGTGCCACTCCCGTCGTCACTGGTACCCACAACAACAATTTTGTCGTCGGATTGAACGGCAATACCCGAACCTAGGTCATCACCGGCGGAAAAACTGGTGGTCACCTTACCAGCAACGCTAAAAGTGAGGTCAAGGCTGCCATTGACGTTGAAACGTGCCACCGCAAATTCCGAGATGCCACTCCCGTTGTTACTGGTACCCACAACAACAATTTTGCCGTCGGATTGAACGGCAATGCCTGAACCGACGTCATCACCGACAGAAAAACCGGTGGTCACCTTACCATCACCGCTAAAAGAGGTGTCAAGGCTGCCATTGATGTTGAAACGTGCCACTGCAAATTCCGAGATGCCACTGCCGTTGTTACTGGTACCCACAACAACGATTTTGCCGTTGGATTGAAGGGCAATGCCTGAACCGACGGCATCACCGGCGGAAAAACTGGTGGTCACCTTACCAGCAACGCCAAAAGTGTTGTCAAGGCTGCCATTGACGTTGAAACGTGCCAACGCAAGTTCCGAGACGCCACTGCCGTTGTCACGGGTACCCACAACAACAATTTTGTCGTCGGCTTGAACGGCAATACCCGAACCCAGGTCATCACCGGCAGAAAAACTGGTGGTCACCTTACCATCACCGCCAAAAGAGGTGTCAAGGGATAGGGCATCTGAAGGGTGGATGGTAACAATTAATAAGGTTGGCAATGTGGAAGTCAGAAAAAAGGTAAACGCTTTTGTTATCACTCGGGTTAAGAAAACGGTGGACATTGTAAACTTTCCATTTTTCAAAAAATTATTGAGGTTAAGAATCAAAAACGAACAAATATAAAATGAGACGAGAATCCAGAAAGAGGTCAGCACAATAAGAGATGTTTCACAATCGAACTGATTCAAGGTAGAGATCAGATTTCACAGGAGAATCTATAATTAGTTGGATATAATTAGAAAGATTTTATGTCAAATAAAAAACTCCGGAAAATAGGGGACGTCCATGAAATTATAACTTTATAGTCGCCTATTCGTTTCAGGTTAGGGGGGGCGGGTCAATATCAACAATTAAAAAAAAATCGGTGAATAAGCAAACCAATGCGTAGCATTGGGGCATCAAAGATGCCGAGCGGCCGGGTGGCCTGAAGGAGCGCTACGCTATAGGAGCACTTCGTTCGAGGAGCAGCCCTGCGGGCTTTGGGTTTCAAGCTTCAAAGGTCACGGGATAGCTGGCTGAATGGTTAAATCGTAAAAAAAGCAGAAAGTTTGGATCTTTTAATTTTGACACCCGGTCAAAAAAGGAATATGGAATTTACCGGCACGACTGGCTGTCTATGTTTTTATTTTTATTCGGTTTCGGCGTTCTTTAACAAAACCGGAATTTCCGGATAAAATTGCTTATTAACCAGGGGCTGCTTAGATGTAATAGCCCAGAAAAACTATCTATAACTTATTGTACGCAATAATTTTATAATCAATTTTTATGAATTATCACCAGGTTTTAAAAATCGGCATAATCGGATTTGGAGCAATTGGACAAGGTATTATACGTGAGATCGAGCGTGGTAATGCAGGTCAAGTTCAAGTTTTATCGGTCTTATGCAGAACTGTTTCGAAATATAAAGACATAAATTTGGGAGCAACGCTCACTGAGGATACCGAAACTTTTTTCAATAAACAATATGATGTAATAATTGAAGCAGCAGGACAGGATGCTCTTAAAGAGTATGCGCCCCGATGTCTTCAAATTAGCAATTTGTTGATTACTAGTATGGGTGCGTTCACAGAAGATTCGTTTTTTGAAGAATTAATTAAAATAGCAAAGAAAAATCAAAAACGGATCTATCTTTCCTCAGGCGCTTTGCCAGCAGTTGATTGGATGTCTTCAGTCTCCATTTCAGATGTAAACTACTTGTCAATAATTCAATCTAAACCGGTTAGATCATGGAAGGGGACTCCTGCCGATGATCTTATCGATCTTAATTCTATCAAAGAAAAACAATGTTTCTTTGAGGGATCTGCAAGAAATGCGGCAAGTATTTTTAAGAAAAGCAGTAACATAACAGCAATGCTAGCTTTATCAACTATAGGTTTGGATGAAACACAGGTAAAGTTAGTGGCAGATCCAAATAGTGATCAAATGCACACCATGGTAGAATTCTCGAGTTCTGCCGGGAGTCTAAAATTAGACTGGTATGGTGCGCCTTCCAAATTAAATCCAAGCACAAGCGCGGATGTACCCCTTGCGGTTGTAAAATTTCTTCGTAACTTATCATCTATTGTTCACTATGGTGCATAAGAAGAGATTGAAGCGTGTAAAATAGGGGACGGGTTTGATTTGTTGCGCTTCCAGGGTAAACAAAAGGAACTTCATTTGACCCGTTTGAATTTTGGTCTCTATTATTTTAGCAGATTCATATGTCCTGTTCGCAGAGAGTCGACAATCAGTTTGCCTATCAGCTTTAATTTTCCCAGGCGACCTTTCTTCCCGGCCATTATGATTTCGTGAAGATCTTCCCGTGTTTGGGGTGGTCTAACTTCAACAGGCTTTTTCACAAGGGTTATGGATTTGGTCGGGCAATTTGGGACACAAACACCACATCCAAGACAGCGTTCAAGATCCACCACCGCCGGCTGCATTTTTTCGGAAACGCTCACCGCACCGACCTGGCAGCGTTTCTCGCAGGCACCGCATGCTTCGCATGTTTCCCTGTCTACCGTCGCATGAAAGTTTGAGGCCCAAAATTCCAATGGTTTGGGGAGATTTTTTTGAACGCTTAACATCCCACAGCAGCATCCGCAACATGAACAGATAAACTCGGCCTTTTCCGTATTGGAAGGCTGGAGCACCAATCCCTGTTTCTGATTCTTTGCGATGATCGACATCGCTTCGTCTCTGGTAATTTCTCTGCCTTGACCGCCTTGCCGGGCCATCCGGCCCATGTCACCCACGGCAAGGCAGGTTTCTTTGCGGTCCGTTTTCTTACAGGGTTCACCCTCTATCGATTTTTTCCTGCGGCAAATGCACTCGAAAATGACAAAGGGGTCTTCAGCCTCTTGCATCAGTTTCGCCACCTCGTCATAGGTGCTGACATTATGCTGCGGGTGAATACTTTTAGCGACCGGAATGGTGCGCATCTGGGGAAGTTTTGTGCTTAAAAATGCAACACCAAAATCTTTACCCGATGTGTATTCATTAAAATCCTTGACGAATTCGGGGGTCAGGCGGTCAAGTTGAAATTCATACATCCCCACGATAAGAGGTGCATTGCAATAAAGAGTTTCGCCGTTCTTGATTTTGGATTCAATTCCCCCATTTTTTTGAATACGTTCGAGACACTTTTCCAGCTCTTCAGGTGAATCGACCAGGTGGCCGGCTCTATTAAAAATGGTTTCAGACGGCTCGAATTTGTAGCTTAAACAACAGGCAATCTCAGCATCTTGAGGTGTGAAAATGTGTTTCAGAATTTTTTGCTCAACGCCGGACCGCGTAGCTGGAAACCCGATGGCTTGATTGTCTAAATGCTTTTGCAATTTGACATAAACCTGTTTATTTTGTTCCATGCAGCACCTCTGTTTTAAAAGCGTACCGGGGTAGACAACCGGATATGGTCTTTTTTAGTTATTTAAAGCCCATAACAGGGCTAGTGGTCAAGTCTTCTTTAAGACGCTAATCTGTGAATTCAAGTTGCAAATGCACCATGAATAGTTTAATCGTTCGAATCTCACACCGGATTAAGAAAGGAAAAACAATTGGCGATTCCAGGCAATTTATTAACCACGGCCATGGCGGTCATGCCGCATACCGATGTTGAGCGCGCCCTTGAGGTCGCCTTGTCGCTGGATGTGCCCTTCTGGCCCCAGCTGCCCAATTACAGTTACTATGAAGATATGTACGTGCAGGCGGCCGAACATTTCCCGGGCATTCTGCTGGATGTGGAAAACAGGACCCTGAAGTTTTCGCTGGAAAAATTTATCGACGAGCTCGAAGAAACCATGGCCCATTTCGAAGAGCCGCAATACTTTGATATCAGTGAAACCTATTCGGTGGTCTATCACCGCTTTTTATCCCTGGATCTGTCGGATCGCCCCGCAATCCGCGGCCAGCTCGAAGGCCCCATCAGCTTCGGGTTTAATATCATGGATCAGGATGAACGCCCGATTTTGTTTGATGACACGGTGCGGCCCTTTATGCTGGAGTTTTTGGCCCGGCGCATCAATGTCCAGCTGGCGCGTCTCAAAACCCTCAACCAAAATGCATTTATGTTCATCGACGAACCCGGGCTGCAGTTTCTTTTTTCGGCTATGTCAGGCTACGGGGATGTGAAGGCCAAAGAAGATCTGGATCTGTTTTTTTCTATGGTGGACAGACCGCGCGGCATTCATCTGTGCGGCAATCCGGACTGGGATTTCTTACTGGGCCTGGATCTTGATATTTTGTCGATGGATATTTACACCAACGCAGAGATCTTTTCTGCCTATGCATCATCGATTAAGCGGTTTATCGAAAAGGGCGGTGTGCTCGTCTGGGGAATTGTGCCCACCGGAACGGAATTTTTTGAAAAAGAAGGCCATGATTCTTTGATTGCCCAAATGGAAAGTGTCTGGCAAATCCTGGGTAAAAAAGGCATCGATATTGAATACATGCTGACGAAAAGCCAGCTTTCTCCGGCCACCTGCTGTCTGGTCAATCCGGATAAGGAAAAAACGGTCGAAAAAGCATTTGCATCGATTCAGCAATTATCAAAAGTGTTAAAAGAAAAGTATCGTCTTTAAATATAGATCTTCAAATTTTCTACCAAATATAATGGCATTCGGCGTGTATCCGAATGCATTGATTTTTTATTTAGATATGATAAGCATAAATACCGGGGGACATCATCAATAAAAAACTTCGACTATAATCGATAATGGTTGTGTTCACAGTTCTTTACGATATTATCGGGATTAACTGCGATCTAAAATGAGCGTTTCAAATTTAAAAAATGGGGAACATTTTTTATTCTTAAGGAATTCCATCGTTTTAATTTTTTAAATTTGAAACGCTCAATTTAGGTACGATATATTGACCTTCGTTATAAACCCCAAACCTAAAAAGGAGGAATTATGAAAGTACACCGTATTTTTGTGATTGTGGCCCTGTGTATCGTACTGGCGGCCCCGATTTGCGCAACAGCGGAAACCTGGAAGCCGTCCAAACCTATTAAACTGATTGTCCCCTGGGGCGCCGGTGGTTCCACCGATCAGGTGACCCGGGTGTGTGCCGGTGAACTGGAAGAAGCGCTGGGCCAGAAAATTGTGGTTGTAAACCAACCGGGAGCTTCCGGATCGATCGGGACCAAAAATACGCTTGATGCCCCCCGTGACGGGTATACCTGGACCTCCGGCGCGGCCAAGGATTTGGGAACCTATCAGGTGCTGGGTATGATCGACACCAGCATCCGTGACTGGAACCTGTTTCTGAACATATCCCTGCCCCAGGTGGTCGCCGTGCGGTCGGACTCCCCCTATAAATCATTTGATGATCTTCTGGCGGCCTTTAAAGCCAAACCCGGCAAAATTACGGTTTCCTCCGCCGGCATCAATTCGGCCGGTCATTCCGGAATCGAAACGATCAAAAAGTATACCGGAATTTCCTACAAGCACATCACCTATGATGGCGGAAATCCGGCCGTGATCGCCGTCGTCGCCGGTGAAGCCGAGGTGGTCACCCAGCTGTCTTCGGAAGAAACCGATATGCTCAAAGCCGGGAAACTGCGGGCCCTGGCCGTGCTGGATGACAACCCGCTCAACATCAAAGGTTACGGGACCGTGCCGCCGATCACCAAATGGATCCCCGAATTCAAGGGCGCTCCGATTTATTTCGGTGTCTTTGTACCCAAAGGCGTTCCGGATGATGTTATTCAAACGCTGGGAAATGCCTGGGACAAGGTGATCCTAAAATCCGAACGGCTCAAAGAATATGCCGCCGGCCGGGGGGCGGTCTTTGCACCTTCCTGGGGAGCTGAAGCCCAGAAGCGGGCTTTTCCCAAGATTCAGGAAGACGCCTGGTTAAAGTGGGATAGCGGCAAGGCCAAAGTCCAACCGGACAAAATCGGTATTCCCAAGCCTTAAATCTGTGCTATGCACGCTTGCGGCAGGATGCCGTACCGGCATCCTGCCGAATTTTTTAACTCGATCCCGCCGGAGAAATTGAATGAAACCGGAAAACATGCCCAAGGCCGATTTCGTGGTCTCCATACTGCTGATGGGCTTTGGCGTCTGGATTGTCCTTCATTCCCTCCAAATGCCGCGGTTTAAAGAACTCAATGCCGATCCCATGTCGGTGCCCGGCATCGTGCCCGGGATTCTCGGAACCGTAATCTTCATTTTGAGTCTGATCGTGTTCATCCGGTCCCTGGCCCGCCGAGGTTATCGACTGGGGCTCAACCGGCAAACACTCAAGAATTTCTTCCAGGAGACATCCTCGCAACGCATGCTTCTGACGATATGTGTATGCATCGTCTACGGAATCTTTATGGTCGGAAGCATGAACTATTACCCGGCAACATTTATCTTTGTCCTGGTGTTTATCATCCTTTTTCAATTCCGCGGTGCGCAGGACGCCGGCGCCCGGGGAAAGATGTTGATGTTCGCAGTCCTGCAGGCTTTGTTGGCCGCCGGGATTGTGGGAGCGGTGTTTCGTTATCTGTTTCTGGTGGATCTGCCGTGAAGGCAGTGATTTGATGGGGTAAACCATGATTGACGGGTTTTTGATGTTTTCTAAAGCCTTGTGGGGATTCGTGGCACTAAATCCGGTGATGATTTTGTACGTGCTGGGCGCAACCCAGTTAGGCATCATTGTCGGAATGCTGCCCGGGCTCACGGCAACCATGGGGGTCGCATTGATGACCACCCTGACCTTTAAAATGGAGCCGGATTCGGCGGTTTTGATCCTGGTGTGCATGTATGTGGGCGCTATTTATGGCGGCAGCCGCAGTGCGATCCTGCTCAATATCCCCGGTACACCGGCCAATGCCGCCACGGCGGTGGACGGATACCCGCTGGCGCGTCAGGGGCTGGCCGGTAAAGCCATCGGTATCGCCACAACGGGTTCTTTTCTGGGGTCCGTCATCGGTTTGTTGCTGCTGGCCTTTTTTACGCCGCTGATCGGCAATTTTGCCCTCAAGTTTAAATCGTTTGAATTTTTCTGGCTGGCCATTTTCGGTATCGTTATCTGCGGTAATTTAACCGCGCCCAAAGACCCTTTAAAGGGGTGGATTGCGGGCTTTCTGGGCCTGATTGTGGCCACCATCGGAATGGAGCCCTATCATGCCTACCAGCGTTTCTCTTTCGGCTACATGGATTTATCCGGCGGGATTCACCTGATTCCGGCCATGGTGGGGGCTTTCGGATTCGCCGAAATCATCTCCGTGATGAAGCAACCCAAAATGGAAGTGGTCAAGGGCAAGATCGACCGCATTTTTCCGCGCTACAAGGACATCCGCAAATACGGGCGCACGATCATCCGTTCCGGGCTCGTCGGTACATTCATCGGCGCGATCCCGGGCGTCGGCGAGGACATCGCCGCCTGGACATCTTACGATCTTGCTAAAAATTCGAGCAAGGAAGCCGAACAATTCGGCAAAGGCAGCGTCGAAGGCTTGCTGGCCGCCGAAACCGGAAACAATTCAGCCGTGGCAGGTGCAATGATTCCGGTGCTTTCACTGGCGATTCCCGGGTCGGCCCCTGCCGCCGTCCTTCTGGCGGCCATGTTTATTCACGGCGTGCGTCCCGGGCCGCTGATCATGATTGAATTTCCCGAATTTGTCTATCAGGTGGTGGCCATGGTGCTGCTGGCCACGATAGCGATGTTTGTCCTGGGTCTGTCTATGGTCAGACCGCTGGTAAAGGTGCTGGCCATTCGCAGGTCCAGGCTGATGCCGGTGGTATTCGTGCTCTGCGTGATCGGATCCTATGCGATTCAGGCCCGGCTGTTTGACATCGGTGTTATGGTCGTTTTCGGTATCATCGGTTATTTTATGCGGGAGATGGATTACCCGATCGCACCGATGGTGCTCGGCATTATTCTCGGAACCATTCTGGATAAAAACCTGATCCGCTCGTTGATCATATCCGAGGGCAATCCGTTGTTTTTTTTCGAGAGTCCGATTTCACTGATTATTGCCACGGTGACGCTCTTCACGTTTTTTAGCCGTACCCGGTGGTTTAAAGCCCTGAAGTCGAAAATCAGTGATACCGTCAAATATAAGATCTTGCGGATGAACAATCCGTCCTTGTAATTGAAGAATGAATATTGAATATTGACTATTTAAGGATGAAAGTCATTAAATTAACGAATGAATAATGACAATTGAACGTTTGTGGTCCGCCTCCGGTGAATTAAAATCGACAGAATACATTCAATCGACAATATTCAATATTCAATTATCAATTGAAAGGGACTTACCTCATGCATACCATTCTTATCCTCAACCCCGGTCATTTTCATGCGGCCCTTGTATTGCGTGAATCCCATCCAGCTTTATCGCAGGATATCTATGTATACTCGGAACAGGGGCCGGACCTGGATCGATTTTTGGAAATGGTCGACGCTTTCATTAATCGAAAAAATAATCCGGTCGACTGGCGCATCCATGTTTATACCGGCCCGGACTATCTCGAAAAATTGATTGAAGAAAAAAAAGGCGACATCGTCGTTATGGCGGGTAAAAATCATACCAAAATGGAACAGATCGAAAGGCTGAATCGTGCCGGTTTTTCAGTCCTGGCGGACAAACCGTGGGTGGTTACCGCAGAAACCCTTGCGTTGCTGCAGGCAGCCCTGGAAGCTGAAAGGCCCTTGAGCATCGATATCATGACCGAACGTTTTGAAATCACGACCCTGCTTCAAAAGGATTTCCTGGCTGAAGAAGAAGTGTTCGGGACGGCCCGGGTGGATGAAGACGGCAGCCCGACCGTTTTTAAAGAAAGCATTCATCACCTTTATAAAGTCGTCAATGATCAGCCCCTTGTACGGCCCCCGTGGCATTTTGACATCAACGTGCAAGGGGAGGGTATCGTGGATGTCACCGCCCACCTGGTCGACATGACCCACTGGATGCTGTTCCCCGGTGCGGCCGTCGACTTCCAACAGGATGTCGAACTGCTGCAGGCCCGGCGCTGGCCCACGCGGGTGCCCCTGGACAAGTTCAGCAAAATAACGCAACTGGATCATTTTCCGGATTCGATTCAAAATGATGTAAAATCCGATGGGCTGCATTATTTCTGCAACGGTGAACTGATTTACCGCGTCAAAGAGATCCCGGTTCACATCCGCGTGATCTGGAACCTGGAGATACCGGAGGGCGGCGGTGATATGCATGCGTCGATCATCAAAGGCACCCGATCGGATCTGATGATTCGGCAACTCCCCGAATCCGGGTTCAAGGTAGAGTTACTGATCATTCCGCGAAAAGATGCGGCCCGGGTACAAGCAGCGGTTCAGCGATGCCTGGAGCGCTGGTCGCATAAATATCCCGGACTTTCGCTGAGCTGCGAAGAAGATAAAATTTTAATCGATATTCCGGATGCGCTCAGGACCACCCATGAAGAGCATTTCTGCCAGGTACGGGACATGTACCTGGAATACCTCGCACGGGGTGCTTGTCCTCCGGAAACGCGTGCATGCCTTGCATCAAAATACACGCTGCTGGCCGAGGCCAGAAAACAGGCTCTGGCTTCCCCTTTTGATCCGCTAAAATAAGCGCGCGGCATTAACTCAGAAAAGGAGGGCTTAATGGCAAAAAAAGGCGGTTATGGATTTGGTATTGTCGGTTGCGGCATGGTGGCCGATTTTCACGCCCAGGCCATCGCGGCGATGAAAGGGGGTCACCTTGCGTGCGTATTTTCACGCCAAAGGGCCAATGCCCAACGGGTGGCAAAAAAATATGCCTGTGCGGCCTACGCGGATTACAAAACATTCCTGGCACACCCCGGACTGGATATTGTAACCATCGCGACGCCCAGCGGCGCCCATTTAGAACCGATTGAAAAGGCGGCTGCCGCCGGCAAACACATTGCCTGCGAAAAGCCGTTAGAGGTCAGCCTGGAGCGCGTGGATAAAATAATCGCGGCCTGCCGCAAGCACAGGGTCATGCTGGCCGGCATTTTCCAGCGCCGCTTCAACGAAGCCACGCAGGTTTTTAAGAAAGCGATGGATGGCGGTCGTCTGGGTAAAATTACCCTGGCAGATGCGTACATCAAGTGGTATCGCACCCAGGCGTATTACGACAGCGGTTACTGGCGCGGCACCTGGAAACTGGACGGTGGCGGTGCGCTGATGAATCAGTCCATTCATACCATTGACCTGCTCTACTATCTGGCCGGAGAGGTGAAATGGGTGTGTGCTTTTGCCGATCGTGCCATCCACAATCGCATTGAAACGGAAGACAACGCGGTTGCGATTCTGAAGTTTAAAAACGGCGCCATGGGCGTCATCGAAGGCTCGACCTGCTGCTACTCGCCGACAGGACATCCGGCGGAAGTTCACATCTGCGGATCGGAGGGGTCCATTTTTATGCGGGACAACAGTTTTACGGTCTGGGACTTTAAACGGCGCCGATCCAACGATAATAAAATCATGCAAAAGTTCTCCGCCCAACCGGGCGGCGCGGGTGTCGGTGCGGCTGATCCGGCGGCGATTGACTATGTACCCCACCGGAAGAATTTCGAAGACATGGTCAAAGCCCTTAAAAAAGGGGGCAAACCGCTGGTGGACGGTGCGGAAGGGCGCAAGTCCGTTGAAATTATTTTGGCAATTTACCGCTCGGCGCTGACGGGCGGCAAACCGGTCCGGCTGCCGCTCAAAAGAACGCCGATCCGCAGGGCGTTTCGATAACGGGAGTCGCCGACCACCCGCAGAGCGGGTGGCTTGGATTTTACCGCCATAGGCGGGAAAATACAAAGGCACGCTGTGCCTTAATCGGTGCAGGTGGAACCGGGTGAAATGCACCCGGTTTGAAAACACCAAATCACCGCTGTAACCCTACCTGTTTGGGTAAAGCGCCGCATTGAAAAAGGCGCATGTATCCGACGAAGCGACAGGGAAATTACGAATAATGCAAGAACACAGAGTCGGCATCATCATGAACGGTGTCACCGGCCGCATGGGGACCCATCAACATCTTTTAAGATCAATTGCGGATATTATCAAACAGGGCGGTCTTATCATAAATCCCGCCGAGGTGATCATGCCGGACCCGATTCTGGTGGGCCGCAATCCGGCTAAATTGAGAAAAATCTGTGATCTGTCCGCTGTGGAAAAATGGTCGACCGATGTGGACGCCTGTCTGGGAGATTCGAATTACCCTGTTTATTTTGATTCGCAAACAACCGCGCTCCGAGCGCAGAGCGTTCGCAAGGCCATAAAGGCCGCCAAGCACATCTACTGCGAAAAACCGGTCGCCACCGACACGGAAACCGCCCTGGAACTTTATAAATCCTGCCGGGATGCCGGATTAAAAAATGGGGTGGTTCAGGACAAACTGTGGCTGCCGGGAATAATCAAGCTCAAAGGCCTGATCGAAAACGAATTCTTCGGGAAAATTCTCAGCGTGCGCGGGGAGTTCGGCTACTGGGTCTTTGAGGGTCACAGCATTGCTGCCCAGCGCCCCTCCTGGAATTATCGCAAGGAGGATGAAGGCGGCATAATTTTCGACATGATGCCCCACTGGCGTTACATACTCGATAATCTCTTCGGAAACGTTAAAGCCGTTTCCTGTTTTGCCGCCACGCATATTCCGGAACGCATTGATGAAAGCGGAAAGCCGTACCCGTGTACGGCCGAAGATGCCGCCTACGCCACTTTTGAATTGGAAGGCGGCGTGATTGCCCATTTTAACTCCTCGTGGGTTACACGGGTGCGGCGCGATGATCTGCTGACCCTGCAGGTGGACGGCACCAAAGGCTCTGCCCTGGTCGGGTTGCACGGATGTTACATTCAGGATTACGACAACACGCCCAAACCCGTATGGAATCCCGATATCGCGCAGAAAACCAGCTATCTCGACGATTGGTCCGCAGTGCCCGACCAGGAAGAATACGAAAACGCGTTCAGGGCCGAGTGGGCGCTTTTTCTGCGGCACGTGGTGCTCGACGCGCCTTTCCAATGGAACCTATTGGACGGGGCCAAAGGCGTGCAGCTGGCGGAAAAAGCCACTGAATCATGGAAGCAGAAATGCTGGGTGGAGGTGCCGGCGCTGGCGGTCTGAGGTTTTGAAACCACTTCTATGGCAAATTAAGTCTGTTGTTTGATTAAAGCTTCTTGCGCTTCACGGTAGGAATCGATACTACCGATATCCAGGCGGGAGGCGTTTACTTTAAAAGCATACACTTTTTCTTTGCGACTCAGAAAATCAATAAAATAACCCGGTGCATCGTCGTTCTTTGAAGTCTGCAGGAATTCATCGAGTCTCGGCCAGACGGTGGGCTGCAGAAAATACAGCGGCGGACAAAACCACCTGGACACCGGGTGCTTTGGTTTTTCATGCAGCCGCAACACGCGGTTCTCTTTTCCCAGGGCCAGCACACCGGTTTTAATCAGCTGGTTTGCATTGGTCTCGGGCAGCGCAACCACATAGTGGCGCGGCCCTATCAGAAAATCCCGCCATAATGGCTCGAGTCTAAAACGAAAAATATTATCCCCTCCGGAAACCAGGACCTTCGAGGGCTCGGCGATTTGTTTGAAAACAAAGCGGAGATCGGCCGCCGCCCCCAAACGGTTGGCATTGTCGGTCGAGCCGTCATTGTGGATATCGAGCGTAATTTTCTTGGATGCCATCGCAGACCGCCACTTCATCTGCCAGGCGTTGAAGTGTTCAATAAATTTGGCGTTGGTTACCACATGAATACGATTAATTTCAGACAGGTCGATGATCTGTTCCATCAGATAATCGATCACGGGCTTTCCTGCAACCGGCAGCAGCGGTTTCGGAAAATCCGCGGTGAGCGGATACATACGGGTGGCATACCCTGCACATAGCAATACGGCAATCACAAAAATTTAACTCCATCTGTGGATCCCGTAAAATAAACGGCCGCATGGTCGGCGACCTCGGGATGGCATTTCTGGTAGGCAAATTGAATGTTGGCGACGGCATCCTCGGCATGCGAGGGATCCACAAAACCGATAACGCATCCGCCGAACCCACCCCCGCTAAACCGTGAGCCGATCATTCCATCTGTGGAGCTGATGATCTGCTGCAGGTCATGAATGGCCTGGCTGCCGCACTCGTAATGCTCGATTGAGCTTTGGCAGGAGTCCAGCATCAATCGGCCGAAGTCATCGAGTCTGCCTTCCTGCCAGGCGGCTAATCCTTCCCGGACACGCCGTACTTCACTGAAAAAATGATGGGCCCGCCGGAATAAGTGCGAAGGCAGCTTGTTGCCATAACGCTGGAAGGATGCCTCGGAAACATCAGACAGGATTTCAGCCTTGGCCTTCCCTTCGTGTTGAGCCAGCAGGCTTGCCGCCTCACGGCATTCCTCGACCCGGGTATTATACCCTGTGGTCGTAAGCTCACGGGAATATCCGGAATACGCCACAACAATGCGGTAGGCCTCTTTGCCGAGGGTGTCGGGGAAGGAAGCGACACTTTTTTCCCTGGTATCGATATGGAGCAGATGACCCCGCCGACCGAAAACAATGCTGGTTTGATCAAGAATGCCGTTGTTCAATCCGATATACTTGTTTTCAGCCTTTTGGGTGAGCCGCACCAAATCCCAGGGTTCCAGATGAATTGCGTTGACTTCGGCCAGAGCGTGCAAATAGGCCAGCAGCACCGACGCGGAAGAGCTCAGACCGCACCCCGGCAGCATTCCGTTCAGGAGCCCTTTTACGCCGCGGGAGATCTGAAATTCCTCTTTTAGCGCCAAAGCTGCGCCGCGGGCAAAAGCCCCCCAGAAGGCACCGGTTCTTTCCGGAATATCCTCCAGGTCGATTACCACCCGGCCTGGATAATTCTGGCTGCGGAGTTTGAGTTCACCGTTATGGGTAGGCGCGAAGGCCATCAGGGTATACGCATCCACGGTCATTCCCAGCACGGGTCCGCCCTGGTGATCAATATGCGCACCCAGGGGACAAATCCGGTAGGGCGAAGCCAGGATGCGGATATCCTCCCGCGGAACTCCTTCTTCACGCCCAAATGCTTCGATTAATTTTTCCTTCGCTTGAATCAGATCCTGAAACTGCATCTATCTCCAGTCCGCATCTCTGCATTATATTATTGGCACGAGTCGATTTCTGTTCCACCCGCCTTTTTGAGCTGCCGCCTGAGCCTCGCGCAGGATCGCATTATTGCCGACGATGGCGTTGACAGGAGGCATTATTTTTAATAAGGCTCAATACTAACTTTATTCAGTCAATGAATAAAGTTATTTTTTGATATTACCAAAATGCCAGAGTCGACAACATTGGAGACTCATTTTGAAAAGCATTTCAGCGCATTTAATCAAGCTAGTTGAAAACGAATAGAAAGAACCCGATCATATGACAATTGGCAAAGGCGATCCCAACAAAATACTTTCAGAAGCAGATGTGAAAAACATCATTGCGGCCGGAACACCGGCGAAGATGTTTGCAAACAAGCGGGTCCTGGTGCTGACACCGGATGCCACCCGCACCTGCCCCTTGCCGATGATGATCCGGGCAATCCAGCAGCTGATGGGTACCAAAGCCGCCAAATTGGACTTTATGGTTGCTTTGGGAACCCATACGCCTCTGTCGGAAGAAGAGATCTTAAAGCTCTATGGCATAACGACTCAACAAAGGCAGGTCCAATTTCGTGACGCTCTGTTTTTGAATCATCGCTGGGATCGACCGGAAACGTTCCGACGAATCGGGTATTTGAGCGCGGAAGAGGTTGAAAAAGTTTCGCAAGGTCGTTTGCGGGAAAAGGTGCCCATCGATATTAATAAAAAAATTTATGATTACGACCTGGTGGTGATTCTCGGGCCGGTTTTTCCGCATGAAGTCGTTGGATTTTCAGGAGGTTCGAAATATTTATTTCCGGGCATATCGGGCGGAGAATTTCTGCACTTCTTCCACTGGCTGGGTGCCGTTATGACCTGCTGCAAGATAATCGGTGTCAAGGATACGCCGGTGCGGCGCCTGATCAATCGTGCCGCAGAAAAAATCGATCGGCCGATTCACTGTATTGCCATGGTGGTGAATCCGGAGGCCGGGTTGTGCGGCCTATATGTGGGCGCTGCTGACCGGGCCTGGTCTGAGGCGGCGGATTTGTCTTCAAAGATCCACATTGTCACCAAAAAGAAACCCTATCGGATCGTGTTCGGCCGCACACCTCGGATGTATGATGAGATCTGGACCGCCGGAAAGGTGATGTACAAACTGGAGCAGGTCGTCGCCGAACAGGGCAGACTGATAATCTATGCGCCCCATATTCATGATATTTCCCGAACCTGGGGTAAGCATATCGGAAAAATAGGCTATCATGTTCGCGACTATTTCCTTGCGCAGATGGATCAATTTAAAGACATCCCCCGTGGCGTTCTGGCACACTCCACCCATGTTCGGGGCACCGGCACTTATAAAAACGGTGTTGAAAAGCCGCGGGTCGAAGTGGTTCTGGCCAGCGCCATTTCCAAAGAAAAATGCGAACAGATCAATTTAGGTTACTTAAATCCGGAAGAAATCAGGATTGAGGACTATCAGGAAAAAGAAGACCAAGGCATCCTTTACGTTGATCACGCCGGCGAAATCCTCTACCGTCTGGAGGAGGGCTAACCGTTTCAAAAGGAGCTAAGTATGCAACCCTTTTTATCGGAAGATTTTTTGCTGCAAACCGAAACAGCGAAACTTCTGTACCACAATTACGCCGAGAAAATGCCCATATTCGATTATCATTGTCATCTGCCCGTTGAGGAGATTGCCGGCGATCGTAATTTTGAAAATTTAACCCGGATCTGGTTGAACGGCGACCATTACAAATGGCGGGCGATGCGTGCCAACGGCATTGAGGAGCACTTCATCACAGGCAACGCCAGCGATTATGAAAAGTTCGAAGCCTGGGCGGCCACGACCCCCAAAACCTTGCGCAACCCGCTCTATCATTGGACTCACCTTGAATTGAAGCGTTACTTCGATATCTCAGATAAACTTTTAAATTCAGATACGGCCGGCGAAATTTATGATACCTGTTCGGAAATGCTGCAAGGCGAGACATTCAGTACGCGTGCGATTCTGCAACGCATGAATGTCAAGGTGGTTTGCACCACCGATGATCCGGTTGACACTTTGGCGCATCACCAACAGATCCAAGCGGATAAAAGCTTTAACATCAAGATCCTCCCGGCCTTCCGCCCGGATAAAGCCATGGGGGTAGAATCGCCGGAAGCCTTCAATCAGTGGGTCGATAAGCTCGAGGCGGCGTCCGGCGTCCATATCCATGATTATGGATCCTTTCTGGAAGCGCTTGAAAAAAGGCACGCCTTTTTTCATGAAATGGGCTGCCGTCTGTCCGATCACGGCATCGAGTGTCCCTACGCTGCAGATTATACCATCTCAGATATTTCGCGCTATTTTTCCGATATTCGACAGGGCCGCTCATTGCAGCTTGACGAAATCTTACAGTTCAAATCAGCCATGCTGGTCACATTTGCGCAAATGGATGCCGAAAAAAGTTGGACCCAGCAGTTTCACCTGGGTGCGCTCAGGAACACGAATACGAAAGCCATGCAGATACTGGGGCCGGATACAGGCTATGATTCCATCGGCGATTTTGAAATTGCCAAACCGCTGGCAAAGTTTTTGGATATCCTGGAAAGGGACGGCAAATTGGCCAGGACCATTATATATAACTTGAATCCAGGAGACCATGAACTGATCGCCACGATGGTTGGCAATTTCCAGGATGCAACTGTTCCCGGCAAGATGCAATTTGGTTCGGGCTGGTGGTATAATGATCAAAAAGACGGGATCGAACAGCAACTCAACGTACTTTCCAATATGGGCTTACTCAGCCGGTTCGTCGGTATGCTGACTGATTCACGCAGTTTTCTTTCCTATCCGCGGCACGAGTATTTCCGGCGGGTTTTGTGCAATCTGCTGGGAGATGATGTCGAAAAGGGCGAGTTGCCGCATGATATTGAACTGATTGGCAATATGGTCAAAGACATCTGCTACCGCAACGCCGTCAGCTATTTTGGCATTGAAGTGCTCTGACCCATACTTGATTTGACAAAATTAAAAGACGAGTTAAAACTTCGATTACAATAGGATATCAAAAACTTTCAGGCGTCTCTCATAGTTTGTATATGTTTACAATCTCACAAGTTTTTATGGGTAACCAATCCTTGTGAGTCGTTGGAGATATTGCAGGTTTTAGAATTGTAAAAAACCTTGTTAATAGCAGGAATCTGTAGCGCCTATAGACATATATATGTGTGATAATTTGCAATGACCGGGATTTAATCCTACAAATTAGAAAGTTGGGGCAACACGTGATCTGACAAGTGACCTAACAGCAATATGTTTACAGTATCGTCGTTTTTTAGAAATACTATTCTTCCCGGGTAACAGGATTTTATCACAGGTGTGTGAACGATCTCAAGATGAGCCGCCCGGCCAGCTCTTAAAGCCTATAACGAACCCGTTTTGCCGCAGTTGGCCGGGTCGTTGTTGGGCCGCTGGAGGAGTTCTCTGCCGAGACGGACGGCTTCCGCGACAAGGAGATCGAAGTCTTCACGGCGGCTGCGGTGATTGGTGATCGCAACGTGCAGGGCAAACTTGCCATTGAGGCGTGTGTTCGACGGTACCGCCGTGCCGCTTTCCTGAAGACGAATGAGAAGGTCCTCGTTGAGGGCATCTAGCGCATCCGGGGCCAATCCCTCGGCTCGAAACCGAAAGTTGACGATGTTGAGGGATACGGGAGAGATGTTCTCCAGGTCAGGATTGGCTTCAATGAGCTGAGCCAGATACCGGGCTTGGTCTACGTTCTGCTTTATCACCCGTGCAATCTTTTCAATACCGTGCTCCTTCAGACACATCCAGACCTTCAGGGCGCGGAAACGCCTTGTTGTCTCGTAGCTGTAGTCTGTAAACCAATGCGGGCCGGAACCTGTGCCCCGGTCCCCGTGGTGAGCAAGGTAATCAGGTGTGAGGGTGAAGCTGGCGATGTGCCGCTGGTGGTCTCGGATTAACGCGACCCCGATGTCATAGGGAAGGTAGACCCACTTGTGGAAATCGGCGGCCAGAGAGTCGGCGAGTTCGATTCCTTGGACGAGCGGTCGAAGGCTGGGCGAAAGGGCTGCCAGAGCGCCGAATGCCCCGTCCACGTGAAACCACAGCCTCTCCTCGGAGCAGATTCGTGCGAGCTGGGGTAGATCGTCGATGGCGCCGGTGTTGGTCGTTCCGCAACAACCGATGATACAGAGGGGCTGGCAGCCTGCTGCTCGGTCATGGGCAATCGCTTGCCTCAGTGCGGTAAGGTCTACGCGGAATTGATGATCCACGGGTATCCTACGATAAGACTCTGTGCCGAGGCCGAGGAGTTCGACGGCTTTCTGGTTCGAACTATGGGCTTCGGACGAGGCGTAGACCGTAAGTCGGGGGGACGCGTGCAGCCCTTGTCGGCGAAGATCGACTTCCGGATAGGAGTTCCGCGCGACGGCGAGGCAAATCAGGTTCGCCATCGAGCCGCCGTTGACGATTACGGCGCTTGCCTCCTGGGGAAAACCCAGCACCTCTTTTGACCATTCCAGGACTTGTGCCTCTACGTAGTTGGGGACATGGTGCGCACCACCCATGTTGGGGTTAATGGCTGAGGCAAGCATGTCTGCGAGCATGGCAAGGGGGGTGCCCGTGCCGCAAACCCAACCCCAGAAGCGTGGGTGGCTTGTGCCAAGGTTGTAGGGCAGTACTGTCTCCAGGAACTCCTGGTAGGGCTGCGCCGGCCCCTGTGGTTGCAGGGGAAGCGGTTCGTTGAAGCGAGCTCTGACCTCGGGAGGAATGGGCTGCCACACGGGAAGGTCTCGGATGGTCTGGAGGTAGTCCATCATGTCATCAACCATGCGATGGCCCAAGAGCCTCATCGCATCCCAGTCCTGGGGATCGAGCGTTTCTTCGGGGGGAGCAGCTTCCTTTGGCATCATAGGAATCACCTCAATGTGGCATCGCTGGTTGGAGTACGGCTCGCTCAGCGGCCCAACATTAGATATTATATTGAATTTAGCTTTACGCCCGGTCAGCCACTTATATTGCAAAATTGTATTTATTCAGGCGACTCGGGCTCTTCTCATTCTAACTTTTATATTTTATCGTGACCTCATGTAAAGTCAAATAATAAGCAGCATCCGCTATATCAATTGCACCGATAGCATCTACCTATTATGCAGCTTTAGGTGCAATATTTGTTGGTTTTGAAAACTAATATATTTATGTTGTTTTACATCAAAAGCAAATATCAGCCGATTACTGATATATTGAGAGTATCCGTAATTTGCCCAAATTGCAGTAACTATCGTAATCTGATATCACAACATTTTTATGGCATCAAAAACCTTGATAAGTTGGAGTAATCGCAACCTTTCGGAGGCGAAATTTTATTACAAACATAGCAGAAGTCTAAAATGTGGCTCTCTTGCAGCTTAGTTTGCAGTATTTACAAAATAGATAGGTACAATCTATTTGGTTTTTGTCGAAGATATATGAATTTTTTTAAGGAAAATAAGGCAGGGTTGCCCCAAACCCTGCCATAGTATCCACCGCTTTCAATATTAATAACTCTCTTCTTCATAAAGGCTGAAATCGATACTCCTCCCCACCACCTCATCGGCCTAAGGAGCAGCAGGACTCTTTGATATAAACACTTCACAGTCCTCGGCAAACGTACCCTCATCGTCATAACAGGTATCATTTCCCCGCCCAGCGTAAAGCTCATCTTCTCCCCAATTTCCGTTGAGCGTATCGTTGCCCAGATTACCTCGCAAGATGTCGTCTCCGGCACCGCCGCCGAGCGTGTCGTTGCCTGAGCCACCAAAAAGTCTGTCATCATCGTCACCACCCCAGAGCACATCATGGCCAGCTTCACCGAAAAGAATATCCTTACCTTCACCACCACCGAGAGTGTCGTTACCATCACCTCCACAAATGACATCGTCACCACCCTTGGCCCATATGACATCGTGGCCACCTAAGCCGTGGATGATGTCAGGTCCGTCAGTACCGATGAGAATGTCGTGATCTTCGGTACCGATGATGGTTGCCGGCTGCCCCTTGCAAAGTGGCACGGGAGTGGGGGGTTCGGCTGTGCTTGCACATACAATGTCGTCACCCAGAAGCAGCCATCCTGAGTTATCCGGCAAAACGTCGATACGAATGTTTGCGTAGTCACTGAAAACGCATGATGTTGCGATCTCATCCACTTTAAGAAAGCTTGTTGTGTTATAGAACTCAATCACAACAGGCTCGGAATAAAAAGCTTTTGCCACATAGGCCAGAGTTCCGTCGGGGCTCAATTTTGATGGGCCACCTCCAATTACTCCGGTCTCGAAAAACGTATCCGTTCTGAGAACTTGACCACTCGCTAAATATATTCGTGAGCCATCCGGACTTACATCCAGATTATCCGTACCGGAAACCAGACCATGTTGATCCTCCAGCACAATCGGAGCGCTTTCCGGAGTAATGTCGAGCTTATATAAGGAGTTTGGAGTAAATCCTTCCCCGACATACAAAAATTGCTGATCCGGGCTTGCGGCGAAAATCGGATCACCACGAATAATCCGCTCGTCGGCAACTCGAGATTTAGCGTTATCTTCATCCCGATTTATTCTTACGATCCAAGCAAAACCACTACCTCCCGGGTTCGCTGAGACGAAAACGTCATTGAGTACTGGCTCAATTACATCATAGGCCCGGGGATCTCCCAACTCCCCTTCTACAATAACTTCCATCACCTCTTTGGTATGGAGGTCTAAATAGGCAACTGCCCCGGCATCATTTAACGCGATATATAATGTATATCCATCCTGGCTGAGGTCGATACCATGGGGCAGAGAGCCAACAATTATCCTATCGATCACCTCATAATACTTTAATGAGATTACAACAATCTCGTTACGTGATGGTACGGATACATATAAGAGATTCTGGGCTTCATTAATTTCCATGTCAAAACCAATCCCCCCCAGTTCGACGATCATTTCATCGTATGAATTTGCGATACAGCTGAAATTTAGCACAATTACAGCAATTAGAAAAAAGGATATATTTTTAATAATTCTGTACATATTGCCTCCCATATCTCAAATTTATAAGGGAACTCTAAAAGTAATTGTTTAGGGAATTAAATCCCAATCTCCTGACAGAGCTGAAATTCTCTGTCAGGAGAAAGGTATGCACATTTTGAGGGGTTTTTCCATTTTAATCATTAGCTAAATTTTTAGGTTAAAATTTATGAAAAAACAGCGCCCATTTAAGTGGAAACGGAAATTCAGATATTAAAAAATCGCAAATCAGCTGAGAGGAGTGAGAAGAGTAAGAGAAATGGTTGAGAATCAAAATGAATTTTGGAATTACAAGTAAAATCAGTTTAGACTATTTATGGGATATCGAACCAGGTGATCGAACGCGCGTATCCAGACCCTGGATTCATACCGTATGGATCACAGGTATCTGGATTGCCCCATTCACCAAATAATCTTGGCCATCGTTGGCCAAAGTTACGGGCCTCAATACGTGCTCTAAAACCTCCATATTCAGCAGGTACAACAGCTTGGCAGATACCAGGGCTACCAAAGATGTTGCAATTCATATCAATCTGCCATGGGACACCTTCTTCGTCAAAAACTCGGAGGCGGTACAGATCTGCACCTTTGTCACCGCACTTAACACGGTAATCACCATTAAGCTCATTAGGCTTCTTTCTAACTCTTGCCTTAACAGGGATCGGGGCTTCTTGGTCAAGCATATCTTCATTAATTGTGAAGTACGCTTTGTATGAAACCCAACGCCTTCCGTAAACGATCACTTTCCAATCACCGAGCACATGCCTGGTGCTACCAATGTGTAGACCATATTCAGCGGAAAACAAATCAAGAAGCTTATATACATCTGGAGACCGTAAAGTATATCGATCACCAGTTGTCCTATTATGTAATACTACCATTTTTATATTTCTAAGAAACGCATCTCTTTCTGTTTCTTCATAAAACAGAGGTGCCGCAAGTTCAAATTTGATACCTCCTTGAGGATATTGAAAAATCGTTTCACCAGGGTTAACTCTTCTTTGATCATAATAAACCTGAAAATTACCATTAGACTGAATAATATCTTCTTCAACATCAAATAAATCACACAGGGTTCTCCCACCTGCCATTGCAGAAATTGGGATTAATGCTGCTACAATTAATGCTGCAATAATCTTTAATGCTTTACATGCCATTTCAATGCCCCCCTTTCGTTAATCGGGTAATAAATGACTAACACAAAATTTACTTAGTCCCCATTGCAATAAAAAAGCCCCCAAAAAAGGTCCAATATCCTCTTTGAGAGCTTTGCATCGTTAATTTCTGATGACCCCTTAGTTTCATGACTCACTCATACAAATATTTAAATGAAAGTTTATATGAGAGCAGTATCAATTCCAGCAGAAGCGGTCGTTTCAAGAAAGAAAATAAATCCAGGAGGAAGGGTAGTTCCAGCTCAAAATTAAAAAGTGCTGCTTTTGTACTGCCAGATGGTGGTAACAGCTGTCAAGATAATTAATATTTAAAAATTCAATATCCTATCGAATATTTACAAAATTTTACAGCACTTTACAGCATTTTACAGCAACAGTTTTTTCGATCAAGAAGAAGATTTCTGAAAAATTCCCACTTGAGATTTATAATTTGCGGGTTTCTTGGTAGAAAACCAAATATTAAGCAAGTACCGATACATTGAGAGTACCTGAAAAATGCCGAAAGTACAGATATGCCAATATATCAAAACTTTTTCAGTGATTCAAAAATACCGATTTGTTGGAGGTATCCCTACTTTTGGATAAAAACTTCAAACCACAATATCTTGGGGTATCTAAAAATAAAACGGGGGCGGAATAGAAACAATAGAACGCGCTTTTCTATTTTTATATCAACTGCGAACTTATAGCAGGATGTTACACCTCCCCGAGTTTCAAGATTTTCAACGAATTGTATTGGATATTGAAATCTGCACTTAATTGGGGGGTTCGAAATTTCATAATTATAGCCGCTCTAACATTCTTAATATTTGTGTATAGCGTTAGCTAATCGTAATGGGTGAATACATATTGTATGGCCACACATATAAAAAAATAAAAGATTGAATCTTGGTCATTGAATATAAAGTAAGCCGGGATTCAAATAACGCACATATACTTGAATCCCGGCATATTAAAATTCATTTGAAAAAATAAATTCGCTTCTTTTTTGGTAAATTTAGACCTTCCGAATTGTTAAGTAGGTCAACCCCAGTACACCACGGCGGTTGAAATTTAGATAGTATCGATGGCAATTGATCCCATTTCGGGTGTTATTTTATACCGTAAAGGGTCGGAAGCAACCAGGAAAGCGCAACCCACATTATTAGAAGGAGCGGCACCCCAATCCGGAGGAAATCGTTGAAGGTGTAATTGCCCGCGTTCATGACCAGCAGGTTGGTCTTGTAGGCCATGGGGGTGGCATAGCTCATATTGGCCCCGAAGAGTACGGCCAAGACAAACGGTTCGGCCGGCTGTCCCATCTGGGCGGCAATTGAAACGGCGATGGGGGTGCCGATGACCGCTGCTGCGTTGTTGGAAACGATGTTGGTGAGGATGCCCATCAGAAGCATCAGCCCGCTGATCACGAAGGCGGGCGAAGTGTCTCCTACCAGGGCAACAAAAAGTTGTGCCAGGTAATCCGCACCGCCCGTGTTGAGCAGTGCAATCCCGATGGCCAGACTTGCGGCCACGATAAGGATGACCTGCGCATTCAGTGCACTCGTGGCATCACGCCATCCCAGGCATCCGGTGAAGATCATCAACAGCGCCCCGAGCGACGCGCTGATGGCGATGGGCAGAAACCCTACGGCGGCCGAAACAATGATGCCCAGCATAATGAGCAGGGCCACCGGTGCCTTGCGGGCAAAAGGCAGATCCGCCGTGGCATCGAGCACGAGAAAATCCTTTTCTTTTTTGAGACCGGCGATCTGTTCTCGGGGTCCCTGAACCAGGAGGATGTCCCCGGCCTTCAGACGGATATCCCCGATTTCATCGTATAGCTTTTCCGGGTGCCTGCCCGCCCTGTGTATGGCCAGCGTAATCATCCCGTACCGATCCGCGAATCGGATTCCGCTCAGAGTTCTTCCCGCAAGGCGGGAGCCTTCTATAAGGACGACCTCCGCGATCTGCTGATCTTCATCCTTTAACGGGTGCTCATCGTCAACGGGTGCGCCCATGGCGTCATCCGCATAGAGCGTTCCCTCCAGTATCTTTTCAAACTCCTTCAGACGATCGGGTGTGTCACGGATAACCAGATGGTCGCCGGCTTTCAGCACCAGGGTGGGAAAGGGTAACATGAAGTTGTCAAGCCCGCGCTCCACGCTCGTGACTTTCATGGCCCCATCGACTTTTTTTCTGGCATAGGCCAGCGTCTTTCCTTCAACCGGGCTTCCTTCAAGAATGGCAAGATGAGCAGAGAAAACCCTGGGCGACGTGTCTGCCAGGGTTGGTTCACGCTCCGGTATGATCCGAGGCGCCACGAGCCAGAGATAAGCGATACCGATGCTTCCGGCAATGGCTGCCGGCATCAGGAAATCGAACATATCCATCCGTTTCAAGCCCATCTCTGCTGCCACGGAGACCACCAGCAGATTTGTGGAGGTTCCGATGGTGGTGCACGTGCCCCCCAGCAGGGTGGCGAATCCCATGGGCATCAACACGGAAGAGGTCTTCATACCCGTGCGCAGCGAAACGTTGATCAAAATGGGGAGAAACAATACGACAACGGGAACATTGTTTATGAACGCGCTGATAAAGGCCCCGACCAAAAGAGTCAGCAGCAGGGAGATGCTCGGGCTCACCTTCCAAAGCCGCGTCAGCACCCTTCCCACGGGTTCCAGTGCCCCCGTGCGGACTATACCCTGCCCGGCGATCATCAGGGCGCAGACGGCAACCAGCGCCTCGTGTCCAAAACCCTGGAAAAAGTCCACGGCGTGTAAAACGTCCCCGTCCACCTGAAAAGGAAAGACTTCGAACCCAACGGCCAGACCGATGAGCACCAGGAAACTGGAGGACTCGAGGGGTATCTTTTCACGGGTGAACAGGATCAGTGCAACAACGGCAAAGATCAGCACGGCCAGGGCATGGGCATTGGGTGGCGGGGGAAGGGTCAATCGCGTAACTCCATTGTTGTGTGAAACGGCGTCAGTCAATGATAAGGACAGATATGCTTTGGTCATCCCCAGCGTACCACGGGAGTGACTGTCTTTGCAAGACATGGAGTTTTGTGATTATTTTCAAACACCCTTAGTATTTCTGGATGTTGATATCTGCAGGATCATTGGAGTTATGTATACTTTACTCCTTGAATTTTATGATCAGATACTCCAGCAGTAATCACCAGTATAAAATCGAAAATTTAAGCAGCACTACAGTTCAACAATCGTTGTCTGATGGCTTCAAAAACACCACCAAACCGCAAAACGCCAGTAACCTTACCGTCCTCATTGTTCACTATAGGTGGCTGATGGATGCCCATAACATATAAATGCAATGCTTTTTCAAGGGTGGCTGCTTCTTTGATGTATTCCATTTTTTCTTAGGGTATGAGAATTGCAAAACCACTGAGGGCTACTTGCAATCGTGCTCGAGGTCTCCAATTGCATAATGCACATGCTAATAGCACAAATCTTGACTTGGCTAAAAGTGTGACATACGTGCCTTAGTTGAATCTTTGAAGATACGCGAAAAATTTGAGATTGGCGAATGGAAGGTGAACTTTTCCAAAAGATTGGATTAGATAGCCGATTTACACAATTCAGCCAAAGTGTATGTTGCGTATACCTAATATACAATCTTGGATAGTTTGGAAAGTGGCGGAATTTTTCACTTGAGATATAGAGGTATCAGGATGGCAAAATTAATAATATGAATCGCAAACTTTGTCTTCGACTCAAAAAAAGTTACTCCATTCGTACAAATTCAACCCTACGGTTCTTGTATCTCCCCTCATCGGTTTCATTGGTTGCGATCGGTTTGCTTTCACCATACCCATCAACAATAATTCGCATGGAATGGATATTGTGAATCGTTTTTAAGTAGTACACGACTGCTTGTGCCCTTGCTACAGATAATTTATGATTGTATTCATTTGGTCCTATGCTGTCCGTGTGCCCAGAAATGACAAATTTAGCATCATATAATCCACCGTTGAGTGCTTTACCGAATTCATCCAAAAGTGCATAGGATTCCGGCTTTATTTCAGCAGAATTGAAATCAAAGTTAATCAATGCCCCAACTTTAGGTACAATCTCGGAGTCAGCGATTATCCTTAGTCCCCTTAATCGATAACGTTTCCCTCCGATAATTTTATAGACTTTTCCGTTTTTTGATTCGTATGTCACTCCTTCAAAAACTGTTACACTATCTTTAAGGCTTAAAGCTTCGACAATATCATCCTCAGTTTTGGGAAAAACTAATTCACCAGCATAAACGATGCACGATGACGAAAATGCTAATATAAGAATTAAAAGTAAATAAAATGTTTTCATAAATCCAGTCTCCCAATTAATTTACTGATGCAATAGCGAAATCTCCAAATAATTCTTTTCTGGATAACCATGGGGTTTGTGTTCCATAAGTTTCTTTGTCAACATAACGTCTCACGTAATCAACTATCTCCATGAATTCTACATACCCGTTGCCACTTACGTCGGCTTCCCTCGATTTGACTGTTAGACCTTGTGTCACTGCATAGGAAAATATTCCAAAGCCGTCTCCGATATCTGGACTCTCCATTGAATACTGTCGGCCCTTGGAAGCGGAAAACACCATCACGCCTCCGCGCCTGCCGCTAAAAAATTCCTGTGCGAGTTCATCATTAGGAACAACGGTATCTTTAACAATACTTCCTGAATGGCATGCATCTAAAAACAAGACTACTCGACCTTTAATTCTTGATAAATGATCACGAAACATCGACCAACTTAAACCCGATTCCTCCAGCTCATTAATGGAACCTTTTGATGTAAGAAAATAAAATTTGCCATCTTTGTCTTTAATCCCATGCCCAGCCAGGGCTATTATGACAATGTCATTTTTACTTATTTCGCTTAAATGTGTCAAAGCTTCTGCAATAGAGTCCACCGTAGCGTCTGTATTAACAATGATCTTGCTGTGAACTTCACGAAACATTTGACCTTTTTGATTTTGAAAGGCGCCTATTAAAGCCTTCACATCAGTGTGTGCAAAATCAAGTTGCCAACTTGCTGGAAGATTAGGATAGCCACTAATACCTACACCTAAAATATTTAGATTTGGTCGTGGCAAACTTGAGTCTTTAGATATAACATCTAAGTGTTTGGGGTTGCTTGAAAATCCACGATCATCATATGCTACAACAGTAATTCTGTTTACCCCTTTGATAAGAGGGACATCAATTGAAATTTGTTTTTCTTTTGCGTTTATCTTTATTTCCTCTACAGGCCTACCATTATTGAACACTCGAAGAGATTCGACAGTCCTTTTTGAATGAGTGATAACCGTAAGGATTTCACTTTTTGTGAGAGTTTCCTTAAAACGTATATGTCCTGCTATCTCAACACTTGGTGGTGGAGTTAATTCCGGTGCGGGTTTTCCAGCGTTTAGATCGCCAGATAATCGAGCTTTAATTATGTCCGGCCTTCTGAACAAAGACTCGAACTGTTCAAACGAATAAGTTTCTTTTCTATCAATTGATGACCAATGAATCAAATTGGACCCCTCAGGGCTTGTATTATAATAGCCATCAGGTGTAGCGATAATCCATTCTCCATTTTTTGATGAAATCAATTTCACTATCTCTTTTTTTTCTTTCTTATCCCATATACGAATAGTATTATCCTTACTGCTTGATCCAATTATGCTGCCATCTTTAATAAGACTAATTGAAGTAACGGCGTCCAGATGCCCTTTTAGTTCTCCCAACCTTTTATTCATACGAGAAGCCTTCCAAATTTTAATGAGTCCGGCTTTTTCACCGGAAACAGCAATTTCTCCATCAGCAGAGAAACGAACCGCTGTTACTCCAGTAGTATGTTCCCCTAACGTGAAACTGTCATCAAAGCGCGGATTAAAAATAGTTACAAATTTCGTTCCCCACATTCCAGATAATAGGCGCCCATCCGAAAAACGATCAGCAGTTGAAAATCTCAAAGAGAATTTGTTTAGTGAAATATTTTCCTCCTTTCCAGAAGCAATATTCCAACTTTTCCTATCACCATTCATACCGAGGGCTGTGACAAAAAGATTGTCAGATGAAAAACCTACAGAGGTTATTTGTCCATAGCCTTTAGAACTATTAATTGTAGGATGACTTCTAAATGTTCTAATTAATTCTCCTTTTTTAACATCCCACAGATCCAATGCATTGTTGCCGATTCCACTTAGAAGAAATTGATTATCATTTGAAAAAGAAATAGGAAAAGGTGTATTCAGGTTACCATGGAAGTACGTTTCTAATAGACTATTTTTAATTCTCCAAATCGCTAATGTCCCGTCTGCATATCCAGAGAGTATATAATTTCCGTTAAAGGAATATCGGATTGAGTTGATAGCAGCTTTTTTTGTAGGGAACGACCTAAGGATACTCCCTGCCATTAAATCCCAAATCAATATGGTCGATTTTTCACCGCCAGAGACGAAATGCCGATTGTCAGGTGAAAATGAAATTGAATTCACTTTTCCATAATGTCCTTGAAAATTTTGAATTTCCTTTCCTGTTTTGGTATTCCATAATTTTAAGCCATGATCAGCATCTGCGGACAATACGAATTTCCCATCTGATGACATCGCAACAGCACTGATCTCTGATGATACCTTTTGTAAAGTCTTTAGGGTATCGGTAAAAGCATCCCAGAGTATTAGAGACCCATCACTGCTGCCAGAGACTATGAGGCGTCCTTTTGGACCCATCACCACTGAATTTACCCTTGAGTAATGCCCTTTTAGACTCTTGACTATTCGACGATTGTTAAAATTCCAGATTTGGAGACTTCCATCTTCGATCCCAGTGACCAGCCTATCGCCATCACCTGAAAATGCAATCGAATTGATAGGTTCATTTTTCCATATTGATTTAAGTGTTTTAATCTTATTACCTGTCGAGACTTCCCAGATAGTTATGTGACCAAATATACCACCTGATACCAGATACTTCCCATCAGGTGATACCGCTAATGCGTTAAGTTTGTCTGGAATATTAGGCTCATGCGCTCGATCTTTATTTAACCGAATTTTTTTCTTAATCTTTGATTCCTTTAAGGTTTTGATCTCACGCCCAGAAACTGATTCCCATATTTTTATCGACCCATCTAAACTCGCCGACACAATACAACCACTGTTTGGAACAAAAAGCGCGTTTGTAACCTCACCAGAATGTCCGAGTTGAATAATTGGTTCGAGATTATGAGGCACTTTTTGTTTACTTTTGGTTGTTTGGCTTCCTGGAAAAGAACAGGTAATTATTGTAGCAGCAATTGTTAGGAGGAGGAAGCATCTGTAAAAGGAAAACATATTATTCTATCTCCATAGATATAGTCTTTACGGTTGCTGTCTCGTCTTCACCCATAAGACGGCTGTAGCCTTCGACATCGGCGCTGAGGATGGCGGTGAGTTTACGCTTAAAACCCTCTTCTGCCATAACGGCACCTCCTTTTTTGAGGTTTCAAACAGATGAACTCAGTATGTGGATTTTCGGAGCAGCGTAAAAGTCAGGTGAGAAAGAGGATTCGATTATGAAAATAGAGAACCGCTTCAGCTCAGTTGGATCAGGAAAATCAGAGATAGTTTGTATGCGCTTATACCCAAATCGATGGGATTCAGTCAAGCAAATTTAGAATTCCGGCAGGTGGTGATTTATTGAGAATACATGCATTATGGCAATTTTACAGATATAAAACTGATATCACAAGACTTTTCAGATTGTGGATTGCACAATGACAAATATACAAAATTTCAGCCTTGCGAAAATTGTGAACTTCGTGCCTTAATCGGAAATACATTCGAAGTGTACATTTGATCTGTTAATCAATATCAAATATTTATTCGATCCAATATCCCTGCCATAGCAAACCCATCTCGTTACCGATAAAACGGTGCAATATTAAACTGGATGATCTCACCTGGAAAAAATAAGGCGGGCACTATTGTGGTTCGTTTTTTGGTTCAAAATTAAAGATACATTGAGAAACCTCCAAGTTTCGCTGAACTTGAGCCCGAGTTCGACAGTAATAGGCATATTTTGACTACCCCGGGGGGCTAACCGGTTGAAATTATTGATAGCGACCATCGCCGATGGTTACAATACATAGGCACACGAATAGCACTTTTTTACTTGACAT
>JAQYWI010000361.1:0-2706 GCA_030145015.1 Desulfobacterales bacterium
TGTTTTTCTTGTATAATTTGATCGCGCCCTGCCCGCTTCCGGCCACAAGGACTTTATAACCGAGTTCCTGTAACAGCTCCTCGCCGACCTTAATAATCATCTCCTCGTCATCGATCAGTAAAATAGTCCCGCTACCCTTGGCAACCGTAACAATGGGCTCCCTTTTTTCTTGCTGTACCTCTTTGCCGGATGCCGGCAGGTAAATGCTAAAGGTGGTTCCGATTTCCGCTTCGCTGTAAACGTTAATATAGCCCCCGTGGCTTTTGATAATCCCGTAAACAGACGCCAACCCCAGCCCGGTGCCCCGGCCCATTTCTTTGGTGGTGAAAAAGGGTTCAAAAATCCGTTCCTGGGTTTCTTTGTCGATACCGCTGCCCGTGTCGGTAACGGTTATTTTAATGTGATTTCCGGCTTCGACTTTATAGGGCTTGTTATTTATAAAATCCGCATCCAGGATAACATTTTCAGTTTTCAGATACAGATCGCCACCCTGCGGCATCGCCTGCCAGGCGTTTACGTATAAATTTAACAGCGCCTGTTCAATCTGTCCCCGATCGACTTCTACCGTCCAGATGTCCGGTTGCAGATCCGAGTGTATTCGGATTTCCTTCTTGGTGCGACCGAACATGGATGCGGACTTGTCGATAACGTCGTTTAAATCAGTGGCAATCGCATAATATTTGCCTCTACGGGCAAAACCCAGCAGCTGTTTGGTCAGCTCCGTACCGTTCTCCACATAGGTTTCGATATTTTTTAACTTCTCATAACCTGCATGACCACTTTTCGTTTTCAAAAGCATGAGGGAAGCATTTCCCTGAATTCCCATAAGAATATTATTAAAGTCATGGGCAATGCCGCCGGCCAGGGTGCCGATGGATTCCATTTTCTGCGCCTGCTGGATCTGGGTCTCAAGTTTTCTTTTTTCCGCCTCCGCATCCTTTCGTTCGGATACATCCCGCAAAACGCCCCTGAACCCGATGGGATCACCATCTTGATTTCGCATGAGGGAGGCCGTCAGCTCCAGGGCGATGCTTGCGCCGTCTTTCCCAACAGCATCATAGTCTGTTACCCGAATGGGCTCACCCGTTTTTAGGACCTGCTCATAGATTTGGTCCATCTTCTCGATCGTGGCCGCGGAGGCAAATTTCCGGGTATTTTTGCCGGTCATTTCATTATGGGCATAGCCCAACATTTTACATAAGGGGTCATTAAAAAAAGTGAGGTTTCTATCAAAATCAATTTCAAAGTAGCCTTCTTCAATACCTTCAACGATCGTGCGATATTTCAGTTCGCTTTCCAGCAGGGCCTCATCCGCCAGGCGACGTTTGTTAAAAGTGTACTGATAATGGGAGGTAAAAATTGCAAAAAGGCATAACACCAGCAACCGGGTAAATATTTCAAATTTTCCCGGACCAAACAGATGTTGAATAAAATTGGCCTCGGGTTTCATAAAAAAATACATAAAAGATTCGCAAATCCAATAAAAGGCGGCCAATCCGATTCCGAAAACCACCATCGATTCCATGACAGCGGTTTGCTTATTTAATCTCGGTTTCATTCAGACATATTCTCCGTAAACGGCTTTCAGAGGTTCAAGGTTCTAGGTTCAAAGGTTCCGGGTTTCAAAAAAGGACCGAAGTCGTTTATATTTAACTATTGAACCCTTGAACCTCTGAACCTCTGAACGCTGAACCTTATAACCCAGTAACCCTTTAATTTTATAATTAATGCTATCTGCTGTCAAATGAAAACACTTGCTATCCGGCGTAAGGTCCTGAAAACTAAGTAATTATAACACTAAAAAAACATAGACCCCCGGCCCACAAGGCTGTACGCCAATGGACGTGGACTGACTCAATATGATTGCATTTTGGCCGGATTTTCGATATTCTAGAATTGTTTTCTAGGCTGGGAAGCTCAAACGCCTGCGAGCTTTCCGGCCTCATAGCTTCCTGGCCTCCTGGCTTCCAAGCTTCCCAAGCCTTCTGACTATGAGCTATCAGCTATAGGCTATGAGCTAATATTTCATCCAAGCCACAAACCTTCTTTGTTTAAACAGAACTGGGAGATTAAGAATGCGATCCATAATAACAATGTTGACAATTATCGGGATTGTGGCATTTCTGCCCGGACCGGGCATCGGTGCCAATGAAGAGGACTGGGTTGATAAGGGCCTTAAACTTATGAGCCAGCAACAATATGATGAGGCCATCAAAGCTTTCTCAACCGCCATCGAAATTATACCCGGGGACTATCAGGCTTATAATTACAGAGGCGTTGCCTGGGCATTAAAAGGTGATTTTAACAAGGCCATTGCCGATTATAATAAAGCGCTTAAAATCCGTCCCCGCTATGCCGAAGCATACAATAATCTCGGCTTCGCACACACCCAAACGGGAGATTTGGGGCAGGCTCTGGCTGACTATAGCCGCGCCCTGGAAATCAATCCATTTTTCGTTGATGCTTACAATAACAAAGCCTGGATATTGGCCACCGCTGCCGACACCCGTTACCGCAACGGTGCCAAGGCTATCACGCTGGCGCAAAAAGCCGTCGAACTCAAACCGAACGGTGCATCTTTGGATACGCTGGCAGCTGGATATGCAGCAGTCGGTAACTTCGAATCGGCCATCGATACTCAAAAAAAGGCTGTTCAAAAGCTGCTGACGGCGGATCAAGCTTCGGAGGTGCCAAAATACATGACCC
>JAQYWI010000361.1:2716-3469 GCA_030145015.1 Desulfobacterales bacterium
AAAATAGTCACACCGCCGCAAACAAAGACAGCCGTTAAGGCAGCTGAAACAAAAAAAATAAAACCCTTGCCGTTACCCTCCAAGCCCTTGCCTTATACGATTCAAGTCAGTGCATTTCGAGATCTGCAGATGTCAAACCAGGCGGCCAAGAAATTATTGACACAAGGCGATCCAGCCTTTAACTGCCCGGTCCAGATCTCCGGTAAAGGAAAATGGCATCGGGTTTACATCGGATACTACAAGACCCATGCAGAGGCCAAGGTCGCTGCCGCCGGACTGAAAAAAAGAAGCTTTCGCTATGTGCGGGTCGCCAAAGAACCCTATGCAATCCAAGTCGGCCTTGTAAGCTCTGAAAAAGAGGTTCAAGAACTTAAATCCAGGCTTCAAGCGAAAGGATATTTGGCTTACAGCCTTCCGGCAGGAACCGAGCAAAGCCAGACCCGAATTTTAGTCGGGGCTTATGAAAGCAAAGAAGCAGCCGCAAACCTTACAAGCCAGCTCCGGAAAGATGGCTTTAGTGCCGAAATACTTCCCAGATAATGCAATCAAACACCCAGCATCAATGATAGAACACCTATACTGGAAATGAAGGCTCACAAAAGGAACCTTTCAAACGGCCGCGGCCACGCATACGGCGCATGGCTTCTGGTGTTGTTGGCGGTACCGGTGATTTTTATTTATGCCGACACGCTAACGACTCCGTTTATTTTTGATGGCAGAATTAATATTGAGGAAAATCCCCATATTCGAATT
>JAQYWI010000362.1:0-2927 GCA_030145015.1 Desulfobacterales bacterium
AAATTGTTGAAGATGGCCTGAAGACCGAATCCGATGCCGATACTCATCGCACCAAATACCACTGCCAGTGAAGTCGTACTGACCCCCAAAATACCTAATGCCATAACCAGTCCCAGGCCCCACATCATGTAAATTGAGATCGTCGTAATTGAATCTTGAAGTCCCGGCTCTATATCACTTCTGACAAATATTTTTTCCGATATGATATATCTTCCAAGTCGCGTTAAAATAAGGGTCAAAAAAAGGATCAAAACGGAGAAAAGCAGACCCATTGGACTCAAACTGATTTTGCCGATGGAGAAAGATTTATTAAGTATCGCGGTGATGAAGGCAAAAACATTTTGCTTAGTGCTCCAGGCCAGGATCAGTGCCACGAGGAAACCGCAAAACCACAATAACCAGCCTATAGAGACGAACAGTCGCTGGATCGGATAAACGGGCGGTGGCGGCTCCGCATCACTGATGGCATCTGACGGCTGATAGTCGTTGCGCCACTCGATGATAACATTAAAAAGAATGACCGCCCAGATCAGGACCGCCAGGCTTCTGGCCCAAGATACCAGCCAGTAAAGGGCCATGACCGGGTAACCGGAGAGCTCGATGATGAGTGCGCCCAAAGTGATGAGATAGGTGAGCATCATCAGGGGAGTGTAAGCAATTATCTTGGGCGGTGTCTGGTCTTGAACAAACGGCCGATTTGCATTTCGAATCGCTCGCCAGAAAGCAACGCAACAGGCCGTCAGATAAATTTCGATAAAGAGCCTTCCCGCGAAAAGAATGAAACTGTCTTCACCGACGGCCCAGTGGATGACAACGTAAACAACGGCAAAATAACGTACCCATATCGTCATCCGGTGAATTTTAGGCCCCAGTTCTTGAGGAATGTAAAGATTTTCGTCATGTTGACGGAATTTTAAGAAGTCGAGAAGCCAGTGGGAAAACAAGAATATCAGCAGAATGTTAAACACCGGTTGGTAAAAGGGGAGGTGATAATAAGAAAATTGAATAATTTTATAGCTATACAGGACTAAAAGAATTCCAAGAAGAATAATGGAGCGCCGGATCAGTCTTACACAAAGAAATCGCCAGCGGTGCGTGGGAACAAAGGGATGTTTTTCGTAGTTGTAGCAGTATCTGCGTATGCGGACAACCAGCGATGCGGCCACCGCTGTTAAAAATGTCAGGATCAAAAGGGACATGGCGGCGGTTTCTCGGAAGCGCCGGCCTTCACCCTGCAAAAAGTCTTTTTGGAAAGCCTTGACAAGGTTTACCGCCAATACGGCAAACTCTTTGGCAACGGCATCTTTTTTAAAGACTTTTGGCAGCATGTATTTCCTGCTGAATAATTCCTGAGCGTTACGGCTCTTTATCTGCTGTTCGAGTTTTCCGTTGAGTTGAGATGTGACTCCCCTGAGCGTTTCAAGTTGTTTGATAACAGGATCTAAACGTTCATGCAGGTTCTGAAGCGCGATGTTTTTTTCGGACAGAATACGATCCAGTTGGCCAAGGGCAGCCAAAAGAGAAGCTTTTTCTGATTTGGGCCAATCGCTGCTTTTGATTTCAGCCCCTTGTTTGGCACTTAAATTGATCTGATCCTGTGTCTGCCGGCTGAGTTCATTCACAGAGTCCCGTCTTTTAGTGAAATCTTTGATTTTATCGTCGATGGTATTCAGCGCCAGCCGGTTCTCTTTCAAAGCTTTTTCCAGGTCAGTGACGGGCGTTGCCGGCTGGAGCAGAAGATTACTTTGGGCCGAATTTTGAATGTTGTAAGCATTAATTTCTATAAAAACGGCTTTCTGTATGATGTCGAGACGACCGAGCCGATTTTTTAATTCCTCAAGGCTGGTGGTTTCTACTAGAACGGCGTTTTTATTTGCCTTCAACAACTCGGTGGTGTTGTATTCGGGGCCTTTCTCCAACTTCTCTTTATCTGCCTCTGTTCCTGCCGCAACGGCCTGGACAAGCAATAAGAAAAACAAAAGATACGTCCAAAGAATTCCGTATTTAAATCTTTGCCGCTGACCCATTGCCACAACCCTCCATTTTACCGAAATTCTGATGAAAAAATTATATAGTTTTTTAATGGTTGAAAAACTCCGAAGAGGATTCCGGATTTCTGAAATCAGCTTATGAACCAAACCCCTGTGTCCTGAATGCTTAGCCTTCATTCTGATACAATAGGAAGTTTTCAAGGCCTTTGGCATAAAATTTTTCAATGTACTCCGTGACCATTCGCCGGGCCGAAAATTTTGCTGCATTACTCTTAATGGTATTTTTCATGACATTTATCCAGTGCAGAGGAATGCCGTTATCCAATACGTTATAGTACATTGGAATCACTTCTTCTTCAAGGATACGGTAAATTTCGGCGGCATCTGCAGCATCCCGGTTACCATCGATTTCTTTGTGACTGAATGCCCAACCGTTTTTTTTGTTAAAGCCCTCTATCCACCAGCCGTCCATTATACTTAGCTGGGGCACTCCGTTCAAGGCTGCTTTCATGCCGCTGGTTCCGCTGGCTTCCATGGGAGGCAACGGATTGCTCAGCCACACATCCACGCCGTGAACCATGTATTGTGCCAGTTGTTCTCCGTAGTCTTCCACAAAGGCGATGCGCCCTCCGGTTTCCGGATCACGTGCGGCATTAAACACCCTTTGAATGATCTGTTTGCCGGGATCGTCGGCGGGATGTGCTTTGCCGGCAAAGATAATCTGGATGGGCCGCCAGCGGTCGTTGAGAAGTTTTTTCAGGCGCTCCATATCATAAAAAAGCAGGTCGGCCCGCTTGTATGTGGCGAAACGCCGCGCAAAACCCAGGGTTAACACCGACGGATCGAGCAATGTTCCACCGGTAATCACGATGGACGGACTGATGCGATCTCCGGCCCAGCGAAGGCGAGATCGCTCCCGGACGGCATCGATGAGTT
>JAQYWI010000362.1:2937-3467 GCA_030145015.1 Desulfobacterales bacterium
AACCAGTAATGGGTTCTCCACAGCGCTTCATCCGGGATTTTGTCGATCAGTTCCCAGACAAGAGGGTTGTCATGGTCGGACAGCCATTCTGGGCCCAAATGGGTATCGAAAAGACGTTTCATCCGGGGTTCAATCCAGGTGGGGACATGGACTCCGTTGGTGATATGATCCACAAAAACCTCTGACTCGGATGCGCCCGGCCAGAGACTTTGCCACATCTGCCTGGACACTTCTCCATGCCGTTTGCTGACGCCGTTGCGATGCGCCGACAGTCTGAGGGCAAAGGCTGTCAGGTTAAAGCCCGCCTGAGGTTGTTCGGGGTGGATCCCCAGTTGAAGAAAGGTGTCACGATCTAAGCCCAGAGCCGACCAGTAGGCATGAAAATATTTTTCCATCAGGTGAAACGGGATTACATCATGACCGGCCGGAACCGGCGTATGCGTGGTGAAAACGGTGGTGTTTCTCACCTGTTCCATGGCCTGGGGATAAGGCATACCTCCGATTATACGGTCACGGATGCGTTCCAAAAT
>JAQYWI010000036.1 GCA_030145015.1 Desulfobacterales bacterium
CCATTGTCATGTTGACAAAAAAGGGCCTTTCTCCTTGATCTTGTGCGGCTTCAATTTTTTGTCTCAAATCGTCGGGGACCATTCGTCCATGCCGGTCACATTTAATCTTGCGGACTGATTTTGCGCCTAAGCCAAGAAAAGCTGCTGCCTTATCAATGGAAAAATGAGATTGTTCGGAGGTAAAAATCACCAGCCTGTCTTTGCGCCACAAGCCGTCATTGATTGCTTCCGGATAAAAATGCTTTAACGCCAGATACATGGCAAACATATTGGAAGATGAACCGCCCGGACAGAATATTCCGTCACTGTCGGCCCCATAGCCCACGATCTCAGCTAAAGTCCTGATCACCTCTATTTCTGCCAGGGCGAAGACCGGCGAAGCTTCATAAGCGTGAACATTTGAGTTTACGAGTGAAACCAGCCAATCCGCAATCAACCCCACGGGATCGGGCGAAGAATAAAGATAATTCAAATGGTAAGGGGACCAACTATTGGGAGTATATTCAATAACTTTTTCGAGAATTTGAACTAAATCATTTTCAGATAGATCCTTTGTCTGAGCGAGTGTAAAATCAAGCTCCTTTGCGAGCAAATCAGGTTCTTTGTATTGAAAGACCTGCTCTCGATCCGGTCTAAAGCGTTTTAAAAACGGAAACCAGATTTGATCTAAAATTTGTTTTAAATTGTGCCGGGACATTGCGAATTAAATGTGTTTGGTTTTCCCGAGGTATCATCCGCGGAACCGTCGATCACAGTGATAATTTCCGCTTCACGATTAACCGATCGGACGGAAATAATGATTTCTGCAATAGTCGATTTCGCATGCTAAGCCGGGACGATTACGGATATTTTTATGGATTCGAATTATGATATAGCCGTTGAGGTTTGTAGTGATCCGCCTCACTTAGCACCTGAGAAGCGAATATTCAAACAATTTGTACATTTTCGGGGTATCTATTGCTTTAAAAGATATGCAAGAAACCGGAATATATCTCAGTTTTTGGCATGACGGATTTCAGATAAGGCTGCCCGATCCCTCAACTATCCGGAATTTGTAGACAAAACTTTCCAATCAGGCGTCTAATATTCAGCGGGTCTTGCGCCAATGATCTTCGCTTGACACCCAATAGGCAAAATCTTATGTTAGGCACTGTAATTATTTAGTTTTAATGACCTCATTGAGCATTGGTTTATGGGTTATCGTTATTTAAAATGAAAACTCTAATATTCATTTCAGTCATTTTAGCCGGGCTGGGGTTTGCGGCCTGCAAGACCACACCCACGCCAAGCACACCTGCGCCCCCGAAGCAGGAAAAACAGGAAACGACGGAGGCCGGCCCTTCGACGCCATCGGAATCGACAGAATCCGCGCAGCCGGGCGCGCAGGAAAAATCGAAAACCGGCCAAACGGCCTCGCCGGATGCGACCGCGCCTCAAACCCAAGAACCAAAGGAAAAATCACAAGAAAGTCAAGCCGCTGCGGCCGGCGCGACCGAAGCCGGACCCGAAAAAGCCGACCAGACCTTGAGTAAAAGTAAACAAACAGGCCCGCAAACATCGCAATCCAAATTGGAAAAAGCCAGAGATGATCTGCGCGTCAGCCAGGCCACTGAGAAACGGATCGCCTCTGAACTTGAACAGCTCAAAAAATCAGGCAATGCCCCGGCTGAGGATATTCGCAATTATGAAACCTACCACGAACGCGTCCAGGCCATGGTCGCTGAAAACCGTAAAATCGTAGAAAAAATGGAGGCTGCCCAGGCCAGGCATTCACCCGGCAAAGCGGCTTCCAAATCGGCTGCCTCCGGTGAGTCGCAAAAGCGACCGGATGCAACCATCCCTGAAGAACAAACCCAGGACCGGGTGGCGGAGCTGGATCGTCAATTAAGCGCATCGTTGAACGAATTTGACGCCACACTGCTGAAGGAAATGGAGAGCATCGAAACCGAATCCGCCGCTAAAATGCATGACCTGGCGCAGGAAGCAGCCGAAGCCGCCAGGCGTCTGAAAGAAAAAGGCGTGGATCTGGGCAGCGCTGAATCCGAATCGTCCGATGATGGCTCCAAACAAAGCGAGCAGGGCGCGCAAGGTGAGCAGGGCAAAGCCGGCGAAAAGGACGCATCCAGCAAGGAAAAGGGACCGCCAACGGAACAGGCTGACGACGATGATGCGGTGGCTTCCAGCGATCGGTCCAAAGGCGGAGGCCAGGGGTCCACCGGTGACAGAGGAAGTCGGTACAGCAAAGATGATGACGATATCGTTGCCCGTCAGCTGCGGGAGGCGGCTGAAAACGAGACAGACCCGGAGCTAAAAGAAAAGCTGTGGAAAGAATACGAGGAGTACAAGAAAAACACGCAATAACACAATGCTATAAATTTATTTGCGTATAGTTCACCAAAACTGAAAACTTGAATTTTCTCCCAGAAGTATATCGACACTGAACGCTAATTTGTTCAAAATTCTTTGCGATCTTTGCGGCGTTGTGTGGGGATTAATAAAAAATGAGATCCAGCGTTTTTAAATACATATTATTTTTTATTTCCATCCTTGTCTTTACGGGCTGCGCCACTTACGGTGCACATAAGGTCAGCCCCACCCCGATTGAAGCCGCCAAAGCGGAAATTCCTGAAAACCAGCTAATTGATGTCGGAATCCTGGTCTTCGAAAGTGAGGAATTAACACCTAAGCAAGCCGAAAAAGAAGGAACGAATGCGGACATCCGAAAAGCCGAAAGCCACTTTATTCCCTATCACTTAAAAAATACGCTGCACCAGAGCGGTCATTGGGGTGCCATCCAGGTGATTCCGGCTGAAACCAACAGCGTGGACCTGCTGGTAAAAGGCAAGATCATCGAGTCAAACGGAGAAGTTTTGTTTTTAGAGATCGATGTGGTGGAAGCAACCGGTAAAAGATGGTTCAAAAAGAAATATAGCGCTGAAGCGTCGGAGTCCATTTACGCGGGCAACCGGGCGGGTGAAAAAGATGCATATCAGAATCTGTACAATACCATCGCCAATGATATGGCCAAATTCAAAATGAAGCTTGGCCCTTCAGAAATTGAAACGATTCGCACGGTCTCCAAGCTGAAATTTGCACAGGAGTTTGCACCGGATGCATTTGAAGGTTATCTTGCCAAGGATAAAAAAGGCCGCTTAAGCGTTAAGCGCCTGCCGGCGGATAATGACCCCATGATGGAGCGCCTGCTGAAAATCAGAGAACGTGAATACATGTATGTGGACACCCTCAATAATCAATACGAAGGGTTTTATAATGACATGTGGCCGTCTTACGAAAATTGGCGCAAGCTGAATTTAACCGAACGTCAGGCCATAAAGAAAATCAAACGCGAAGCGTTAACCAAACAACTCATCGGCGCTTTGCTAATTGCAGGGGCAATTGCGGCAGGCTCAAGCAATTCCAACGTTGGTCGAGTCATGGCGCCGGCAATGGTTATCGTCGGGGGTCAGGTGCTGATCAGCGGATGGAATATTTCAAAGGAGGCCGAAATTCACTCGGCCGCAATTGAAGAACTCAGTGAATCATTTGGAAATGAAATGCAACCTGTAACAATGGAGTTTGAAGGCCAGCAATACGAATTGACCGGAACTGCCGAGGAGCAGTTTAAACGCTGGCGCGAGCTGCTGCGTCAAATCTATTTTGCCGAAACCGGCTTTACGCCGACACCATTACCTGAAGCGCCAAATATGGATAGCGAATAAATAAAACGCTATGCCGCATTTAAAAAAAAACCAAATACTGCATTCCCGTTTTTCCCTGGAGGAGATGATCGGCGCAGGCGGCATGGGGCAGGTCTGGCGGGTTTGGGATCTTGAACTTGAAGACCAGGTCGCCATAAAAATCTTAAATCCACAGCTAACGGCGAATCCCGACAGCGTTGACCTGCTGAAAAACGAATGCCGCAACACCCGCCGCCTGGTCCACCCAAATATTGTGCGCGTCTTTGATTTTCATCGATTTAAAGATCTGGCATTCATCTCCATGGAATATATCGACGGTCGGGACCTGGCCACTCACCGCAGCCAATTTGAGCACATCCGCCCCGCAGAAATTATCAAGCTGATAGCGCCGGTAATCGATGCATTGGGTTATGCCCATGACCTGGGGCTGGTTCATCGCGATGTCAAAGCCAGCAATATCTTACTCGACCGGCACAAAACCCCCCGGCTGACCGATTTTGGTATTGCCGGCGTTTTCAAATCGGGCCACAATGCCCTGGATATTACGTCCGGCGGTTCACTGTTTTGCATGAGCCCGCAGCAACTTGAGGGCCGCCAGCCCAGTCCGTCTGACGATATTTATGCCCTGGGGGCCTTGCTGTATGAACTGCTCAGCGGATATCCGCCGTTTTATCCGGATATCAGCCGTGATAAAATCCTTCATGAAATCCCGGCTGCAATCAACCAAAAATTAGACCCAACAGCTGTCGATGCGAACATCCCGCAGCCAATGGAGAAACTTATCGAACAGATGCTGGCCAAGATGCCCGCTGAACGCCCGGCCAGCATGCAAGAGATCAATGACCGCTTGAAGCACATTGTAAACAGGCAGGTGCATCAGACCCTGCCGCCTGATGTGAATAACGCCGGCCCGCCAGAGGATGAGCCGGCTTTAAGTCCGGCGCAAATCATTACGCCGGTCAGGGTAACCCCGGGGGCGGCCCGCAAAGGGTTGCCTTTAAGTGCGCGCAGCAAGCGGGTTAAAGCTTTGGCACTGGCCGCAACCTTCGTTTTTCTGGTGGCCGGCGGTTTGTGGCTATGGCAATATCTGGCAAGCAGCCCCCCGGGGGGACCTCAGGTGCAACAAACGCTTAGCGAACAAAATCAAGCAGTGCCAAAGAAGACGCCGGAGGTGCCGGCGGTTTTACCCGAAAAGGCACCCGATCCGGCCAGGCTGGCGGCTGAAAAAGAACAGGCGGAGCAAAAACTTGCTGATTTTATGCAGATAAAACAGGCCTTGGAGGCCAAAGGGGTTTCGCAATGGGGCAACGCAGCGTATCGTCAAATGACGCAGCTTTCTGAAGAAGCAGATCGGTTTTTAATTGAAAACGATTACATCGCCGCTGCCGCAAAATATGAGGCGGCGGCTGCCCAGGCGCAGGTCTTAGCCGATCGGGTCGATCCGACCCTTGAACAGCTGCTGGATGAAGGCCGACTGGCGCTGAATCAAGGCAACGCGGAGCTGGCCCGGCAAAAATTCAATGTCGCCCTGATGATTGATCCGAACAACGCGCTGGCTCAAAAAAGCCTGCAGCGCGCCCAAAAAATAGATGCGGTCAGGCGGCTGATGGAATCGGGAAGTCGCCATGAAAAAAATGGGAATATTTCTTTTGCCCATGCCGACTATCAAGAGGCGCTGAAACTGGATCCCGCGTCTAAAGAAGCCCGGCAGGCGTTGGCCCGGGTTAAAGGGCAGATCCGCGATGGCGAATTTCAAGCGTTGATGTCTGAAGGGCTGACGGCCCTGCATAATAACAACTACAAACTTGCGCGCACAAAACTGCTGGAGGCAAAATCGTTCAGACCGCAATCCCGGGAAGTAAAAGATGCGCTGGCCCAGGTGGATCAGTCCATTCGCCTGGCCAACATTGAAACCTATCGCCAAAAAGCGACCGCTGCGGAACAGGCCGAAAACTGGGAGCAGGCCTTAAACGCCTACCAGCAGGCGCTTAAAATCGATTCTAATGTCCAGTTTGCCGCCCGGGGAAAACAACGCTCGCTAAAGTTTATCCGCATCGACAAGCGCATCAACTTTTTTCTAAAACAGCCCGCGGCCCTGGAATCGGATCGCCAGCTTGACAACGCCATCCAGCTCATTGCCGAAATCGAAGAAATTGAGCCAAAGGGCCCGCGCTTAAAAGACCAATTCGATAAACTCACCCGGCTTGCGGCGGCCGCGCAAACCCCTGTAAAAATTATCCTTGAATCCGATAATTTTACAGAAGTTGCCGTATATAAAGTTGGAAAACTGGGTCGCTTTGCAAGCCAGGAGTTGAGCCTGAGGCCCGGCACATATACCGTGGTGGGCACCCGGGACGGATATCAAGATGTCCGCCAGAAAATCATCATCAAACCGGGGCAGGATCCGGTGCGCATTGCTGTCAAGTGTGAGGTTGAAATTTGAACATCCTTTACAAAATCAGGGACCACAAGGGTGAACGCACGATTGCCGAGGATGGGTTTCCGATTATTATTGGAGCAGGCCCCGGCGCTGATATCCAGGTCATTGATCTCAAAGCCGATGCGGAAGCCGCATATATCGGCTTATCTCAAAAACAGCCTTTTGTGCAAGCCGGTCAATCGGAGGTTCCGGTTCTATACAACGGTCAAAGACTGGAGGGTTCCGCATGGCTGATGGATGCAGACCATCTTGAAATCGGCTCCTGCAAAATAAATTTTAAGGCTGAAGGAAACGACTTTATCATCCAGGTTGTTTCCCCGGAAATCGGGATTGAATCTGTCAGACCGCCATCTACCGGCAGCACAGATCAGGCGCTAAAAATCAAACCTATTTCTTTCCGCTCGGATCGCAGGCAACAGGGTGCCGGTTCAATTATACGCTATCGGCGGTTTATCGGGCTGGCGATTGCCCTCAGCTTCCTTTTGCTCTTTAGCGCCGCCTGGTTTGTCTTTACCGCAAAGCAAATCACGATTCAGATTGAGCCGCAGCCCGATGAAGTTTCAATCAGCGGAAGCCTGGTTGCACCCAGATTTGGCGGCCATTTCTTGCTGCGACCCGGCAAATATAATTTGCATGCCGTTAAAGAATGTTATTATGAATTAGAACAACCTTTCGAGGTCGGCGCGCAAAAAAGTCAAGAAGTGCGCTTTCAAATGCAAAAACTTCCGGGGCGCTTATCCTTGCAGGCACACCCAACAGGCAAACCGGAGGACCTTATCAACGGCGCCCGGGTCATCCTTGACGGACAGGAGCTGGGCGTCACGCCGGTTTCAAATCTTGAAGTAACCGCCGGCCAGCGCGTTTTAGAAATTCACGCGGACAACTATCAAAATATAAAAACAGACGTCCAAATTGCCGGGTGCGCCGAAGCGCAGTCGTTTGATTTTGCCTTAATTCCCGGCTGGTCTGATGTTTTTATCAGCTCGGTTCCGGAAGGCGCCGCCGTATCCGTCGACGGAAAGCCGGCCGGCCATACCCCCTTGACAATTGAACTGCCCGAGGGAAGCTATCGGCTGGAAATACATGCGGATGGTTTTAAACCCTGGCAAACCCGGTTGGCGGTCGGGCTGAATCAACCCCAAAAAATAACAGACATCCGACTGCAGCCTGCTGATGGAACATTGGCGCTGCAAACCAAACCGCCCGGCGCCAATGTAACCATCGGCCAGAAATTTGTGGGCAAGACGCCCCTAAAAGTTCAATTATCAGCCAATAGCCAGCATGAGATTCGAATATCCAAAGCCGGTTATGAAAAAGTATCTCGCCGGGTTCAGGTGTCAACCGGAGAATTAAAAACACTGGCTGTGGATTTAAAGCCGGAATGGGGCCTAATTCACTTTAGGGTTGAACCGGCCGACGCCCAGCTAATTGTGGATGGCAAAAAACAGGGCGCGGTCCCACCGGAATTAAAGCTGGTGGCGGTCAGTCACCAGATCGAAATTAGCAAACAAGGATATAAACCCCATCAAACCCAAATCACCCCGCGACCCGGATATCCGCAAGAAATTAAAGTCACTTTAACCCCGCTCAAATCAAAACCGACAGGTCCACGGGGCGCCATCAAGGCCCAAAACGGCTACGCCCTGAAACTGATTCGTCCGCAGCCTTTTAGCATGGGATCTTCGCGCCGCGAACAGGGCCGCCGTTCCAATGAAACGCTTCGCAAAATCAACCTGCAACGACCCTTTTATATGGGCCTAAGCGAAGTAACCAATAAAGAGTTTAAACAATTTTTGGCCAGCCACAAATCCGGGGCGTTCAACGGACAGCGTTTATCCCAGGATGAGCATCCCGTTGTCCAGGTGACCTGGGAGCAGGCGGCTTTGTTTTGCAATTGGCTGAGCGCCAAGGAGTCGCTGCCGCCTGTCTATATTAAAAAGGGAAGCCGCCTGGTCGCCGCCGAGCCCATCGGTAGCGGATATCGGTTGCCCACCGAGGCTGAATGGGAATATTGTGCCCGGTTTATAAACCCTCAGGGCGCCCTCAAATACCCCTGGGGGAATCAGTTTCCCCCGACCGCGCCATCCGGTAATTATGCCGATATCTCGGCCAAAAACCTGCTGCCTGCTTATATCGAAAATTACAATGATGGCTTCCCGGGCACAGCGCCGCCGGCAAAATTTAAGGCCAACAGTCTGGGCTTATATGACCTGGGCGGAAACGTGGCGGAATGGGGCCATGACTTTTATGCAATTTATACCTATAATACGAATAAAACCGAAATCGATCCAATCGGGCCCCAGGAAGGAAAGCATCATGTGGTCAAAGGATCGAGTTGGAAATATGCCAGCATGAGTAAATTGAGATTGGCGTACCGTGATTACAGCGACGACAAGCGCCCGGATCTCGGGTTTCGCATCTGTCGCTATTTAGAATGAGACGTAATTATGAACTTGAAAATATTTACAGGGCTCAAAAAGCTTGCCATCATAATCGTTACGATACTGGGTTTTGGGGTTATCGCAAATTGGGCTGTACCGGCGGATCCATCGTATCAACCGCTCCCGGATCAGAAACAGCCCAAACAACACCGCATGGTGGTTGCACAGAGCGAAACCCGGACAACGGCCAAAGAAAAGACGGCGCCCTCATCGGAAAGCAGCGCGTCGGAATCCAAAACCCAGGAAAAGAAAGAATCAGCCGGGACACAGGAGAAGCCGCTTAAAGAGTTTCGTCCGTCTGAAAGAATCGAAGCGGATCAGGCGGTGGACTTTCCTTACGACATCTAGTGTTGTGTCCCGCTAGTAATTTATAAAACACGGAATAAGCAAGTGTCGGGTTTCAGAGGTATTATTATACGGCACCCGAGGACGAGGACGAGCAAAATGATGAGAATAAAATATCGTCCTCGTACTCGTCCTCGTCCTCGAGAACCGACTGACACCTGAACACTGAAACCTGAAACCATAATCAATGTACCTAATGTATAACAAATATGGACGGATGCCATGAAACGAGACTTCCCTTTTTCGTTTGAGTTTATTTATCAGGTGTTTTCTTTGATCGTAATCGTGATCATCGTGCATGCCATCTATGTTGGTGTGATTCGACCCAGGGCTGACGCGATTTTAGCCAGGCAGGCCATTCAGCTGGCAGAAGACAGATCCCAGGTAATGGAGAGATCGGTTTTTGTGTTGATCCGCGATTACGAACAGGAAGCCTGTTTCATTCTGATGTTCTGGGCCATTGCGATCATGGGGTATAAAGCCTTTAAAACTTCCCGACAGCGGGCGTTGTTACAGATGGACCTGATTCCGTTGGCTGAAGGTGTGCGCATTCTGCCTGAAGACACCCGCGATGTCTCCAGGCAGATTCAGGCCCTGCCATTGCAACAACGCGCAGCCCTATTGCCCCGAGCGTTGCTGGCCGGCTTACAGCGGTTCAGTACCACCCGTAACATCCAGGATGTTGCCAGCGCCACCCATGCCTATTGCGATTCGGAAGCCGAGCGACTCGAATCCGAGTTGTCCATGATTCGCTATATCGCCTGGGCGATTCCGTCAATCGGATTTATCGGTACGGTTCGAGGGATCGGAGATGCACTCGGCCAGGCGCATAAAGCCCTTGAAGGTGACATCTTTGATGTCACCCGCAGCCTGGGGGTGGCCTTTAACTCGACCTTGATTGCGCTGTTAATCAGCATCGGCTTGATGTTTCTGCTGCATCAATTGCAACAGCTGCAGGAGCGTTATGTGCTGGATACGGAGTCGTACTGCGATGAAAATCTAATCAGTCATCTGTATACAAAGTGATGGTGGTTTTAACCGCCCGGTTCAGAGGTCAGAGGGTATCGTTAAATAGTTGATTGGTTGAATAGTCAATTCGTCAGAGGATTCAATCCATTTTAAACTATTTGACCATTCGACCAATTAACGAATCGACTAAATTCACGGACCAGCAGATAGAGACCAGAACCACTGAACCCAGAACCTTTGAACCTGATTTTACGAAACGAAGGTGCCCCGTATGAGCCTTTTAGGCCTTGAACTCAGTGATGCCGGTATTTTGGTCGCCGGAAGCGAACCGGCCGGATTGCTGCAGGTCGATGGAAACAGCGTTGAGAGTCCCGGTTTTGCGCTGCCGGAAAAGAATCGATTGACGGTCGGCCGGGCTGCTGAGAGCAAAGCCCACCTTTATCCCCGTCAGATTCTCAATCACTTCTGGGACCAATTAAACACCGAGCCATTAGAACAACCCAGCCCGTTTGCACAAAATCATGCTGAGATCGCTTTCGAACATTTTGCCCGCATCTGGGAAACCGTCAAACATCACGGGCAGGAAATGGTTATTGCTGTTCCGGGTTTTTATACCCGGGAGCATTTGGGATTTATTTTAGGAATTACCCGTGAATTGTCCATCCCGGTGAAAGGTTTTGTTCCCCTGGCAGTTGCCGCTGTTCCGGAGCGACTGCCTCAAGGACTGTTGCTGCACCTGGATATGCACCTGCACCGGTTTGAAATTACGCGCCTGCAGCGGGCGGGACAATTAAGCCAGAAAGATAGCGCCTCCTCGGAAGGTAACGGCCTCAGCAAGCTGTACAGAGGATGGGTGGATGCCATTGCAGAAGAATTTGTCCGCAGTACGCGCTTTGACCCTTTGCATCAGGCCGCCACCGAACAGGAGTTATACGATCGGCTGCCCGGTGTTTTGACACAGCTTAACCAAAATCCCAGTGTTCATTTCGAAATGACGGGCGGCTCCAAGGTATATCATGTGACGCTGACAAGAGACCTCTTTTACCAAAAGGGGGCGCCGGTGTTTCAAGAAATTCAGCGTCTGGTCGGCCGCTTCTATGACCGTTTTGGAAAAAATGAACCCGGAGCGGTCCTTATGCTCACAGATCGGATCGCCCGCTTGCCGGGCATAACCCCCCTGTTGGCCGGTATCGAAAATTACAAAATCATCGAACTGGCGTTCGGATGCGCGGCCCTGGGCATATTTCGATTCGAAAATCAGTTGATTGCACCGCAACCCGGAGGCAGCGCCCCTTTTTTGACCACGCGACCGCTGCCGGCTGAAGACCCGATTTCAGAGGCACAACCCCAGCGACATCCGCAGATTCAACAGCGGCCGACCCACATCCTATACCGCAATCTCGCATATCCCATAACCGCTAAGCCCTTAGTCATCGGCCTTGAACGGGCTGCAGGCGCATCCGGCATCCAAATCCAGGGACAAACCGCCGGTGTTTCCCGAAAACACTGCGCGGTTCAATTGCGCGGAAATGAGGTCGTCCTGACTGACTACAGCACCTATGGCACTTTTGTAAATAAAGCCCCGATCAACATGAAAACCATGTTGTCGCTCGGTCAGATCATTCGGGTCGGAACGCCGGGTGAAACGCTTAAACTCATTGCCTGTATGGATCGGCCTGCTGATGAAACGTAGACAAATCAATATTTTCAGCTTAGCCTTTCTTGATATCATTACCTGCGGGCTGGGGGCCATCATCCTTTTGTTCGTGCTGGTCAACGCCAAGAGTGCGGCGCAGAGGGATTCGATTACATCGGATTTTCGCGCTGAAGTCGACCGCATGGAGCAGGAAGTACTCGCAGGCAAAAAAGACCTTATACAGGCCCGCAATTCAATGGTGCAAACACAGGCGGATCTGGTACGCACCCAAGGTCTCGCTCGCACAATCATAGAAATTCTTGAGCCCAAAAAGGTTGAGTTGTCCGACAGACAAGATGACACCCTGGCCACTAAAACGCATGTCAACAAATTAAAATCCGACCTGAAATCTTTAGAAGAAGAGCTCAAGCGGCTAAGAGCCGGTGCCAAGACCCAGGACGACATGGGCACCCGGCTGCGAAAATTTCCCGGACATGGAGACCGTCAGTATTTAACCGACTTAAAGATGGGCGGCAGACGAATTTTTATTTTAGTCGATGCCTCAGCCAGCATGTTGGATGAAACCGTTGTTGGAATCATCCGGCGTCGCAACCTCAGCACAACAGAAAAAATAAAATCCGTCAAATGGCAGCAGGCGATCGCCACCGTTAATTGGTTAACCACCCAGCTTCCGCAAACAAGCAAATTCCAGATATATGCGTTTAACGAAACCGCCGGCCCTCTCCTTAAAGGCACCCAGGGAACCTGGCTGGAGGCCGGCAATGTCGAGCAATTAAATCAGAGCGCAGATAATCTGCGCCATATCGCTCCGGAAAAAGGCACCAGCCTTTTAAATGCCATCACCGCCATGGACGCAATGAAACCGGCTCCCGATAACATTTTTTTGCTGACAGACAGCCTGCCCACGATGGGATCAAGCAAGCCCTGGAGCAGGCGGGTAACCAGCAAAAAACGGTTAAGTCTGTTTAATGAGGCGATTCGCAAACTCCCCCGGGCCCCGGTCAATATTATTTTATACCCGATGGAAGGCGATCCGTTGGCCGCCGATGCATACTGGCGCCTGGCAAAAGACACCCGCGGTTCATTTTTTGCGCCTTCAAAAGATTGGCCCTAAAAATAAGAGCAGCCCTGCGGGCTTCTATGAGCGGCTCTCTGAGCCTTGAGGAGCGTTCCTTCGGAACTTGAGGCTGAAGCAATGATTGCAAAAAGCGCAGCGCTCCTTTAGTGAAACGCTCCTCAAGCGATAGCGCTCTTTAACCTTAGCGCTGTGCGCCGTTAACGGCATGGCTTATATTAGATGGGTCAATGCGTATTGAACTATGAAAAAGCGACGACGTGACATTCAGATATTCAGTTTGTCTTTTCTGGACTGTATTTGCTGCGGGTTTGGAGCGGTCATCCTGCTGTTTGTATTATCCAAGTTCGCCGAACCCTTGATAATTGAAGAAGTTAAAGAGGACCTTCAGGCCAAAATTATCCGACTTGAAGAAGAACTAGTCGAAATCCGGGGCGAAACCGCTATAATTAATCGTGATTTAACGGCCCAGAAAGAGCAGCTCTCAAAAGAAAAAATCCGACTGGCGCGCTTGCAGGGAGATCTGTCTAAAATTAAGGGCCAATTTGCGGCTTCAAAAGACACCGCTCAGGTGCAAAACATTATTGAAGGCCAGCTGGCCAGAGCCATGCAGCAATTAACCGAAGAGATGCGGCGTCTTTTAAAAACCCGGCCACGAAAAATTGATCGCTCAATCGGCGGCATTCCGGTGGACAGCGAGTATATTATCTTTATTATCGATACATCGGGCAGCATGCAGCGCAACGCCTGGGGTCTGGTACAGAAAAAACTTAGAGAAACCCTGGACGTATATCCGAAGGTCAAGGGCATCCAGATAATGAACGACATGGGCGAATATATGTTTTCTCAATATAGAGGAAAATGGATTCCCGATACACCGGCACGTCGCCGGGCCATTATTTCCAGGCTGAGCGCCTGGCAGGCCTTCAGCAATAGTAGTCCGGTCGAGGGCATCACCGCCGCCATTCGAACCTTTTATGCAACGGATAAAAAAATCAGCCTTTATGTTTTCGGCGATGAGTTCAGCGGCCAATGGATGCAGCCGGTCATTGATACCGTGGATCGAATCAATAAACGCACAAAAGAGGGTTCCAGGCGAGTTCGGATTCATGCCGTCGGTTTTCCGGTGGTAATGACAAAAACCCGTGTTGCCGGCAACACCGGTGAGCGTTTTGCCACCTTAATGCGTGTTTTGTGTCAGAAAAATGGTGGGGCCTTCGTGGGGCTAAATTCTACGAGACCGTAAAAAGGTTTCAGGTGTCAGTGTTCAGGTGTCAGGCAAATAGCTCATAGCTGTTCATAGGCTTGAAGCTGGGAGGCCAGGATGCTGGAAGGCTTGGAGGCAATCACCTGACACCCGACACCTGACACCTGAAACCTAAAATCCAGTACCCGGCATGCGACACCAATAATTAATATAGAAATTACAATTTAAGACCTAAAAGCGAAAAATCACATGGATCTATCCTGTCCCAAATGCAGCAAACAACTACCCGAGGTGGAAACCCTGAAATACCGTTTTTGCCCGCACTGCGGAGCTGAAATTCCGGCCGCGTCCAGGAAACTCGATGATGCCTTTCTGACCATTCCTCCGGATTTATCAAAGCGACAACCCAAACGGACGGCCGACGATTGGAGTCCGCAGACAGACGAAAATGGTTCCACGACGAAATCCTTCAATGATCAAACCATTGAACCCCAGCCGGTGATTAAACGACCGCGTCCGGAAATCAAACCCCCGGATACGCCTCCGCCATCCGGCTTTTTTCGCAGCAGTCCTGAAAAAAAGGAACCGCCTCCGCCGGATCCTAAACAACAACCTCCGGCGAAATCCCGAAGAAATGTTATTATCGCCATTCTGATTATGATGGTCGTGGTTATTTTAATAATGGGGGGCATCTTCACATTCTGAGCAACTCCAGGAACAACAACTCTTGATGCCGTATTCGTCCTCGTACTCGTGCTCGTCGTCGTCCTCGAGATGGCATTAAAAACCGAGTACGAGGACGAGGACGACGACGAGTACGATATAGAGAAACGCAGTTGGTGCCGAAAAAAAAGCCCGGTGAAAATCGCCGGGCTTAAGCTTGCACTAAAAAAATAACTCTTTTAGGACGCGGTAATTTCTAATCTCCATTAATGGTATGAAATTGAATGAATCGATCCAGTCGAGTCTTCTGCTCCGCTGTCAATTCCCCGAATTCCAATCCGATTTGCCGCATTTTGACTGTGCTAAAACTAAATTCGCTCTTGATTTCAAAATCGGAAATTTTTTTGAAAGGCAGATTATCCAGATAGAGACCCTGGTCGCCCAGAATGATTTTTAACTCATTGGCATTCTCAAGCGTCTCATTGCCATCGATATACCGAAAGGAAAGGCCCTGAATACTGATATCCTTAATCTGGCCCAGTCTGTTATCTTGAGCACCCAAAGCAGCAAATGCACCTTCCTGAGCTTTGAAACGTTTTTGCTGCCGCCGTTCATCTGACACCATACGATCCAGCATAATCAATACTCCAATTCTTTAAAAACAAAAATCCAAATGGGCACAAAAATATATATCGCTATGGATAAAACAAGGCCGGCGGAATTAATATTCCAGTTTCATATCCCGAAATTGGAATCCAAATCAAGCCAAAATTTTAGATAAACGCCTTTTTTTAAACACAAGCGACATAAAAAAGGATGCATTCAAATTTATCGCTGAATCTTGGCTTTGAGAGTGGAATTCCGCTTGACAAAACCTGTCATCCTTACTAATCAATACCCTTTTATATAAATGCACAAGAGTCGTGGAGGACGACTTAATTATAGAACCATAGATTGAAAGGAGAGGAAAACACATGGCTAATTTAATTCCACCTCATGGCGGAAAGGGACTGACCTGCTGTCTGCTCGAAGGCGCCGACCTGGAAGCTGAAAAGAAAAAGGCCGAGGGCCTTAAAAAGATTCCGGTTTCCCAGCGTGAAAAGGGCGATTTGATCATGATGGGTATCGGCGGCTTCAGCCCGTTGACCGGCTTTATGACCCAGGCGGATTGGAAAGGTGTTTGTGAAAACTTTCTGATGGCCGACGGGACCTTCTGGCCCATTCCGGTGACGCTTTCGGCTTCAAAGGAAGATGCGGAAAACATCAAGGAAGGCGAAGAAATTGCGCTGTATGACCCCGAAGGGGATGAAATGATGGCCACTATGACGGTCACCCAAAAATATGAAATGACCGAGGCCGACAAAAAGTTTGAATGTGAAAAAGTTTACATGGGTGAAGGCACCGCCACGGCAGAGGAATTCTGGAAAATCGCCAAAGACGATCACCCGGGCGTCCAGATGGTCATGGAACAAAAAGATATCAACCTGGCCGGACCGGTAAAAGTGCTGACTGAAAGCGAATACCCGACGAAGTATGCCGGCGTTTACATGCGACCGGAAGAATCCCGCAAAATATTTGAAGAACGGGACTGGAGCGAAGTGGCGGCTTTACAGCTCCGAAACCCCATGCATCGTTCTCACGAATACCTCTGCAAAATTGCGGTTGAAGTTTGCGACGGAGTTTACATTCATTCTCTGGTCGGCAATTTGAAACCGGGGGATATTCCGGCTGAGGTTCGCGTTAAGTGCATCGATTCTCTGGTTAAGAATTATTTCGTCGAAGACAAGGTGGTCCAGGGCGGATACCCGCTGGATATGCGCTACGCCGGACCCCGCGAAGGCTTGCTGCATGCCACTTTCCGGCAAAACTATGGGTGTTCGCGAATGATCATCGGCCGTGACCATGCCGGCGTGGGTGATTTCTACGGTATGTTTGAAGCCCAGACCATTTTTGATAAAATTCCAAAGCCGGAAGAGTCCGGAAAAGGGTTGCTTTGCACCCCGTTGAAAATTGACTGGACCTTTTACTGTCATAAGTGTGACGGTATGGCATCGCTGCGAACCTGCCCGCACGATAAAGAAGATCGCGTGCTGCTAAGCGGAACCATGCTCAGAAAGATGCTTTCCGAAGGCGGTGAACTGCCGGATCACTTCGGTCGCGATGAAGTTGTTGCAATCCTGCGCAAATACTATGAAGAGCTGACTGACAAAGTTGAGATCAAACTGCACGGAGCTGCTACCGGAGATTAAAAGTGATCTCTATGAGAAGCGTAGGATTCAATTAAAAAGGGAGCCGCCGCAAGGCGCTCCCTTTTTTCTTTGGATTGAGGTTCAGAGGTTCAGGGATTCTGGTTGTTGGTTTCTGGCAGCCGCGGAGGGCTGCCCTACTCCTCCTCGTACTCGTTATTCGATTCAATATCGCGGACGAGGAGGAGCACGAGAACAAGTGCCCGACTCAGTTTAAACGGTGTATTGAATATTGAATAACCAACAAGGAATTTCGAATGATGAAGTTTCCAATCCGCTAAATTAAGCTGCTTTTTAGACTTATTACAAAAACCCAACTCAATCATTCTGATTTAATTGTCATCCAGTGATCCTCCAGATCACTCATTCAGTAAACCCTTCGAAATTCATTATTCCTTGTTCGATATTGGATATTCTCTTTTACATAAAAACAAAAAGGGGACGCATTTCTGCGATCCCCTTTTATTTTTGTTCCAGTATCCAGTATTGTATTTAAAAATTTTAATAACAAATTTTTAATTGGAAATGCGCAATTTTTTCGTTGAGCAAGGCCGCACAAGGGTTTTAGCCTGAGGCGTACTTTAAGTACGGTGAAGGCTAAAACCCGCGGAGAACGCAGCTCAGCGGAAAAAGGGCCTTTTCCAATTAAAAATTTCGGCCGGCATATTCGTTATACGCCATCGCCACTGTCCGGTACACCAGATGGGCCAGCTTTGAAAATGGCAGATAGGCAAACAAGGCCCACACCAGAATCAGGTGAACATAGTAAGTGGTAAAAGAAACAGCCGCCCAGCCTGCCAGCCGGGTCAGTTGAGCGCCCATGCCGGTCACACCCAGCCCGAAGGCAAGGTAGATCAGGTACCAATCAAAGTACCTGGAAGCCTGATCTTTTTTGAAGCTGCGGTTTTTTATCATCAGGCTGGTGCCGACAATAAGGGCGACACCGGCGATGTTTGCCAGCCATTTGACTGGATTCAACTGGGACCAGGGGCCATGCAACGCTCCGCCGGGAAGCAAGTAGGATCCATACATCACCACAAATAAAATATTGGTCACGATAAATAGCCCGATAAAACCATACAACGTCAAAAAGTGGGCTGTCTGACGATCGTTATTTTCAGTACACTCCGAAAACTTGCGGTGCAACAGGATGGTCGGTATGACCCGAATAAACGCCATAACGAATCCGATCACTTCGATGTTTTGCTGGGTGGTCTTACCCTCCAGCAGAGCGTTCTGATGAATATCGCCCAGAAACCGTTTGAGGCTTAGAGCAAAAACAGCCGCCGCAAACATGGCCGCCGGGAGCATCATCATGTCCACCAGCCAGGTCGAGAAAAACTTCCAATGTTTGATGCCTGCGCTGAGATCCGGTGAAAAATCCAGCAGCCCGGTGACGGTTCCCACAATCAGAAAAAGAACTGCGGGAATCGCCAGCAAAATCGGCAGTTTCTTGGGATCTTTCATGGCCCGGGCCAGCACTTTCGGTTGCGCGTAGTCCTCAATCGTATACGCCCGCACGGCCGCCAGGACATCCGCCGGTTTGGCCTCCCGCGGACAACGCGTGGAACAATCACCGCAATTGTGGCACAACCAGATGTCTGAATTGCCCACCAGTTTATCTTTCAAGCCCCAGGAGGCCGCTATCATTTCCTTGCGGGGAAACGGCTTGGTGTCCGGCGAAATCGGGCAGGCCACCGAACAGGTTGCGCATTGATAGCACTTCTTCAGGTCTTCACCCCCCAGTGCACCGACTTGTTTGATAAAATCTAAATCAGGCTCAATTACATATGTTTCCGCCATATTTTACCTCCTAAGGCCCCGCCTCAAACAATTTTGTCTTTCATATTGGCAATGTGAAATGTTGTTTGATCGCATCCCATTGATCCAATTTTTAATGAGAGACGGGGAAATTCGAAATTCGAAACTCGAAACTCGAAACAAATTCAAATGTTTGAAATACCAATAACCAAAACAGAAAACCGATTCCCAAGATCGTGGTTAAATTTTGAACATTCGAATTTTGATATTGTTTCGGATTTCGCATTTCGTGCTTCGGATTTGAATTAATGATTGCTTCGTTTCAGTAATATGTTCAGTTGCCCAAGCCAAGTATTTAAAGATTAAAACCCTGTGTTAGAATCCCTTGAAGGGGTTCGGACCCATTTCCTCAACGCTGGCAACAAAATCGTCGATAATCTGCGGAAGTTTATCATATTCATCGATGGCCACCTGGAATTGCTGCACGCGTTCTTCTTCAAGGGCCAGACTCGACAGGGCATCACCAATCTTTTTCATTCGGATGTCGGCCAGTTCGCTGCCTTTGACGAAGTGACACTGGTAATCGTCACCGTGTTTGCAGCCGAGCAGGAACACACCGTCCATGCCCTGGGCCAGAGCATCCTTGATCCAGATGACATTAACCGACCCCAGGCACCTGACCGGGATGAGGCGCACTTCCGCCGAATAGGCCAGCCGGTTGAGGGCTGCAATATCCAGAGCCGGCAAGGCATCATTTTCGCAAACCAACCCGAGGATCCGCAGCGGCGGCTCCTCATAATCGTCTTCGGAAGGCACACCGACCGCTTTGACCATCGATCCGATACTGTCAATGCTGTAATCGACAAAGTTGATGATGCGCTCCGGGCAGCACCCCATACAGGTGCCGCAACGGCGGCAGCGGGCCGGATTCGGCTTGGGCGTACCTTTTTCATCATCATCTATGGCGCCGAAGGGACATTCTTCCGTGCAGCGTTTGCACTGGGTGCAGCGCTGAAAGAAAAAGTCGGGAAAGGTCATATCGCCGGATCGTGGATGTACCGAAACACCGCGGCTAACCGACTCCAGACATTGAATCGCTTTTAAGGCCGCGCCACTGGCATCCTCCATCGTCTCTTCCACGGTCATGCTGCGGCGGATGGCACCGGCGGCATATATGCCGGTTCGCTGGGTTTCATAGGGAAAACAGATGAAATTCGAATCGGCATAGTCATCAAAAAGCGCATTATCGCGAAATCCCGGACCCTGCCGGTAGGCCAGGTTAACGACCGGATCATCTGCGGTCACCGGAACCATACCGGTTGCCAACACAACCAAATCCGCTTTAACCTGAACCTTTTCTCCCAGAAGGGTGTTGTCGGCCTCCACAATCAGGCCATCCCCGTTTTTAGAAACGCTGCTGACCTCCCCTTTGGTTAGGAAGATGCCGGGATCCTGCTGGATGCTCTTATAAAAGTTTTCGGTCAAACCGACCGTACGCATGTGCTGGTAAAAAACAAACGCTTTGGCGTCGGCATAGTCCTCCCTGACATACTTGGCCTGCTTGAGAGCCACCAGGCTGGTCACCGCGCCGGTATAGCTGAAATCCTTGTCATCCCCCTGGCCGGGACTCTGGATGAAAACAACGGATTTGGCTTCTTTGCCGTCTGAGGGCCGTATGATTTTACCGGCAGCGGCAATCTCTTCAAACTGATGATTGGTGACCACATCGGCCATGGTGCCAAAGCCCAGGTGGGCAAATTCGCCTTCTTCAGGCTGATAGGGTCGCCATCCGGCTGCCAGAATTATGGCACCGAATTTTTCACCATCAGGATCCAGAGTCAAAATGTCCTGTTTGCCCTTGTTATATTCCATAAAGGCTTCATGCAGTTTTTCGGCATCCAACTCCTTGCCCTTGTCATCGACCTTCATTTCATCCGGCAGGGGAAACGGGACATCGAATTCTGTTTTTTCGCCGGGCTTTTTAAGGGTCACGATAAAATCACCCGGTTCCCCGGCAATACGCGCAACCACTGTCTCGGTTTTCACCGTAATGCTGGAATAATTTTCGAGTTCATTTATTTTAGATTCGATTGCCGGTGGGATTAAATCCTCGTAAGGGAACGTCCCCGGAAGCTGTTTGCGCCACTTTTTGGCATTGCCGCCCAGTGAAGCTTCTTTTTCGACGATGGTCACCCCGTAGCCGGTCTTGGCCGCATCGATGGCTGCCGATATCCCGCTCATACCACCGCCGATAACCAGGATCTTTTTGTTCAGCGTTTCAAGCAGATAAGGCTCAGGCAGATCGACTTTTTTGACCCGTGCCATGCCCATTTTTAAATAATCTTCAGCCATCATCTGAACATGGTCGATAAAGGTTTCATCGTCTTTTTGTTCTTCGGTGGGAGCCGGATACGTTGACCGGGGATGCGTCCAGATTACCCCTTCCCTTAAGTTCACCCGATCGACCATACAGCCGTCAAAACGGAAGACATCATAAAGGACGCGGCGTGAACAGGCCGCAATTACCAGCGTGTTAACGCCCTCATCGGTAATATCTTTATTGAGGAGTTCAACGCCCTCTTTACCGCAAAGAATCGAGCAGGTTTTGACCGCAAGCCCTTCCTCTTTGGCAACATCGCCTAATTTTTCGATGTCGACGGCTTCTCCGATCCCACAACCTTCGCAGATATACACACCATATTTTTTATCCATTAGTATCCTCCTACCTGCTCACCAAGGTTTGAATCGCCTTAAGGGCCATCCCGGTAGCATTTTGATTCGATGAGATCACATCAGCCGGTTTATTGGCGCATCCGGCAGCAAACATCCCGCCTTTTTCAAAGTCGTTGATGATAAATCCGTCAGGATTGTATTGTAAATCCGCCGGAAGTTTGCCGGCAGCCGCCGTGGGCTGCATGCCGGTTGCCAGAACAACCATCTCTACTTCCTGATGGACTTTTTCACCCGTCACGGCATTTTCGGCAACAACGGTGACATGATTCGTGCTCGCATCCTCACTCACTTCGGCCACTTTGCCTTTAATCAGAAAGATGTTTTCATCCTCTTTGATCGTTTGATAGAACCGCTCATAGCGGTAACCCGGTGCCCGGAGGTCAATGTAAAAAATGTAAATCTTGGCATCGGGATAGCGCTCGCGAACGTAGGTGGCCTGCTTTAAAGACGCCATGCAGCATATGTAGGAGCAATACGGCAGGTGATTTTCATCGCGGGAACCGGCACACTGGACAAAAGCCACACTTTGGGGCTCTTTGTTATCCGAGGGGCGCAGAATTTTGCCCCGGGTAGGTCCATTGGGAGATGCCAGGCGCTCCATCATCATGTTGGTGACGATATTCGGATACTCCCCAAAACCCAGATTATCGATCTTGGCGGCATCATAGGGCTGCCAGCCGGTAGACCACACAATGGCGCCCACGTTTAAATTCAGAGTTTTGGCTTCCATTTCAAGATCAACCGCATCGTACTTACAGGCTTCCCTGGCCCGGGTGGCATCCGCAGTGCCGATAATCTCCGGCGCAATCACGTAGCGGGCCGGAAATGCCATTTCAAACGGCAAATAAGCCCCCTTGATGTTTTGCATCCCGAAATCATATTCGCTGGCAATTTCAGCCTGACAGGCTGCGCCACAATCTCCGCAGCAGGTACAATTCTCATTGACGAATCTGGGGTTAACCTTAATCGCCACATCATAGTTGCCCGCATCGCCGGCAACCGATTCCACCTCTGACAAAGTCAGGATCTTGATCCTGGGATTGTCTTTTATCCGTCTGAAGTTGATTTCCAGGCCACAAGTCGGAGGGCACAACTTGGGAAAATATTGATTCAGCTGTGCGACCCTTCCGCCCAGATACGGATTTTTTTCGATCAGAAAGACCTCGTACCCCACTTCGGCAGCCTCAATCGCCGTGGTCAGACCGCTGATCCCGCCGCCAACGACTAAAATGCTTCCGCTTGCAGGGGCTGCTTTTTCTTCAGTCATATCATCCCTCCGTACTTATTCAAATTAATAAAAACCTCCAGGTGTCAAGCGACACCTGGAGGCTGTATTTCATCGACACTGTATCATGGTCGACCTTTGGTTAATCCTTGAATAATTTAATGTAGTCTTTCTTGAAGATATCCCACTTCTGCTCTTTCGGATCGTATTTGGAGTTAACAAAGCAGAACCAGTTCTCATCATCCGTTCCCGGATAATCGGCCTGATAGTAGAAACCGGGATAGCGGGTTTCTTTGCGGTACTGGATGTGGCGCAGATGCGATTCCAGCGTCCAGATGCGGTGCTGAATCTCCCAGGCGCGCATCAGTTCGTGCAGATCACCGGCCGCCAGCTTTTCGTTATCTTCCCGCATCGTTTCCAGCATGTCCATAATCATTTCCAGATTCTTGCTGGTGGTCTGGTAGAAGGTGGCCGTTCCGGCACCGTATTCATGGGCGGCCTTCATCATCCGGTACATCATGCCGTTGGGCTTAATGTAGTTGGGATTAATGTCATCGGCCGTGGTGTATTCGCAATGATCCAGATAGGTACGCACCGGTTTGTACACGATATCAACCAGTTCCGCGGTGCTCTGGGCGAGTGCCGGGGAATAGTCGGCGTGGTCTTTTGCATAACGGGCCATCTGTTTGACAGCCATGCGTCCTTCGGCGTGCGAGCCGGAAGAAAACTTATGGCCGGAGCAACCCACACCGTCACCGGCAGTAAACAGGCCGTTAACCGTGGTCATACGGTTGTAAACCTTACCGTTGTCGGCCTTGATCTTATAGGCATCCGGCACCCAATCCAAATCCGGACCGGAGCACCAGAAACCACAGCAGCCGGAGTGCGATCCGAGCAAATACGGTTCGGTCGGCATAACCTCGGAATTTTTCTTTTCAGGCTCGGTGTTGGTGGCGCACCACAGGTTGGCCTGTCCGCAGGTCATATCCAGAAAGTCTTCCCAGGCTTCGGACTCAAGGTGCTTGAGTTCCTTCTTGTCCATGGTCTTGCCGAGCTCGGCCAGAGCGGAAACCGTATCCATCATAATGGGTCCGCGGCCTTCTTTCATCTCAAAGAGCATCAGATGGTTCCGCAGACAGGTCGGTGTGACGGCAGCGGTTCCGTATGGTGCATATTTTTCCAGCTCGGCTTTGGCGGCATCACTACCGGCAAAATTCTCACCCAGACCGTTAAGGGTCTTGGCTTTGAACAGCAGGAACCAGGCACCCACCGGACCATAACCGTCTTTAAAACGGGCCGGGGTGAAGCGGTTTTCCATCATGGACAGCTCGGCACCGACTTTCATGCACAGGGTATAGGTGGAACCGGAGTTCCATACCGGATACCAGGCACGGCCTTTGCCCTCACCGACGCTGCGGGGCTGGTATATATTGACGGCTCCACCGCAGGCGACCAGCATGGACTTGCACTTGATGATGTAAACTTTGTTTTCACGAACCGAAAACCCGACCGCACCGGCAATCTGGTTTTCGTTGTTGGCATCCAGCAGCAATTCGACGATGAAAACCCTTTCGAGAACATTTTCTTCACCGATGGCAAGTTTGGCAGCTTCGGCAACGATCCGTTTGTAAGATTCGCCGTTAATCATGATCTGCCATTTGCCCGTGCGCACCGGTGAGGCACCCCCTTTGAGAGTCCCCATTGTCTGGCCTTTTTTACCATCCAGGTTTTTGCCGTCAGCGCTTTGCTTCCAGACCGGCAGGCCCCATTCTTCAAACAGATGGACGGAATCATCCACGTGGCAACCCAGATCGAAAATCAGATCTTCGCGCACAATGCCCATCAGGTCGTTGCGGACCATGCGCACATAGTCTTCAGGGGTGTTGTCACCAATATAAGTGTTAATTGCAGAAAGGCCCTGAGCGACCGCACCGCTTCTTTCCAAGGCCGCCTTGTCCACCATCAGAACACTCTGGTCATCAGACATCCATTTTTTGACCTCAAAGGCAGCGCCGCAGGCGGCCATACCACCGCCGACGATTAGAATATCAACTTCCCGCTCCTCGACTTCCGGGTCCCTTACAGCTTTGAGTTCCCCAGTTGGTTTATTCGGTAATGCCATATTACATCCTCCTTAAATCACAATTTCTAAGTAGATTGTTATCATAATTGATTTCCAACACGTCATGTTTAAACCAATTCTCCGTCAGCAGGTTGACCATACGCTTTGCCGTCGGCTTCTTCGGTTGACAGAAGCTGGCTATCCAGATCATTACCTTTCAGATCCAGATACGCATTGGCCTGTCCTTCGGGTGTGGTCCGGATGGGGAACTTAAAGCGTTTGATGACCCCGTTGCGGAACTTGCAGGTCCACATGACATCTTCGGTACCCAGCATCGGCATCACGCTGCTTCCCAGGGGAACAAAGTCCGCATAACCTCTCACCTCGATGGCCTGGGTCGGGCAGATTTTAACGCAAGAGAAACATTCCCAGCACTGATCCGGCTCCTGATTGTAGGCCTTCATCTCGTTGGGTTCGAGAACCATCAGGTCGTTGGGACAAATATACATACAAGCAGTTTTGTCCCCGCCTTTGCAACCATCGCATTTTTCAGATATTACAAAACTTGGCATTTATTATACCTCCTAAAATTTAGTAGATTTTTGTGGCTCCTCTAAAGTTTTTAAAAAATTTAAACGTTTGCACCTCCCTTCATATTATTGGATTTCTATTTCTGGGGTTATTTATCGATTTAACCGGAACCCACCGGTTGACATGCAGATTGAGTAATGATTTTAATTACTTGCAATAATAAATATTTCCTATTAAATCAGCCAGATACGTTTAGACAAAGAGGCGAGTTTATCATTCGACATTTGACTTGTCAAGGATTTTTGAGCCTGCAAAAATCAAAATTTCAGATAGTTATGCGGTCGTGCGGGTAACTTCTATCAGCGGTATTGAGATCTGAAAAACGGCACCATATATTGTATCCGGACCCCAAAATCCGTGAAAAAATCCTAAATTAAAAATTTATTTATCGCATCAAAAAAATCTGATACAGGAGTCAAAGGTTCAGGGGTCAAAAAACAGAGGTTAGATGACAGATACCAGAAACCCATCAATTTTCCTTATTTTAAATATCGAATATCGAACACGGAATTTCGAATGATGAAGTTTTTATTTCCTTCGACATTCAACATTCGATATTCTGCGGTTCTCTGTCCCCTGATGCCTGACACCTGAACACTGAAACCTAAAAGTTCTTGGAGCATCAGATACTAGTGAACGAGACCCTTATACCCATAATGCCGGAGGAGCAGTTCAGATTTGCATGTTCTCCCGGCGTGGCGTGTTTTAATGCGTGCTGCCGGGATTTAAATCAGTCGCTGTTTCCCTATGACATCTTGCGTCTGAAAAAAAGATTGAAGCTGCCTTCGCATGAATTTCTGGAACGCTATACGACCCGGCACATCGGCCCCGGGTCGGGGCTCCCGATTGTGACACTTAAACCCGATGATGCCAGTCGATTAACCTGCCCGTTTGTTTCAGAAAAAGGCTGCGGCGTCTATTCGGATCGGCCCGCATCGTGCCGCACCTATCCGCTTGTGCGGGCAATATCCCGCTGCCGAGAATCCGGTAGGATCACCGAGCGTTTCATGCTCCTCAAGGAGCCGCACTGTTTGGGTTTTAACGAATCTCAAAAACAGACTGTCCGGCAATGGGTTGAAGGCCAGGAAATTGAGACTTACAATTCCATCAACGACAAGTTGATGGAAATCATCCGTCTTAAAAACCAGGTGTTGCCGGGTCCGCTGGATCTGAAATCGCGCCAACGGGTTTACCTGGCCCTTTACGATCTGGATAATTTCAGGAATCAGTTTTTTAACAATAGGCCTTTAGATAAAGTCGATGCGGATCCTCAAAAGTTGGCCGCCGCGGAGACCGATGATACAGCGTTACTGGAAGTCGGTATGCAGTGGGTGAAGCAGATAGTGTTTAAACAAGAAGCGGCTTAAAGCACCACATTAATTTTAGCAATAAGATAGTGGATCAATCAAACAGAGTTGCGGGTTACGGGTTCCGTGTTGCGCGTAACCCAAAAACTGGAACAGGCTGAACCCGCAACTCGAAACTCGCAACTCGAAATGGGTTATTCATATGGACCTTCACGACAAGGTGGCCCTGGTGCTGGGAGCGATCAAGGGAATCGGAAAAGGCATTGCACTCTCCCTTGCGGATGCGGGGGTAAAAGTTGTCCTTAATTATTTTGACTGGGAAGAAGAGCTGGCTTTATTAAAAAGGGATTTAGATAACACCGGCCGGGAGCACCTTATTTTAAAGACCAACCTGCTCGAGACCGCCGCCATACCCCGGATGATCCGGAATGTCATCGATCGCTTTGGCCGGCTGGATATTTTAATCAACAACATCGAGCGCGGTGGATGGCCGGTGGTGCATGGCCCCTATGTTGAAAAGCAGTGGGATCTGGAAATGGAGACCACCCTGCGCGCCAAACGCTGGGTCTTTGACGCGGCCTTGCCGCATCTGAAAGCATCCGGCGACGGTGCTGTCATCAACTTTTCCTCTATCGCTGCAATCGTCGGCCGGTCCGGTCCGGCCAGCCTAATTTTTAATGACGGCTACGCAGCGGCCAACAGAGGGGTTTCGCTGCTAACCGAGACCTGGGCACGCAACGGCGCACCTGAGGTGCGGGTAAATGAGATCATGCTGGGATTTTTCGAAACCCGTCATGCTGAAGAAACCAGGGGCTGGGATTTGCTGGGCACAGCCCATAAAAAAGCCCTCAAGGCGCACACGCTGATGGGCAGGACCGGCACGATTGAAGATGTGGTCAAGGCTGTTCGGTACATTATAAAGGATGCGGAATTTATGACCGGCAGCGTTTTAAGGCTCGACGGCGGCTATGTTCTTGGAGGTGAAAAAGTAGATAAAATTCCCAAGGGGATTTTATAAGAAATTGATTTTTTAAATCTTCTTTTTCATCAATACAGATGCCAGGTCTCTGGCCACTCGGTGCTGGCTGCTGGCCACTGGTCACTGGCTTTTAGCCAGAAGCCAGAAGCGAGTGGCCAGGAGCCAAAACGCTGAAACCATAATCATCAGGGCCTTGGAACATTTTCGATGGGGCACTACACGAACGCCTATCGCGGTCTTATTTTTTTGCTTTTTATCCCCCAGAGAAATAATTTTACCCAATCAAAACCAAACTTCAGCAATTCCCCATCGTCATTCTGTATCTTTTTAAGAATTGCAGATTTGACTTTGTAGCGTTTTAAGAAGCTGCTGTTAAATACAAATTCACGAAAGCGGTCGATATTATAGGTTGCCATAAAGGCCATCTTGGCCTTGGGTCCCTCAGGACCTTCAGGTCCCCAGGGATCGGCTTGAAACAGCCGTTTTAATTCCATCCAGGACATTGTCATTTTTTGATAAAACACCGCGTCCTGATCCTGGGCCCACCCCGATACGGTCCACTGCTTGTTTTCATCCGGTCCCAGGCAAAAATCCGGCGGCCTGAAAAAATATACCGGCTTATCTTTTTTAGCGGCGGCATCATAAATAACGCCATGTTCCATTGGAAACATACGGCAGGTATCGGGACGATCCGCATAAACCGAGCAGCCCGATTCTATTAGAAAGGTGCAGTCCCGTTCTTCATTTGGCGACATGCGCAAAAGCACCTCCGGGAAGAAATTGCCGGATCGCAAGACCACATCTACATATTGATCGAGAAATTCATCTGAGGAAATGCCCAGGGCATTTTTTAGGCGCAGCACATCGTAGGGATATAAGAACAGGTTCAAATTACGGCAGCAGCGGTTAAAACAGCCAATACCCGGATAGCAGCGAAATGAAAAGGTGTCTTCAGCTTCAATCCGGCGCCCGGGTATTTCTTTGAGTTTATCTAAATCTATGTACTTCATGGCTAAGGTCGCTTCATTAAGCATAGCGCAGAGGGCATGGCGCATAGCGTTTTCTTGCTGACCCTCTGCGCTTTGCGCTATGCATCCGTGACGATCATTTCCGCGACGGTCATCTTAAATTTCCCGGCAACCCCCAGCGCCTGCTTAACTTCCTGCTCCAGCTTCGCCAATTCCAGATAAAACGGCGTGCGGTCAAACTCGAAATAGGCGCCGGGGCCACATCTCCGGTCAAATGTTTCGCATCCCGGGCCATAAATTGTTTTTTGTCCGGATTTTCTCAGTTCATGGGGGATGCCATGCAGCCGGCAAATCATCGGGCGATAGGGGTAGAGGATGCAGCGTTCATCATAATTAAGCGGACACATCAGCCGCACCGACGCTGCATGATCATCGACACTGGCGGTTTTGTTTACGACGGTCGTCGCTCGTGATTTTACCTCTTCTTGCTTTAGGGGCGTCAGCGTTTTTAGCCCCTCTATAAAATAGGTATACTCAATGACCGTGTGATGGTAAAACCGAGTCCGGCAGCAATTGTCCCGGCACCCGGCACAAGTAAAACCGTAATGGCCTGCGGCCGTATTGTATGTTTGATCCATAGCGGCATAGATTTGTTTTAGCCGATCGATAAAATCAGTGTAAACAGACCCTGAATATTTATTTTCACCGCTTTTCATAATAACGTTCCGTATTGCGGAATTGCGGCACAAGTGGTTGTCAAAAAAACGTTTCAATACCGGAACGTTTTTTTGACAACCACTACGTTTCAAATCCCGTATTCATCAGCACCATAAATAGTTTGGAAAATCGAAAAGAAGCGTATATTATTAGTAACATGGGTCATTGTAAAGCAATATCTGGCGGCAAAGCCCTTATAATGAACCTTGTGGGAACTTAACGAAACCCCTTTGCGAATAAAATGACGATCGCAAGCCATTGAGCAAATCGGGAAACCGGCTAATCAACCAACTGGTAACAAGGTAACCCTTTTCATGAACGGACATCAACTCGTTCTGGGTAAACTGGTCGACGTTATCACCGGCGAGACCCTAAAAGACACGCACGATGAGCGCTACAGGCAAAAAATCGGGCGTCTGCTTGTCAACCGTAAGGGATATCTGAAAGCGGATATTGAGCCTCGAAAGGAACTGCTTGTCGAAGCCGATGCTAAAAAAGCGATTTTAAAAATTGATTTCGTCATCACCCTGGCAGACCGGGTTTGCATGGTCGTAAAGTATGGCCCCGGTTCTCTGGTGACCCGTCGGCGCGCGGTGCTGGCGGTATCACGACTCATTGCCCCGGGTCAAGTACCTGTTGCGGTCATCACCAATGGGGAAGATGCCGAGATAATGAAGGGCGCATCCGGTGAAATCATTGCCCAAGGTCTAGATTCAATACCGAAAAAACCGGATCTGGAAACAATCGCAGCCAGCGAAGCATTTATGACGATTTCCGATAAACAGGCCGAGATGGAGTCAAGGATCCTCTATTGTTTTGAAGTGGATGATAGTTGTGAGTGTGATGATGATATATGTCGCCTTTAGTATTCGTGTTAATTCTTGAAAACTTGATATCCTTAAACCCGGTTAGATTAATTAAAATTCGAAATCCGAATATCGAAACTCGAAACAAATTCTAAATTCTAATGTTCAAATGTTCAAAACCAGAAGAACTGTCTTAAGGTGATTCAGAATGAGAGGAGTCCTTTCTTTTTTGAATTTTTGTATTTTGATCATTCGATATTGTTTCGGATTTCTGATTTCGTGCTTCGGATTTCCGCGATAAAGCTTATAGTTTTAGTGAAGACCATAAAACGGTTTTAAATTTACCCAACTCTTTCTGAAACAACTTTAGGGGAGCGGTGATGGATTACGAACGCTTCATGACAAAAGCGCTGCAGCAGGCGCAGGCAGCACTGGCCGCCGGCGAGTTTCCGGTGGGATGCGTGATGGTCTATGAGAATAGAATCATCGCTAGCGGAGCCCGAGTCGGCACCACCGGTGATTGCACAAACGAAATCGACCATGCCGAGATGATTGCGCTAAGGCGGCTAATCAACCTTAAGGCGAATATAAATCATAGAGAAGTAACCCTGTTCAGCACGCTGGAACCCTGCCTTATGTGTTTTGGCGCCCTTATGATCAGCAACATCGGCAAGATTATTTTTGCCTATGAAGATGCAATGGGTGGCGGTACTCAATGCGACATCACCAAGCTGCCGCCATTATACAAAAAAAAGCAAATTTCGGTTATACCCAACATATTGCGCCAAAAAAGTTTACAATTATTGAAAGCCTTCTTTTCGAATCCGGAAAATAATTACTTGAAGGATAGTCTATTAGCCACTTATACACTTTGCCAATAACGGATCGCTATTTTTCGTTGGTACCCCTTTTTAAATGGTGCTGTACCCGATAAAACAGGTTTTTTAATTGCATTTTTTTCTTGCATTTCTTGATGTTGTTATATATTCCACTCTTGAAAAGCGGTGGATTCGTCAAGAAACCGAGATATTAAAATTCTTGAGCTTCGCCGGATGAAAAGGGTGCCGGCATTAAGAACCCGGATCTGATAACGTTATGAAATTTTTTTAAGGAGACTTCACACCCGATTAATCCCGACTTATAACCCTATCATAGGAGGTGCAAGCATAGCTGTTCCAAGAAGACCCCAAAGACCCAATCGATCGGACAAAATTAATATTAATCAAAGAATAAGAGCAAGAGAAGTAAGAGTGATCGACTCTGAAGGAAATCAAGTCGGTATCATACCGACCATAGAAGCTCTTGCAGCAGCAGCCGATGTTGGCCTTGACCTCGTAGAAGTTTCGCCGAATGCGGATCCCCCCGTTTGTAAGATAATGGATTATGGCCGCTATAGATATGAGCAAACGAAAAAGAAACAGGAGGCCAAGAAAAAACAAAGCTCCTTTCAACTTAAGGAGATAAAGGTGCGCCCGAAAACCGGTGAACACGACCTGCAGGTTAAAATCGGTCATATTAGAAAATTTATCGGGAAAAAGGACAAAGTCAAGGTAACGGTGATTTTTCGAGGCCGTGAAATCACGCTTAGGGATCTTGGGATGCAGGTGCTCAAGAGGATTATTGAAGAAACAGAGGAAGTTGCGATCGTGGAACAACGCCCCAAATTTGAAGGCCGATTCCTTATAATGGTTCTTTCACCGAAATAATTTGATCTGAAAATAAAATTGTTTTAAATAGATCGCATTTAAGGCGTTGACTATAGATCCAATTGAATTATTTTTTAGGTGGCGTGAGCCCGACTTCGTGATTGCTCGCGCCATCTATTTTTACAATAATAGATGGAAAATTTTAGAGTGAAGGAGAATTTTAGATGCCCAAGATAAAAACAAATCGGGCCGCCGCGAAACGGTTTCGGAAAACAGGCACCGGAAAAATTAAATATAATAAATCCTGTGCAAGTCATATTTTAACCAAAAAGTCGACCAAACGAAAACGCTCCCTGCGCAAAACGCATCTGATTGACAAAACCAATGTGAAGGGAATAAAGTTACTGTTGCCCAACGGCTAGAGTTTCCAATTTCTATATGGTTCTTTTTCGCTATGCACTTTGCGTTTAGCCCTTTGCCATTTGGAAACTAAATTAAATTATTAAAATTACATTCAGTGTAGCTTTTAGTCTATACGTAGAGAGAGGACAATATGAGAATAAAACGTGGCTTCAAAGCCAGAAAACGAAGGAAGAAGGTTTTAAAATTGGCCAAAGGGTTTCGCGGGGGTCGCAGTAAGTTATTTCGAACAGCGGCCGATGCGGTAGACAAAGCGCTCATGTACGCCTACCGGGATCGGCGACAACGCAAACGCGATTTTCGCAGACTCTGGATCGCACGCATAAATGCCGCGGCCCGCATGAATAACCTATCATACAGCAAGTTTATGCACGGTCTCAAATTGGCTAAGGTTGATCTGGACAGAAAAGTTCTGGCAGAACTGGCCATTTCCGATCCGGCCGGCTTTACAAAGATCGCGGAGCTGGCTACCCAAAAGCTGTAAAGCAAAGAATTATGAAATTTAGGTATTAAGGCGGAATCAGATTTATTATAATTCCTAAATTCCTAAATTTCATAATTCGCAATTCCCAAATTATAATTTTACACCAAAGGTGTAAAAATTGGATAAGTCCATTGATCAAATCTATCAGGAAGCCTTAGAGGAGATAGACGCGGCAGCCGACCGTCTAGCGATCCAGGATGTGAGCGTCCGTTATCTGGGGCGCAAAGGAATTATTACCCAATTCTTGAGGAACGTCTCCAAACTTCCAGCCGACCAGCGCCCGGCAGCCGGCAAAAAGGCCAACGAAGTAAAAAATCTGCTCGATGCGGCCTGCAAAGCGGCTTCACAAAAACTCGAAACGGCCGCTAAAAGAGCAAAACAGGGGATCGATGTTTCTTTGCCCGGACGGCCGGCACCCAGCGGCTCGTTGCATCCCCTTACCCAAATTAACCAACGAATTTGTGATATATTTACAAAAATGGGATTTGAAATTGCCGAAGGGCCTGAGGTCGAGCTGGATTATTACAATTTTGAGGCCTTGAATTTCCCAAAAGATCATCCGGCCCGGGACATGCAGGACACCTTATTCGTCTCGGATGATATTGTTCTCAGAACGCATACATCTCCCCTTCAGATTCGAACCATGGAAAAACAGCCGCCTCCGGTGCGGATCATCATGCCCGGTAAAGTTTATCGCTGCGACTCGGATCTGACCCATACGCCCATGTTTAATCAGGTTGAAGGCCTGCTGGTCGACGAAAATATTTCTTTCGGGGACTTAAAAGGTACGCTCACCGCTTTTGTGCACCAGATGTTTGATGAACAGACAAGCCTTCGCTTTCGACCCAGCTTTTTCCCCTTTACCGAACCCAGCGCCGAGGTCGATATCCTGTGTGTGATGTGCCGCGGCGATGGTTGTCGGGTATGTTCTCATACCGGATGGCTGGAAATTCTCGGTTCCGGGATGGTTCATCCGGCACTGTACGAAAACGTTGGATATGATGCCGACCGCTATACCGGGTTTGCCTTCGGGATGGGGGTTGAACGGATTGCCATGCTAAAATACGGAATCGATGACATCCGCAAGTTTTTTGAAAATGACCTGAGATTTTTAAATCAATTTTAGCTAAAAGTTACTATAAGCTATCTCAAAATTAGCAGTTCATCTTCGAAGCCAGAGAAAATAAGTTCCAAAGGTGCTCTAAAGTTAGAAATGCCTAAAATGACTAAAATGAGCTAAAATGCCTAAAGTTGAGGAATTCTACCCGTCGAGAGCCTCAGGGTCTAACGACAGGGTCTAACGACTGGGTCGAACGATCCTATTTATAATAAAAGATGGAGCGCAGCGAAACCATAATTTTAGGCATTTTAGATCATTTTTAATTTTAGCTCATTTGTTCTTGTAAGCACTTTTTATAGGTTTAAAACTGTACCTCCGGGTTATAAATACAGTTTTGCGATAGGTTCTGGAATGAAAGTTAGCCTAAGCTGGCTCAAAGATTATGTATCCATCCAAATGGATCCATCAGACCTGGCGGACGCCCTGACGATGGTCGGGCTCGAGGTGGAATCGGTATCCGCTCGTTACCGCTATTTGGATACGGTCTTTGTGGGTCGAATTGAAGCGATCGCCCCCCACCCCAATGCCGACAAATTAAGCCTGTGCCAGGTCGACACGGGTCAGGGACAAGTATCGGTCGTGTGTGGTGCGCCCAACATGGAAACCGGCATGCTTTCACCAATCGCCCTGCCCGGCACCGAATTTCCAGAGGGCTTTGTTCTGGAGAAAAGTGTCATTCGGGGCCAGACATCTGAGGGGATGCTGTGCAGTGAAGGCGAATTGGGCCTGGGCCTCGATCGAAGCGGGATCATGGCCCTTGATCCATCCCTGAATGTCGGCGATAAACTGGCGCCGGCATTGGGGCTCACGGATACAATTTTTGAAATCGATCTGACTCCCAACCGGCCTGATTGCCTCAGCGTCATCGGGGTGGCCCGCGAAATTGCCGCCATCCAGAATTCGCCTTTAAAATATCCTGACTTTAAACTGGCCGACAAAAGCAATAAGATTTCCGGGCTGACATCAGTTATAATCGAGGCGCCGGACCACTGCCCGCGCTACGTGGCGCGCCTGCTCGAAGATATAAAAATTAAACCATCCCCCTTCTGGCTGCAGGAACGACTTTTATCTGTGGGGCTGCGACCGATTAATAATATCGTCGATGTAACCAACTTCGTGTTGATGGAAACCGGCCAACCCCTGCATGCCTTTGATTTTGACCGTTTGGCGGAAAACAGAATTGTGGTGCGTACCGCCAAGCAAGGCGAAACATTTGTCACCCTGGATCAAAAAGAACGTGTTTTGGACCCTGAGACGCTGATGATCTGTGATGGCGAAAAAGCAGTGGCTGTCGGCGGCGTCATGGGGGGGCTGAACTCGGAAATTGAGGACAACACCACCCGGGTGTTGCTGGAAAGCGCCTATTTTAATCCGGTCAGCATCCGCCGGACCTCCAAACGGCTGGGACTCAACACAGACGCCTCCCACCGTTTCGAACGCGGGATTGATCCCGAGGGGCAGATTGCGGCGGCAAACAGAGCGGCAATGCTGATTGCAGAGCTTGGCGGCGGAAAGTTAATAAGCGGTCTGATAGATGAATACCCCAATCAACAGTCCGTCAAAAGCGTGCAACTGAGTGTAAAAAATACCAACCGTTTGCTCGGAACACAACTGCAGCGCAAGGAGATTGAAAATTTTCTCAAATCTATCGAATTCAAGGTTGAGAAAATGAGCACGAAAAAAGATGAAGACCGCTTAACGGTAACACCGCCAAGTTTCCGTGTGGATATCTCCAGACCGGAAGACCTCATGGAAGAAGCCGCCCGCTTATTGGGATATAACAATATCCCGACGACATTTCCCGAAATGCCGGCCAGCGGCCGATCATCACATAAACAAATCGATCTGCGCGACCGGGTGCGCCAACTGATGACCGGGCTTGGATTCCGGGAAGCCATCAACTATAGTTTTGCGCATAAGCAGTCTGCTGATAAACTTAGAATCGAATCCGCTGATCCGCGAAGATTAATGGTGGAAATCTTAAATCCATTGACCGAAGATCAGGCTGCAATGCGCACATCTTTGGTTCCGGGGCTGCTTGAAAGCATGCATCGCAATCTTTCACAGCAAATAAAGAATTTAAAAATATTTGAAATCGGCAAAATATTTATCAATGAAAACCCGCAACATCTGCCCAAAGAAACTGAAATTCTGGCCGGACTCTGGACAGGGTCCCGTCATGAGGCTTCCTGGCATGACCCGGGAGCGGATTGCGACTTTTTTGATATTAAAGGTGCGGTCGAAGGCCTGTTAACGGCATTGCGAATCGATGAGATACAATTTTCCCAAATGCCGGAAAACCAGTGTACCTATACAAGACCCGGATATACGGCTCAAATTTTTAGCAACAAAATGCTTTTAGGTTTGGTGGGAGAAATTCATCCTCAAGTCCTTGCAAATTACGACTTAAAACAGGTGTCGTTTCTATTCGAACTCAATTTCGATCATCTGATTCCGTTGATCAAGGATATAACGCATTCAAAGCCGATTCCCAAGTTTCCCGCAGTTTTTAGAGACATCACCATCATCGTGGACAGCGATCATGAAACCCAAAAAGTTATCACCGCAGCCCAGGATCAGCCGGGAGAGCTGGTTGAAAGTTTCAGTTTGTTGAATGTGTTTGAAGGCCAACCCATCGCCCCCGGCAAAAAAAGTGTATCCTTGCGGGTAACATACCGCTCATCACAAAAAACACTTGAAGATGAAGATGTAACGCCTATCCATCAATCAATAGCAGAGAGACTGGTTAAGCAATTTAAAGCCAGCTTGCCGGCCTGAGGCCTAAAGGTTCGGGCCCATCCAAGGCGCTGAAAATGGAAGATTTCAAATCTAATCAAAAAGATATACCCGACAAGCTTTATTTCAGGATTGGAGAAGTCAGCAAAATTGTAAAGCTGCCGACGTATGTACTGCGGTTTTGGGAAACCGAATTTTCACGGATGCGACCCAAACGGACTTCCTCCGGCCAACGGCTGTATACCCGCAAGGATATCGAGCTGATTTTTAAAATTAAGACCCTGCTCTATGAAAAGAAGTTTACGATCCAGGGGGCCCGTCGGCATTTGAGCGCCAAAACCGGCAAAAAAGATGTGCCTATAAAACAGCAGCTGAAAGATATGCGTTCGGAACTCAAATCCATAAGAGATTTGCTCGATTAAGGCGCCACTTTATTTATTGAAATATATTGACAACCGCTCGATTTTGTCATAATCATTTAGACTGAAGAGCGGGCATAGCTCAGCTGGTAGAGTACAAGCTTCCCAAGCTTGGTGTCGCGAGTTCGAATCTCGTTGCCCGCTCCAGTAAGGGGTTCGTTTCCTTTTTGTTTGGTTAGGGTAGGACTTTTTAAGGACTGTGAGATGGAATTAACTATTACCTTATGGTCGGTGTCATGAACTGATAACTTTTATCGCACAAAAGTCAAGGATCTACCTGAAATTGAGGAAACGGGCGTAAGCCCGTTTTTTGTTTTTAGGGAGTACTTTAAAGGATCTGGTGAAAACGAAAAGAAGCAAATTTAAAACCAAACCATCGGATGACCGTAACAGACGAGCCGGATCCAAAAGGGAGAAACACATCATCAACCAGGTAGAGGCACTTGCCAAACCGCTATGTGCCGGCGAAAATTTGGAACTTGTGCACATTGAATATCAAAGAGAATCGGCTGGCAGGATCCTGCGTGT
>JAQYWI010000166.1 GCA_030145015.1 Desulfobacterales bacterium
GATAAAGGCATCATACAAACTGGCGCCCTCTTTTATATCCTTATGCATCCTGCTGAGAATGCTTCGCAGTTTGGGGTTTTCGGTCTGTTCTTCCAGGATTTCCAGCATGTTCATCATAGAGACCCCGGCATTGATCATGGTTTTAAACTGTTTGGTAAAGAGAATCAGTTCAGGCGCCTTTACCGGCGAGAGTTGTTCCCGGATTTTAGACATCTGCAGTCCGCTTAAAGCCGGCTGTTCCGCCTTGACTCTGGTGGGAATATAACCCCGTGAAGCCAACAGGCTGTTGGCATTTTCCAGGGAGTCAGCTTCAATTTCACCGGAGGTGGTGGCTCCGGTTTCGGTAATGGCCTGATAGGAAAACTTTGGCATGGTGTTCCTCGTTCTGGGTTCAGGGTTCAGAGGTTCAGGGTTCAAGGATAAAGGCCTTAAGGCCGGTTTCATTAGTTCAATTGGTCTGATTGGTTCGATTGGTTCAGTTAATCGACGAATCAACTTAATCAACTTATTCAACTAAATTGAAAAATTAAACCAATGGAACCAATAAAACCAATTTAACGATGGCATTTAACCTATTAAACAAAATGGTTCCTTTTTAAAATTTGAAACGACCAATTTAGGTTACAACAACACCGCCGATGCTGCTTCTTCGAGGGTGGTGATGCCTTTTATGGCTTTTTCAGCCGCATTTTCTCTCAAAGATGTAAATTTTCCGGACTTTAAAGCAGTCTGGTGGATTTCATGGGAGGATCGTCTCTTTAAGATTAGATCCTGGATCTTTTCATCGATGATGAGCACCTCATATACACCCGTACGGCCTTTGTAGCCGGTATGCATGCAGTTAAAACAGCCTTTGCCCTGGACGAAATTTGCACCGTCCGTGTTGCTGATTCTCCAGGCCTTCAATGCTTCCTGTGAAGGATTGTGGGGTGTCATACAATTCGGGCAAACTTTTCGGATCAGCCGTTGCGCAAAGGAAACCGTCATTGTCGAGGATACGAGGAACGGTTCAATTCCCATGTCAACAAATCGAGTAATGGCGCCGGCTGCATCATTGGTATGCAGGGTGCTGAAAACCATATGACCGGTCAATGACGCCTGAACCGCAAGGGTTGCCGTTTCAAAGTCACGAATCTCGCCGACCATGATTACGTCCGGATCCTGGCGCAGGATGGATCGCATTCCGCTGGCAAATGTCATGCCTGCCTTACGGTTTAATTGAACCTGGCGGATCTTCTCGATGCGATACTCTACGGGGTCTTCCACCGTTATAATATGGACGTCCGGCTGATTGATCTTTTTTAGAATGGAGTACAGACTGGTGCTTTTACCGCTCCCGGTCGGGCCGGTGCTAAGCACCAGGCCGTGAGGCTTGATGACCATTCTTTCCAGCCTTTTACGATCACGGTCGTTCATGCCCAGCCGTTCCAGAGAATAAATGCTGTTGCTGGTATCCAGCAGGCGCAGCACCATGTTTTCTCCATGAATGGACGGAATGGTTGCTGCGCGGATATTGATATCCTTGTTTTTCATTTTAACGGTAAATCGTCCATCCTGAGGAATTCTGGAAACTGCGATATCCATATTGGCCAGGATTTTCAAACGGGAGACGATCGGCAAAAACATATGCTTTGGAGGAGCCGGGACTTCATGCAGTTTGCCGTCCAATCGAAAGCGCACCTGAACGTAGTTTTTTTCAGGACTGATATGAATGTCGCTGGCCCCTTCGCGAACGCCCTGGGAGAGAATCGAGTTCACCAACCGAACCACCGGTGCTTCTTCGGCCATGCCCTGCAGCGAGCTGACCTCAACATCATCGAGGGTGGTGGTTTTCTCGGAACTTTTGTCGATTTCCATCTCTTCCATGTCTTCAAGCACGCCGCCGATGCCGGCAAAGGTACCGTAAATGCTGCTCAGCAGCTGGTTGAGATGCTGTTCGGTGCAAATAACAGCTTCAACTTCACAGTTGGTGTACACTTCGATGGTGTCCAACGCATTAATGTCCAGGGGATCGGTCATGGCAACCGTCAACAAAAGCCCGCTCTGTTTCAGCGGTGCGGCCTGGTTTTTATGGGCGATCTCGGGCGGCAGCAGCTGGGCCAACCCTACGTCCACAGTAAAACGGTCCGGTCGGTATTTTTCCAATCTGAGTTGACTGGAGACCAGGTCCACAATCTGGGACTCACTGACGATGCCTTCTCTAACCAAAAACTGCCCCAGTTTCAGATTGCTCTTTTTTTGATAGGGTAGCGCTTTTTCGAGTTGCTCCTGAGTCAGCAACCCACCTTCAACAAGGATCTCACCTAATTTTTTTCGTGCTTTCAATTTTTATCTCGCTGTTGGTTTGATATTATTTGCAATTATTTGCGGCCTGAAAAAGGGTTTGCAAAATAAACCGTGTTTTCATCCCACAGGGCTGAAACCGTTCCCTTCGATGACAGGTCCGGCGGCATATCCCTTAAGCGTTGATGCGCGGATTCTTTATCATAAAAATACTCTTTTAGAACAACCGCAAACCGGATGCCTGATTGGCTGGTCCAATAGGGAATCAGGCTTGCCGGCGGGGCATGCTCCGGGTAAGCCCGCAAATAATCATAGGCCGTTTCAAGGGTGTCGTCTTCTGCAAAAAGAATCCACCAGACCTTCTCTTTTTTGGGTAGCACCGTTGTCGGGACAGCAGGTAAATGAATGGTCTGTCCTATTTCCACCCTGTCCGGGTCATCAATATCGGGATTAGCCAAGATTAAGGAGCGAAAATATTTTGAAGTGTAACGGCCATAGACTTTCTGGATGACGCGCGATAAGTTCTCGTTGTGTTTTAATTTTAGGTCACCCAGCATTTGGGCGTACGCTTCCTGGGTCTGCGGTCCATTTTTCAGAACCGGGATAGAATCTTTTAATGCCACCGGCGTTTCCTCAATCGATGCGACTTGCGTCTCAGCTCCAGTCGCCACCTCTTCGGAAACCGTTTCCGGAAGATCGCTCGGGGTAGATTCGGTTTCAAGCGCAACAGGGATGTCGGCTTCCGTCACGCCGTCCGTCGTCACCTGGGTGTCAAGTGGGTCGATGGCTTCAGGCTTAGCAACCGGTTGGGATACACCCGGGTCTTCGATTTCCTGCAATGCGCTCAATTTCTCGGTAATCTTCTGCGGCAACAGGGTTTTTAATTGATCCGGTATCTGGAAAGCCAGAAGAATGGTCGCGGCAAATATCGCTATTCCTGCAGTGGCAACTGCACCCTTCCATCGAACCGGTTCTTTGGGAAAAATGCGTTTGATGCATGAACGCACCAGGCGATAGCCGACGCTGGACCGATTTTGGACGATCATCGCCAGAACGCAATGATGGCACAAATTGATGATTTTACGGGGATAACCGCCGGTCTTGCGGTAGATGGTCAGCAGGGCCGGGTAGCTGAAAATGTCGATTTTCTTATTTGTATCCTTTGATTTTTCAAGCCGATATTTGATCATCAAGCGCGTGTCGCGGAAGCTTAAGGGTTTTAAATGGTGGTAAAGACTGATTCGATCCGCAAAATTGGCATATTTTTTTATCGTATTTTCGAATTCTTTTTGGGCAAAGATAATAATTTGCAGCAATTTGAATTCATTGGTCTCGTAGTTTAAAAATTCGCGCAAAATCTCAAGGCAAAAAACCGGGATTTTCTGACCCTCATCAATGATCAGCACCGTCGTTTTGTTTTCTTCGACACCGCGCTTGAACAGGTACTGCTTGATTTGTTCTTTGATTTGCCACTCGTTGCTGCCAAGGTTGATTTTGGGGCCCATAATCATTTTGCCCACGGTTGTTAATAATTCGTGTGCATCAACAAAATGCGGATCCAAAATCAGATGGGTGGTGATCTCCTCTCGCCTGGTAAAGCGGCGAATCAACTGGCGGCAGAGGGTGGTTTTACCGGTGCCCACATCACCGATGATGACATTCAATCCCCGGCGCAAGAGCAGCGAAAGTTCCAGTTTTTGCAGACACTCTAAATGCTCCCGGGAATGAAAGAAAAACTCAGGATCGGGTGAATTCGAAAACGGTTCCTGTTTTAAGTTTAATATGTTGAAATAATCCATTTTAGGTTACTCATTTGGTGTCGGCGCTGCTGCGGTGATTACCATTTCAGATACTTTTTTGTAAAAGGTGAAAGAAATACCTTCAGGGTTTCACAGGTTAGATAACAGAAGACAGATGTCAGAGGACAGATGAATCAAGTGTCAGGCAGAAATTTTTGCTCAGTCCTCGGTCCTCAGCACCCATCACTTGTCTTTTGACACTGGCCCAGAACTGGAAATCAGAATGGATAGAAGTGGTTTCAAAACCACTTCTAAGCTTTTTGCCCGTAGCTTAAATTACGGTGTGCCCCAGATTGAACCCAGAGTGCCAGGGCGGGCTTTTAGGCATATTATATGGTCTTGCTCTCACCTCATTTTGCTTTGTTTTCTATTACGATAATCCCCAACATGGGCGCCTGCGCACAAGCATGCAAGGCGGTTAACCATTGGACGGCGGTTCCAGAATATGCGGTGTAATAAAGATCAGCAGGTCCTCGAGTTGATCAGCGGAGCTTTTTCTTTTAAACAGGTAGCCCAGCCCGGGGATGTCCTCGAGATACGGGACACCCGTATCGGCACGCGCAGTGGTTTCCTTATTCAGACCGCCGATGACGATCGTCTGTCCGTCCAGCTGAATGACGTTGGTTTCGGCGTTTTTAGTAATAATTGTGGGGTTGCCGAGTACGGTTTGTGAAAAATCAGCTTCATCTTTATGTACATTGATGTACATTTTCAGGGTTTTATCATCGATCACATGCGGGGTGACCCTCAAACTCAGCACCGCTTTTTTATATTCCACATTGACCTCTCCGTCTTCGACGGTCTGGAAGGGAATGTCCTGACCGCTTTCGATATAGGCCGTCTGATTGTCCAGGGTGGTAATGGACGGGCTTGACAAAATATTGAGTTTGCCCTTGTCTTGAAGCGCCGAAAGTTGTGCGGTCAGCAGGACATCACCGACGTTCTGGTAAATAGCCCCCAGCGTAAAGGGTGCAAAGCCGCTCAACGTCCTGGCCGGTAAATCAACCACCGTTCCGGAATTGGGGTCGACCGCCGTGCCGACCGTTCCCCCCAGCGCACCGCTGTCTCTGCCGGTACCAAAGCCTATGCCTGCGCCTTTAGACGTGCGGGCCAGGCCGCCCCACTGGATGCCCAGCTCACGGGCCACATCTTTATTGGCCTCAACGATATAGGCTTCGATCAACACCTGGGGAGTCGGTTTATCCAGTTGCTCGATAACGGAAATGATACTCGCCATATCGGTCCGGATGGCCTGGATGATCAGCGAGTTGGTGTGCTCATCGACCAGAATGGATCCAATGGGTTTGTCGTTTTTGTCGACAGTGAGAAAGTTTTTCAGATTTTCTTGCAGCTGTTTTGCGGATGAAAACTTAACCGGTACGATCCGGGTCAGGGGTGGTTCGGTTAATGTCATCTCCCGCTGGCGGGCCTGGCGCTTGAGGTTGTCCTCCATGTCATCGGACGTCATAATACGGATAATTTCACCCTCCCAGTCATAACTGAGGCCATGCGTACGCAGAATGCCGAGAAACACCTGGTCCCAGGGGGCCTGGGCAATGTTAATATTAATCTTGCCGGAGACCTGTTCGCTGACAATGATATTTTGATCCGCCGCGCGGGCCAATGCCCGTAATACGACCGACACCTCAATGTTGGTCATCTTGAGGCTGATCGTTCGTTTCGGCAGCGGTTTTTGTTCTTTCTCCTCTATTCTTGCTGTTTTGGGCGGTGCTTTTGGTTTGATGATCCGCCGCTCTTCGCCCAGGGGTTTCGGCGTTGCCGGGGAAATGCCCTTGGATGTTTCGGCCTTGGTTTTCCATTTATCGAAAAATGGATCCTGTTGCTCCTTTTTGGGGGCAGCGCAACCGCCCACCAGCAAAACGGAGATAACAACCGCGATGATGGTGCGCCCTACTTTTTTTGAAAGGTCAATTTTATTCATCGATTTTCACCCTGTTTGTTATTCTTCCAACGGAAAGATATACCTTTTTTTGCTGGGGCCTGTTGAAACAATTACAACCCGACTCGGGGTAATGCTGCGTAAGATATAGTCACCCTGCTCGAGACGGTCTCCGGTGGCATATTCAACGCCATTAATAATGGCGAACTTTATATCTCCCATTTGCATGAAGCCGGTGTAAGAGATATCAAGATCCGGGGTAGATACCGGAGCCACCTTTTTGGCCTTCTGAATTTCACTTTCGGGCCTGTCCTTTAACTCCGCAATGATTAGCGGATCCTGCTTCCATTCGGCTTCCGCCAGCTGAATGATATATTTATCTTCATTGGAAAGCCCGGCCTTGGACGCCTCAGCAACTTTGGTGATAAAGGAATTTAAATTTTCGAGCTGCTTGGTAGCGCTAATAGTGGTTATTTCCTGAGTTCCACCTTTACCTTCAAAAAAAACGGTGTAAACCCCGTAGACCACCGACAAAAGCATTAAGCCAACAATTATTTTTTCTCGTGTTGTCATGGTTCGAGTTGCGTGTTTCGAGTTGCGGGTTACGGGTTTCGAGTTACGGGTTACGAGTTTCGGGTTACGAGTTTCGGGTTTTGAATTACAATTCTTTTTTTAACGCGCAACCCGCAACGCGCAACACGTAACAATCTTACTCCTTCGCCAGCCAGATCTTTAAGCGAAGTTCTTTTGAAGTTTTCGTCGACTTTATATTAATTTCCTCGATATGTTCCAGAGACGGAATAGCGCCTATATCTATCAAAAATTTGCGAATTTTGAAAAAGTCGCCGCTAAGGCGAAGCCGCATCAACAGGTATCCGGATTCCTGCACCAGCGAGCTATCGTCGGTTGTGATCTCTTCAAGTTTCAAATTATGCCGCCCGGCAAAATCCTGAAATACCGAGGAAATTGCATTCATATCTCCGTGGGTCAATTTTGATTTTTCAGGTGAGGGCAGCTCCGAAGGGCCCTCCATCTTCGCGCGTTGCAACAGACTGTGAAATACCGGTGTCAGGATTCGCTGTTCTTCAATGCGGACAGTTAATGTTTCGATTTCCTGGTCCAGGTCGGCGCTGGCTTTTTTGGACGGAAGAATGATCAACAAAAAGAAAGCCAAAATTCCCACCGCGCATATTACAAGAATGACCAAACTTTGAGCCAGCGGATTTGATGATATCTTATCGGACATTTTTATCGTTTCTACGCCAAGTTTAATTTAGCCGTAAATCGCAATACTTCGTTATTTCCGGAAAACTCAAACGATTTTTTGTTAATTGTAGGTTGATCGAATAAGGGTGAATTCTTCAATTCCATCAGAAAACCCGCCAATGCCGCTTCCAGCGACAGGCGGTCGCCCTGAACAATCCCTTCCAGAATCAAAATCTTCGGCAGCGGCGTTGCCTTTTGCTTCTTGCTTTTATCTTCCCCTGGCGGCTTTATATCCGGCAATGGCCCCAGCTGGGTCGAAATGCTCAACAGTCGGATATTTGAGGGCGTAAGATTGACAACTTCACCAATTACCGCAAGATTCAAATATTTTTTGCCGATCGCTCTGTCGGCCCTGTTTTTATTTTGAATTTCTTGGACCAGTTTCAGGATTAAATTTTTATCAACCCGAAGATTGTACCCTTCGAGGTGTTGCTGCAGCTGCACCTTTTGGTCGCCCTGATCCCGTATTAACCGCTCCTGCCAGAACGATATCCCCACGCAAACTGCCATTAACAGTAGGAACGCTGCAAATACGGCGCGATTGATGCGTTGATTGCGAATCCCCTGGCGCTTGTCTTTATAGGTAAATAAAAAGTTGGGCGTTCGAGAATTATCCGCCAGGGCCATGCCCATAGCCGGCGCAAAGCTGCTCTGTTCCGAAACTGAATCCGGAATCGGCACATGCGGCAGAAAGTTGCCGCTTTCAGAAAACGGGTTCAGCACCTCGGTGGGCATCCCCAGCTCATCACCGATATAGTTAAGGATTCGCTGATGGGGACTGACACCGCTGGAAATGAATATTTTGCTGACCCGGGCATTTTCATAGTTCAAGGCATAATGTCGGATGGTCCGTTCCACCTGGCGTATCAACCGCTCTAACGCCGGCTGGATCATACCAAATATTTTATTTTCATTGATGCGCAGCTTTTTCCGCTCTATCTCCAGGGGGGACGAACCCGGAACGTAACCGAAGAAATACTGCTGGGCGAGTTCCAGGTCGAGTTTAAGTTTTCTCTTTACAGACCGGATCCTGCCCACTTCTTCATTGGGAGCTTTAACCAGGGAGAGCCCTTTACTGCCGCCTTCGATTTCTTTGCGCAGGGCTTCCATCATGGTTCGCACACCGGCCTTGATACCCCGCGACAACAGCAGGTTGCCGTCTGAAAAAATGTCAATCCGTGACCAGTCACGCCCGATATAAAGACTGGATACATGCTGGTCGGGTGCTTTTATCCGATGGGCGCGCAGCAGGGTTTGAAATGCAAACGGGACGATAGATATGCCCGTTAAGGGGAAATTGGCCTTTGCAAATGTATTTTTTAAGGCGATGACTTCATCAGCCGGAGCGGTATAGGCGAGCACATCGATTTTAACGGATTGCCCATCCTGCACCTCGCCCAGTATCTCAAAATCAAACACCTTTTCTTTTTCTTCAAATGCGGCTTCTCTTTGGTAGCTCCAAAAAATGGCATTGGGAATTTGTCTGGGTGAGACTTTCGGAATTCGAAGCTGACGGGTTTCCACCCGGGCCGATGAGATCGTACACCAGATATCAGCGCTTCTTGCCGATCCGCGGAATTCCGCCAGGGTGGGCCTCAAGAACGTGTAAAATTTCGGACTTTCTCGCGGGATTTCGGGATCAAAAGAAACCCGGGCATATTCGAGCATTTCATAGTTTTGATCCGAAACCCGTCGGATCTTTACCAGTTTCAGATCATCATAACCGATGTCGACACCAACGGTTACATTTTGTTTGAATGAGATTGGGCTGCGAAAAAGAGATTTCAGACCACCGGATGGTCGTTGGGAGGATTTACCAGAGCCTGAAAACTCTTCTTCGCGGTCGGTACGGATCAGCTCAAGAAGTCTCTCCGTGGAAGAAATCTCATCATGTTTGGCCAAAACTGCTCTCCCCTGTAAAAAGTTTGTACCCGCTATCTGTATGCCTGATGAACACGTATTCGTCTCTTATCCGCGCGGATGTGGAAGTTTTCAAATTAAAAGCTGTCAGGGAGTATAGCGGATCGTATTTCCCTGGAGAGTATATATCCGCTGCTTAAAGCCTTCGGCTGTGACGGTGGTGCAATCTTGTAAGTAAAACGGCACGCTTCGTCCGGGTTTTAAATATGGGGGAGAAGTAATCCATACGGCGCAGCTTCACTTGGTCTCTGCGTCTATTGCATACCCCGCGCAATTCCCCGGTGGATCCGTCGTGCCCTAGAAATTTATCTTCTTAATTTAATCGCCATCAAATTTTGACGAACAATTAGTAACTACACCAATTAATTCATAAAATTAATCTTTTGTCAAGAAATAACCTTGAACAGAAATCGGCTATTTCAGGCGATCTGCAGCCCCTTGAAAAATGGGGTCCGTACGCTTCAGTTCTCCTTGAATTCAGGTTTTCCGGAGAAAACAAAACTTTGTACTCCTAACAGAAAAATCTATAAATTCAAAGCAATATGCATTCCTTACCGGAATTTTATTAAAAAAGAAGTGCCCCCCCGATTTTTCATCCCTTAAAATGGCAGAATACAGAACCGAATCTGCCGATTCAATCCTAGCGCCTGAACATGGCCTTGCATGCTCGTGTATAATTCAATCGGGCAATTATTACAATTTATGTAGATTCAGACTTTCAAAAATTGAAATTAATCAGAAGGGATCTTATAGCGCGGGATCATTCGGCGGTCCTTGCCGTCACGTCGATCTTTTCCACGTCGTCTTTCAGGGATATACAGTGTGTAGGAATACTTCCGACGGTCCCCCCCGAGGCGTCTCCCCCCGTTGTCCGTTGATGTGGCGTTTTGACCTTTTTCACTCATAGCGTTGCTCATTAAAGAATCCATTTTATGAACTAACCTCAGATGAAGCACTGTATACTGGATAAGGCATTAGGGTTCGCGCATCATGATGAATGCTTTGTTGTATTTGTTTCATTGGTTGGAATGAGGTCTTCCGCCAAATGATATAAAGCAATTTTTATTCCATAGACGTCGATTTTGACGCGAAAAATTTATCAGCAAAAAGTTAGTATATATTGTTTGTAATTTCAGAAGGATAGAATATCATCTGCGCTGCGCGGTTTGACATTGGTTTGGACCGAAAAGGATTTAATCCGCTAAAATGGGAAGTGCTTTACCCAAAGGTATGGAAAAAGGTTCAGGGATTCAAGGAAAAAAAGGACTGAGCTATGAGGACTGAGGACTGAGGGCTGAGGACTGAGCTATGAGGACTGAGCAATAGATTCTACCTGACGCCTGTTTGACCCTCGTGGGATGTAGCTTTGTTGCTCTCTTATAGGGGGCTTGCACTGGGGATGCCCGACGGCCGAAGCTTTAACCAATAAAACAAAATCAGCACGATGTTTATAATTCCGAAATCCGCAATCCGAAATCCAAAATTGATAGAATCCATCTCAAAAATGTGGATCAGGGTTCAGGACAAGGCGTCCCGTGAATTGATAACGGAGCGTACACGCAGTACGTGAGTATTTCAATTCACGGGACAACGCAGCCCTGGGCACTTAGACGCATTTTTGAGATGGGTTCTAGTCGCTGACATCCTGCGGTTGATCTATACTGAGGTCTTTAATTTTGTACAGGAGGGTTTTATAACTGATATTTAAAATTTTGGCAGCTTTGCTTCGGTTCCAGCCTGTTTTTTCGAGAACATATGAGATCACTTCTCTTTCGACACGATCCAGTGCCTTTTTCCGGACCTTCTTTAAAGACAATGACGATAGATTGGGTGCTTTGTCTCCATTGAGCCCCCAGAGGTCAACCGGTATCGAGGGCTTAGTACCGGTCGCCTGAAATTCGGGACCGCGCTGCTGGCGGACGCTCGTATTAAGAAGATCGTCGATCGTTTCTTCACCCTCACCTAAAATCATGATGCGTTTTAACACATTTTGGAGCTCTCTTACATTGCCGGGCCAGGCATAGGTGGCCATTTTGGTTATGGTCCTCTGATTCGGGTGCTGGAGTTTTTTATCTCCAAACATTTCGGCGTATTCTTTGATGTAATGTTCGATCAGATGCGGGATGTCATCGGGCCGATTACGGAGCGGTTCAATATATATTTTGATCGTGCTGAGCCGGTAATACAGGTCCTCCCTGAATTCTCCGTTTTGCATGTCGTGCTCAAGGTCGTGGTTGGTGGCGGCAATTACCCAGGTATCTGTTGTTACCGCTTTTTCAGATCCCAGCGGCGTAAAGTCACCGCCTTGAAGCACGTGCAAGAGCTTAGACTGCAGCGGCAGAGACATGTCTCCGATCTCGTCTAAAAATAAGACCCCGTTGTGGGCCTGTTCGAACTTCCCGCGTTTTCGGCGGTCCGCTCCGGTAAAGGCGCCCTGTTCATATCCGAACATTTCGCTTTCAAGCAGTGTGTCCGGTAAAGCGGCGCAGTTTACTTTCACAAACGGCTTGCCGACCCGGGTCGACTTCTGATACAGGCACTGGACGATAAGTTCTTTGCCAACGCCTGTCTCCCCATAGATGATGGTGTTCAGGCCCGTATCGGCAATCTGGTCGATTAGCGCCTTTATTCTTTGAATGTTTTGGCTTACGCCGATTAACAAATGTTCCATATGCTTTAGCGGCAAATTCCTGCCTAGCGGGTTTGCGTGAGATTATACGATTACGATTTGAAACGTTCAGCTTTTCTTGGAAAGCGGTAAAATTCGGGACTGATTATCAAATCCCACGGCCATGCCTTCGTTATCGGTTCGCAGTACTTTTCCGGAAGCTTTGATCCAGGCTTGCTGGGCACCCTGTTTTGTTTGTCCCGCCAGCGTAAGGATCATGTCCACGCAAACTTTGGATCCAACCGGAAGCGGCTTTTCGGTTACCAGAAATGCACCACACATTGAGATATCTCTTGTGACCAGGCTTTCCGCCTCGTTCTGGGGGACGCTGTCGGATAATGAAACAAAAGCTTCCAGTTGAA
>JAQYWI010000037.1 GCA_030145015.1 Desulfobacterales bacterium
GGAATGAGACCGTCTGTTTTTTGGAAGTTTGGTGTTATCATTTTTATAAAATCACATATTGAATTTGTTCCCCAAAGGGAGTAAACTATAAGTTTGTAAAACAGTATGTTTTACACAAAAAATACGGTTCAGATTAAAAATTGTAAACTTTCATAATTAACCGCAACTTGCCAAAATGTCAAATAATTTTTTATTGTTAGACCTGCCCGGCAATTTGTTTGGGTTTTCCAAACCGTGTGCTCCGCACCCGGTTTCACCCGCGTTATTTTCAACGATTGGGGCACTTCGCGCCCCTGTCTTTTACCGCCTTTGGCGGTAAAATCCGAGCCACCCGCCGTGCGGGTGGTCGTTGACTCTGGAGTTATCCGGTTAATGGAAAAGAGAAAGCGCAAATCCGATATATTGAAACAACACAGCCGGGGTAAAAAGCGACACTTTTTTCGAAAATTTATCCTGTGGTGCTTTGGGCTGGGGTTTATTGTCGTGTTGCTGGGAGCGATGGCCGGCGTCGGTGTTTATTTATATTTAAGCGCAGATCTGCCCCAGATCAGTTCTTTAACCGAATATCACCCGCCTATCATCACCACCGTCTATTCGGATGACGGCCGTAAGATTGCCGAGTTTTTTGAGGAACGTCGGATTATCAGACCGCTCGATGAAATTCCCCAGGAACTGATCAATGCCTTTATCGCCGCCGAGGATTCGCGATTCTACAAGCATAAAGGCATAGATTTCTACAGCATTATCCGGGCGTTTATTAAAAACGTGCAAGCCGGTACGATTGTCCAGGGCGGCAGCACGATCACCCAGCAGGTGACCAAATCTTTTTTACTTTCACCTGAAAGAAGCTATACCCGGAAATTAAAAGAAGCCATCCTGGCCTACCGCATCGACAAAGTCTTTGATAAGGACGAAGTTCTTTTCCTGTATTTGAACCAGATATATTTAGGCCACGGGGCTTACGGTGTGGAGGCGGCTGCCGGGAATTATTTCGGGAAACCGGCCAAGGATTTAAACCTTGCCGAATGTGCCATACTGGCAGGCCTGCCCCAGGCACCCAGCAAATATTCTCCGTTTAAATATCCGGAGCGTGCCAAGCAGCGTCAAATTTATGTGCTGAACCGGATGGTGGACGAAGGGTTCATCAGCAATATCGAGGCCACCGAGGCCATCAACACCGCAGTTGAGATTAAGCCCCGACGCAACTGGTATATCGAAGAAATTCCGTACTACACAGAACAGGTCCGGCGTTATGTGGAGCAAAAATACGGCCGGAACGCCCTCTACACCCAGGGACTTCAGATTTATACGGCCGCCAGTATCGAGATGCAAAAAATCGCCCGGGAGGAAATTGAAAAAGGCCTGTATGACCTGGATAAACGCCAGGGTTACCGAGGTCCTGAAAAAAATCTGGCACCCGAAGAAATAGAGTCGTTTTCGAAGACCCTTCAAACCGAGCTGGATGAAAATCCCCTTGAGGCCGGCCAAACCGTGAAGGGCGTTGTGATTAAGGTGGACGACCAAAAGAAAACGGTTACGGTTCGGATCGGAAATGCCTTAGGGCTGATTGCGCTTGAGGATATGCAATGGGCGCGAAAACCGGATCCGAATGTGGCCTACTATGAAGCCAAGGTCAGGCTTCCCGGCGAGGCGCTTAATGTCGGGGATGTCATCCTGGTTAAAATAAAAGCAAAAATCGAGGACTCGGATTTATGGCAGCTCGCTTTGGAACAGACGCCTGTGGCCCAGGCGGCCCTGCTGTGTCTCGAGGCTGAAACCGGATTTGTAAAGGCCATTATCGGTGGACGCGATTTTCGGGACAGCCAATTCAATCGTGCGTTCCAATCCAGACGACAGCCGGGCTCCGCCTTTAAGCCGATCATATATGCGGCCGCCCTGGATAAGGAGTTTGAGGAGCCCGATAAATTATATACGCCCGCATCGGTGATTATCGATTCGCCGATCGTATTTGAAGACGAAGAACGGGATTTTACCTGGAAGCCCAGAAACTATAAGGAGCGTTTTTTTGGTCCCACGCTCATGCGTGATGCGCTGGCCAAATCGCGCAATGTGGTCACCATTAAAATTTTGCAGGATATCGGGATCGATTATGCCCGTGAATATGCGAATAAACTTGGAATCATCTCTGATTTGAGCAATGATCTCTCCATCGCATTAGGATCCTCCGGCGTATCCTTGCTCGAGCTGACAAAAGCCTATTCCGTGTTTGCCAATCAGGGGTATCTGGTTGAGCCGGTATTTATTACCAAAATAGTCGACCGTAACGGCAACGTGCTTGAAGAAATGGCGCCCGAGCGATTTAAAGTTATCGAAAAGACAACTGCCTTCCTGATAACGCATATGCTGGAAGGGGTGGTGCAGTACGGAACCGGCTGGCGCATTAAGGCATTAAACCGGCCGGTGGCGGGCAAAACCGGCACCACCAACAATTTATTTGATGCCTGGTTTATGGGTTATACGCCTCAATATATCACCGGAACCTGGGTGGGGTTTGATGATGAGGCCGCATTGGGGAAATCCGAAACCGGCTCCCGGGCCGCAAGTCCGATATGGCTGGGTTTTATGAAACGAATCCTGGCGGATAAGCCCCCCAAGATTTTTGAAGTCCCCGAAGGAATTGTATTTACCAAAATTGATGCCGAGACCGGGCTTTTACCGATTCCGGAATCCAAAAAGACGGTCTTTGTCAGTTTTAAGGAAGGCACCGAGCCCACCGATTACAGCAAAAGACCGGATGAAATTTCCGATACCGGGGACTTTTTTAAGAAGGATCTGTGATCTGGCCGGTGGCTCATGGGTTCAGGGATCGAGGACTTGTTCAATTGGTTTGATTGGTCTTATTGGTTGAATTGGTGGCTTAAACCGAACCAATGGAACGAATTAAACCAATTAAACAAATTTAACGTTGGCCAGATAACTGACACCCATTTGAGACCAGTTTATTTAGGTGCGGGGTAGATGGCTTTTTTGGTGGCAAGATGTTGGGGCCATACGATCTCGGCTTTACCATCGATCCATTGTATGAGGTAGGTCGGCAATCTGTTTTGCCGGCTTTTTTTGTTGTAGGAGATAAATTTAACCGGCCCATATAGGGTCGTCATGTTTGTTTTCGTCAGCGCATCGCGAACATTTCCCGGCGTCAGTACCTTTGTCCGTTTAAGGGCATCGGCCATCACCTGGATGGCGGCGTAAGCCTGAGCGCCATGATATGTGGGTGAGGTACTGTATTTGGCTTTAAATTTAGTGTTAAATAGTTTGGCCCCGGGATACGGCACCGAAGTCGTCCATTGGGTCGTGCCGGCCACATAATTAGATGCGATTCCGGCATTCTTTGCAAAGTCGGGCAGGACAAATCCAATCGCGTTGCCGACAAACAGCTTTGGATTCAAATTCAGTTCTTTGGAATGGCGTGTCAGAAGGGCTGCGTCGCTGACGGCATCCGTGACGGTGTATAAAAGATCGGGATTTTGGGCCTTCACGCGGGCCAGCAACGGTCTAAAATCATCAGCACCGCTTCCAAAACTTTCTTTTATGACCATTTTTAGGCCCAGTGCCCCGGCTTTTTTAAAAAACGTTCTGGCGTCTGATGAACTTTTAAGCGAGTTGGCATGTACAATCGCAACTGATTTTATATCCGTTGCCACCTTTTTTATAAAAGACGCTAATGTTTCAAGATGCTCGCTTATGGGTTGATTCAGTCTGAAGATGTAATTCCAGTCCTGCTCGGTGATTTTATCCGCTGAAGCGCTGTTTACCAGAAACGCTATTTTTTTTTGTTGGGCGATGGAACTGGTCGCCCAGGTTACCGAACTCGAAAAGCCCCCTCCAATCAGGAGCACCTTATCGCGCGTGATTAACTTTTCAATGGCACTGCGCCCCGCATCGGGTTTGCCCTGGGTGTCCGCAATGATCGGTTCGATTTTTTTGCCATTTATTCCGCCGGTTGTGTTAATTTCATCTGCTGCCATGAGGACGGATTTTTTTTGAATGCTTCCGGATTTAGCATTGCTGCCTGTCAGGGGCAACAATACGCCTATCTTTATGGGGTCGGCAGCCCAGGCGCCGGCGAGCATGAACCCGGATAATAACGCTAAACAGGTGATCCCGATTACAGTTTTTTTCAGCATTTCAGTATTTGGATTAAGGTTCAATTAATCGATTTTGAATGGCAAAGCGGGACAATTCCGCATTATTGCGCAGGCTAAGCTTTTTCAACAAGCGTGCCCGATAGGTGTCGACCGTTTTTATGCTGATATGATAGGACCGGGCAATTTCACGGTTGGTCTGCCCCATGGCCAGGCGGCGCAGAACCTGGAGTTCCCGCATGGACAACGAATCCAGGGGAGACTTGCCGTCTGATCCTTTCGCCACCCGCAGGGCGAGTGCTTCGGCCGCCTCATCGGTGATATAGCGCTGTCCTTCATGGATTTTGCGGATGGCAGTTACCAGTTGTTCCGGCGCCGATTGCTTGGTGAGGTAACCCATGGCCCCGGCCTGAATCGCGCGAACCACATATTGCCCCTCCTCGTGCATGGTGAGGACCAGAATCGGCAACTCCGGGTGGGAGGCCTGCAGCTGGCTGATGACTTCCAAACCATCCAACCCCGGCATGGAAATGTCGATGACCGCAACATCCGGCGTGGTTTCTTGAACCCGCTGAATGGCTTCGCGCCCATCGTCGGCTTCAGCCACGACCTCCATCTCACCGCTTTCTTCGACGATGCGGCGCAGGCCGGCACGGACGATACTGTGGTCGTCTGCGAGTAGGACTTTGATCAACTTTATCTCCTTATTCGGGGAACCGGTAATTAAGACGAAATTGAATATTGAAAATTGAATAATGAATATTTAAGGTTCGCCTGCGGCGGATCAATTATAAAAAAACCAATTCATAAAAATGACGGAGCGAAGCGACATCCACAAATATTCAATATGCAATATTCAATTTTCAATATATTCATCGTTCCTATTGCTGGCCTAACTACCCAACTGCCCATCAATGGGTACCTTAAAATACACCTGGGTTCCCTTTTCCGGTTGGGCGTGAACTTCTAAAGCCCCGCCCACCAGTGTGGCGCGTTCGCGCATGCCGGCCACCCCCAGGCCTTCGGATTCAGGCGTCAGGTCCTGGGCGTTAAATCCCTTGCCATCATCGACCACGGACAGGGTCAGCAGGCCGTTTTTGGATTTGAGAGCGACATCCACACGGCCGGCGGATGCATGCCGCGCGACATTCGTCAGCGCTTCCTGGGCAATTCGATAGGCTGCGGTGGAAATGCCTTCGTTGAGGCCGGGGACATCTTTGTGCTCAAACACGCAGGCAATTTCGGTGCGTCTTTCAAAATCGGCCGTGTACCATTCCAGGGCATCCACCAGACCCAGATCATCCAGCACACCCGGGCGAAGACGAAACGCCATGCCGCGAACATCCTCGATGTTTTTATCGATCAGCCCGCACATTGTCAAAGCGCGTTGCGCAGCCTCGGGGTCTGCTTTCTTTAAACGTTTATACATCCAGACCGAATCCATGCGCAAGGCGGTCAGCACCTGTCCCAGTTCGTCGTGCAGCTCCCGGGCAATTGCGGAACGTTCTTTCTCCTGGTTGGCCATGATGCTGCCGGAAAGACGGCGCAGTTGAATTTGCGCTTTTTTCACAGCGGTTATGTCGTTTAAGATCCCGCATACCCCGCTGATTTTGCCGGATTCATCATAAATCGGAAATTTAACCGCCAGATAGGTATGTGATCCGTCTGATTGTTGAATATGTTCTTCAAGCTGTAAAGACCGCAATTCTTTTAAAACCTGGGAGTCGCTCGCAAGGAACTGGTCGGCGACGTTTTTCGGCAGGATTTCATAATCGGTTTTGCCGCGGATCTCGGCGTTACGGACCTCGAATAACTCCTCATATCGAGTATTGACCAGCGTGTAGCGTCCCGCCTTGTCCTTAATGTAAACAACGGCAGGTGTGTAGGTCAATATATTGGTGATTTCTTCGGTCTGCTTGCGAACCAGACGCTCCAGATCCTGGGAGTAGAGACTGAGTTCTTCTTTGGCCTGCTTTAAGGCCGCTTCGGCGCGGTTGCGCTGGGTGACATCAATCAAGACGGCCAGAGATCTTTTTATCTGACCGGCGGCATCCCGATCGGCAATGGCCGAAAGCAGCACATCTATTTTTCCGCCGTTTTTTTTGACAAACTGATAGGGAATGTCCTGGCAGAATCCGTTCTGAAAAAATTGGGGGAACACCGTTGTCTCTGCATATTGGCGGGATTCCGGGGTGAAAAAATCGGTGAGGTTGCGTCCGATGACCTCGTCCCTTGAATATCCCATTACCTCGACCCAGTAGTCACTGACGCTGATCAGCCGGCCCCCCGGGTCGATGGAATGCAGCATTGCCGGCGTATGGTGATACAGGGACCGGTAACGGCCCTCGCTTTCGCGGAGCGCTTCTTCAGCTGATCGTCTTTGCCGGATTTCATGACTGGCCTGGCGATATAAAAAGAAAACCGCTATGCCGATCAGCACACACAGGGCCAGCACGATGGGACCGGTGGTTTTAATCATGGGCTCGACGACTGTTTTGGTAATGGCGTCGAGCCTGCGTAAATGCACCACGTTCCATCCCGGATACTTTCTTTCAAGTTCCACCACCTGGATCTGATACTCATTGCCGGCACGGTCCGTGATGTAGTCACCTTTGGACGCCAAACCGGTCCATCTCCAGGGTCCGCTGCCGAATTGGCGGGATTTTTTAATCAGTGGAATGTCATCCTCGTTGTACTTCCATAACAGGTGATAAAGCCATTCTTTGCGATTTGAAATAAAAATAACACCGTGGGGATCGTTGACCATGATAATTTCATCCAATTCCGTCCCCAATTCGCTTTCGATCAATTCAATCGAGGCTTTGATAACCACGATGCCAACCGGGGTGGATTCATTTTCCGCCAGCACCGGATGGCTGAAGTAGGCGCCGCGTTTGCCGGATGTGGTCCCCAGCGCAAGATAGGCGCTGGGCTTTCCGGCAATTGCGTTTTTAAAATAGGGTCGAAAAGCAAAATTTTGACCTACAAAACTATCCGGTGCAGAGCGGTTGGTCGAGGCAATGGTTTTGCCATCGGGGTCCATCAGATAACACACATCTGCAGCCAGTGTTTTTTTGAAATGATCCAGGGTGGCATTGGCTTCTGCCAGGTTTTGTGCTTCGGGCCGAATCAGGGCCGATTGAAGCGCCTGCATGCCGGCCAGGGTTTTTACGGGTTTGACGTTTTCAGAAAGGAAGGTGGTTAGATTTTTTTTAATTGTTCTCAGGCGCAGATCCGCCTGCCGTTCAGCTTCTTTAAGAGCGGATTTTTTCAGAGATGAATAGTACAGGTACCCGCCGGCAGAGGCCGATAAAAAAGCCAGTAATGACAAAACAATCAATATAATACGAAGCTTCACGGGATGTTCCGATAAGAGTCTACACTTAGTTTGCTTTGCTCATAATTGGAATGATGGAATGATGGAATATTGGAATGTTGGGTTTGTAACGCATCTTGTTGAAAAATATCATGATTCTTGGAGAAAACATTGAAAATTAATCCCAAAAATCTAAATCCAAACAGTCAAGTTATGCATTTTTTAACATTATTCCATAATTCCAGCATTCCATACAAGTGGAATAACACTAGGATCCTTAAGAGCACCATGCTTTCAATATTTTATAGAAATTCCGATACGTTAATTCTTTTTACACCATCCCGGGCACGATGGCAAATAAATTCAAAAGACAGAAACGAATACGGGCATCGCTTGCTTGAATTTTTGAAAGGGACCGAACCGGAATATTCGTTTATGGATATTAAAATCGTCTACTTATGCTTTAGCTTTGGTAATCAGCGTATTTTCCTGTAAGAAAAAGTCTGACAGAAAAATCAGAAATCGTCTAATTGACAGTGTTTCCTCTTATTTGTAGGTTTTAATGCCTTATTGTTGCAAATAGCCTTTTCTTTGCTGAATTGCATCGATATCCACCCCACCCATCTTTTTGAATTGCTGCGGACAGAATCGGTTTCGCTCAAACGGCTATTTTGCTTTTTTCGATACCGTTGGCTGCTGTACAGGGAAACGGGCCATCTATACAGAGCCAACTGTAAAGATTTTTTTCCACTGATCTATGTTTGCCTTTTAGGCCTTGATGGGAGGTGGATCATGAAACCGACATTTAAACTTTTATTTTGTCTTGTCAGCCTATCCGTAATTTCAGCAAATTTAGCTCTTCCGGCAACCGTTTTCGCGACTGAACCCCTGGTTGTCGGCATTCCGCATTCAGAGGCGTATACATATGCAAACATGATGAAAAATTCATTTGAGATGGCTCTGGAGACGATTAACAAGGATGGCGGAATCAAAGGGCGACCCTTGAATTTGGTGTATGCGAACGACCAGGGAAAGCGAAAACCCGGTGAGCAGGCGATTCTAGACCTGGTTGAAAAGGCCAGAGCCGTTATGCTGGTGGGCGCCTATCAAAGTAGCAATACCATATTTATGGCCAGAATCGCCGATAAACTGGACCGGCCCTTGCTGGTGTGCACCGCTGCCGATGACCGCATCACTCAAAGAAAATGGAAAAATGTCTACCGGCTGAACCCGCCTGCCAAAGGATATACCCGTGGCCTGGAAGATTTTTTTCTGAATAAAATCAAGCCTAAATCCATGGCAATCGTCTACGAAAACAGTCCTTACGGCACCAGTGGTGCCATAAATATGATGTGGTTTTGTCGTGGGAATGACATTGATTTACGCGCCATCGAGCCCTATCACAAAGAAAGGCTCAAGCCAGACTATTTCCAACACCTTGTTGATCGCTTGAAAGAAGATCCTCCCGATGTGATCTACATGGTTTCATATCTTAAGGATGGGGCTTTGCTGGTCAAAACGATCAGGGAATCAAAATTGAACTCATTGCTTGTTGGTGGTGCCGGCGGTTTTACGAGCCACAAATTCATCACTGCAGCCGGCGCTAACGCCAATCATTCGTTGACCGCAACCCTGTGGACCCCCCAATTGCAGTATCCGGGGACACGAGAATATTACGATCAATATACGAAAAAATACGCCTCCCCGCCTGACTATCATGGCGCCGAAGCCTATTCAGCCCTACTGGTAGCAGCGGATGTTTTGAAACGAGCCGATTCGTACCGTCCCGCAAGTATTCGTGCGGCCCTGGACAAAACCGATATGATGACGCCATTCGGTCCGGTGAAGTTTACATCATATGAGAAATTTGAAAGACAAAATAGTTTGCCGACTCAGGTTTTGCAAATCATTAACGGCAAATTCGAGTGTGTCTGGCCGCAAGAGCTTGCGACGGCCAATTATACTGCTCCGCCCTGAAGGAAGCGCCAGTATTTCGGGAATCCGGTGAGGTCAAAAATCGGATATCCTGTTTCAAAGCAAAAAAAATGAAAGGAGGTGGTTTTCAAAGCAAAACTTGACTTATCAGAAGACAAATACTGGATTGGTTTATTATATGCCCAGACAGTTTGGTCGTATGATATTAGAAACGTAATTAACTAAAATTTTAAGGAGATTTACCATGAGAAACAAATTTTTTACCATTCTAATCGGAATCTGCGTGTTGGCTTTGGCATTTTCCGGAAGCGTGTATGCGAAAGACAGAATTATATTCGGCGGCGGACCGGCCGGTGGAACGTTCCAGGTGGTTGCCAACGGCATCCAGGTTTATAAACCGGTTAAAGCCAGCCCGGATTTTTCCGTTAAGGCCCAAACATCTGCGGGTTCGGTTGAAAATTTGAGAAAAACCAATGCCGGCAGACAACAGATGAGCGTGGTCTATTCCGGTCACGTCTGGCTGGGCCGCAACGGTCAGATGAAAAATGACCCCAAAAAATACACCGATGTTATGGCAGTTTCCTGGTTGTACGGCGCTCCGGCTCAACTGGTGGTTCGCAAGGACTCGGGCATCAAAAGTGTCAAAGACCTGGTCGGTAAGAAGGTCGGTGTCGGCAATGCCGGCTCCGGCGCCTTTGCCAATTGCGAGCTGTTCTTTAGCCATATGGGTGTCTGGGATAAGATCGAACGCAATGCCATGGGCTACAACGATGCCGCTGCTGCTTTCGGCAACAAGCAACTGGATGCTTTCTGGCTGTTTACCGCATTTCCGAGCGGTGCGGTCATTATGGCTGCCCAGACCAATGACATCGATCTGATCGACCTGAGTGCGGATGCCGAAGCTTCCGGATTCTATAAAAAGTATCCATATTTCGGAAAACTGGCGGTTCCGGCCGGCACATACAAGGGCGTGGATTATGACGCACCCGGCTTCCAGGATAGCGCCCTGTGGGTGGCCAACTCCAAAGTCTCCGACGAGAACGTTTACAAGCTGCTTTCCATTGTTTACTCGGATGAGGGTCTCAAGCACATGTACGGTCAGAAAAAGACCTTTAAAAATATGAATTTGGAAACCGGTGCCACCAATATCGTTACCCCGTTTCATCCCGGGGCGGAAAAATTCTGGAAAGAAAAAGGCATGCTGAAATAAAATCGTTACGCGATTTTATTTTAAGTTAAAGCGGTTTTTCCGCTTGAAATAAAATGTGAGATATGGGTATAGCGCATTGACAAGTGACAGCATGATGCTGCCTATCCCATATCTCACATACCATTTGAGGGACCAGGCAAATATTTTCTTAAATAGAATTTCGAGGCCGGGCGCAAATTGCAATTAGAAGGGGGGTAAAAAAGTGTACGACAAATTAAACAAATTCGAAAAAACAGTATTTGATGTGTTAGCCGTTTTTTTAGTCCTTTTTTACTCCTATTCGGCTGTTGTGAGACCTGCCGCCACCCAGTATCACCGTGGCATATACGTTATTATCACTTATATTCTCGTTTTTCTGATTTATAAATCCAAAAGCAAATGGCTGCGCTATGTCGACTACCTGCTGATTTTCCTTTCCATCTTCAGCGTCGGTTACTGGATTCTTTATTTTGAAGCCATCAATTACCGCACCGGCGCAGAGACGCCATTCGATATGTTCGTCGCCATGATTGGGGTTCTCATCGGCATCGAGCTGGCCCGGCGGGTGGTGGGCAATGTTTTTGTGATTCTCGGAGGACTGTTGTTGCTCTATGGGGTCTATGGCAACTATGCGCCTGATCTTTTCGCCCATGCGGGCGACACGTTTCCGGGGGTTTGCACCAGCATCTTCTACAAAAGCGACGGTGTTTTCGGCATCATGGCCAATGTTCTGGCCACCTATGTGATCTTATTTGTCCTTTTCGGGGCTTTCCTGGAAAAATCCGGGGCCCAGCGGTTTTTCATCGATTTTCCTCTGGCGGCCGTGGGCCACCGAATCGGCGGGCCCGCTAAAGTTGCGGTTATCGCCAGCGGTCTTTTCGGTTCCATATCCGGAAGTGCCATTGCCAACACGGTTTCCACCGGCACCTTCACCATTCCCATGATGAAAAAAGCCGGGTTCAAACCCCATGTGGCCGGCGCCATCGAACCGGCGGCATCCATTTCCGGCATGTTCATGCCCCCCATCATGGGCGCCGGCGGCTTTATCATGGCAGAGCTTACCGGGGTTCCTTATTCAAAAATTATGCTGGTGGCCATATTCCCTGCTTTTATGTATGTCTTCAGCGTGTTTATCATGGTGCACTACGAAGCCAAGATGCATAATATCAAGGGCGAAAGAAGCGAACACAGCGCTATGGAGATTCTGAGAAAGCAATGGGATTTCACGCTACCCTTGATCGTGATTACCATTTTTATGCTGACCGGTTATTCGCCAGCCTATTCCGCCATTCTGGGATTGGCCACCTGTGTCGCTGTTAGTTACAAAGCCAAAGACACCCGAATCGATCTGACTGTAGTTTGGATAGCAGCCTCTTTGCTCATTGGCCAGTTGCTTTTACCTTGGATCATCAAACCCATGATGGGGGAGGCCGGTACTGCTTTTATTGAAAAAATATTCTCTGCGAGGCTTTTAGTGCTCTATGGGTTGATTTTTTCCATCATTATAATCTTTTACCGGAGATCCAGAGGAGCGGATATCAAAGGCGAACTGATGAACTTTGTGGAAGCCTCCCGGGCCGGTGCTGAAAACAGCCTCAAGATCGGTGCCACCGTGGGGGTCATCGGCATCATCATCGGCGTGCTTACTTACAGCGGGCTGGTGCTCACCTTTGCCGATATTGTGATCGAACTTGCCGGTGGTTCTCTGGTTTTAACGATTTTGTTTATCGCCCTGGCTTCCCTGGTACTGGGGATGGGGGTCCCGGTCACCGCCGCCTATCTGATTACCGCTGTGGTTGCCGTACCGGCCTTGATCCACCTGGGGGTCAATGAACTCGCAGCCCATATGATCGTTTACTGGCTGTCACAGGATTCCAACATTACGCCGCCGGTTTGTATCGCCGCCTTTGCAGGGGCAACCATCGCCAAGGCCAATATGTGGAGAACGGCTTTCACCGCTTTTAAATTTGCCAAATTTCTGTATCTGGGGCCATTTCTATTCGGTTATGTCCCGGGCTTTTCATTAAACGGCAGCGCATGGGATATCGTCAAAGCATTTGTGCTTATCATATTTGGTACCTATGCGTATTCCTGGATATTGAGCGGCATCTGGTTTAAGTCCCTAAAAGGCATGTTTAAAAAAGCGCCGGCCAGCTAAAAACAATATTTTAATCCAGCAAGAGGCAGGAAAAATGATACTCCCCAAAGTTGAAGTTAAAAAAATACTTTATGCAACGGATCTTTCTGAAAATGCCCGCTTTGCGTTTGCATACGCGGTGAGCCTGGCCGACCTGTATAACGCCGCCATTACCATCATTCATGTCCTACCCGAGGTTCCGGAGCTTTTGGACCAGAGTGTTATCGGCTATATCAGCGCCGAGCGATGGGAGGAAATTAAATCGCAGCAACTGGATGAGGCCAAAGAGGCCCTGATCGGAAAAAAACAGGAACATCTGGCCATCAAAGAAGCGCTGCATCAATTCAGTGAAGATGCAAAGCAGCAACATGAAGGTGGTGGTTTTAATACAGATGAAATAATTGTGGAGCGGGGAAATGCGGTTGAGGTGATTATAAAGAGCGCTGAAAAACGAAACTGCGATCTCATCGTTATGGGAACCCATGGACAGGGAACCCTTGCCGATGCCATGCTGGGAAGCACCGCGCGCCGGGTGGTCAGACGCTCTAAAATACCGGTGCTAGTCGTCCGACTCCCAGAAGACTAAAACCGGCTTTTAGGGCATCATCATAGATACTTGCCCGATGGCTGCGTTGTCCCGTCGGTTTGGGATTTCACGTCTAATTTTACATAGAGTAAGGTGTTCATTGATCCGCTTCGAAATGATAGTCGCGGCAAGATGCCGCTCCCACATATTATTTGTTACATGGAAAAAAAGAGCTAGGCGGGATTTAAAATACTTGTGGGAGTGGCTTCCAGCCACGAAAACTATGCTCTGCTTTTGAAGCGGCTCACGCCTTTTGAACTCCTTAATATATTAAATCAAAATTTGAAATCCCGCATTTTGCGGGAGCCCTCGAACAAGATCTAACGCCCTAAAAGCCGGTTTTTTTCATTTCTATTTTACGGTTTTCAATAAGACCTCCTGTAACATTTTTGATTTTATACAAAATCGCTTTATCATTTCGACTTGACAATTTTCGACGGCTATCATTATAAAAGATCATTCGATTCGCAAACACCATTCCTCCAGAGGCTCTAATGGCCAATCCAAATGAGATCAAAAGCCTAAACCCGCGCTCAACAGCGGAGGAATATGCCCGGCGACTCATTCAGCTCCCATTGCAGCCCATCCTCTCCCGCAGCGACCATATTTCCGGAACCAGATGCCAATTTGGCTTTCATCAATTTTGCGATTCGACCAGACGGCGCCGGGCCGAAATCGATCGGTAATCCGTTACAAAAGGAGAACATCATGAAAAAGGAAGATCTTACCCAGGTGAAACATATCGGTGCGTTACGCATGAAAATGCTCATTAGTTCGGGGATCACAACTATCGGGCAGCTTCGCCAGATATCACTGGAAAAACTGGCCCAGGTAAAAACCATCGGTCCGCATTATGCAAAATTAATCAAGGCGGCCGTGGCGGAATCTTATGGGAAAAAGCCTGCGAAATCAGCCCCGAAAGTCCCGAAAACCGTGTCCGCTAAAAAGAAGACTGTCGAGGATCTCAACCAGAAGTTACGCAAACAGATTAAAGTTCTCGGCAAACGCTTAAAACAGGCCAATGAAAATTTAAAGCCCCTGGGCAAAAAGAAATACCTGGAATTATATGTTGATTTTAAGAAAAGATCCAAAACGCTCAAAGCCCATCTTAATGATTTGAATAAAAACCCGGGAGCGCTTTCCCAAAAGGTTACGAAAAATATCATCAAAAACACCGATGCCTTGAGCGCAGTCTTGAAAAATGTAGGCAAAAAACCCAAAAAGAAAAAATATCAAAAAGTGTCTCTGGCGATTCAGTCGTTTTCTAAAATGCTCAAGAAGACCCGATCGTGAATGAAGAAAATACTTTTACTGGGGGACATACACGCAAATTATCCGGCCTTAAAGGCGATCGGCAAGTATATCAAGCCGGACCGTTTCGATCGGATCATTAACACCGGTGATTTCACCGTTTACAGTACCTTTCCCAATGAAACGATTCAATGGTTTCGCAAGCGCGAGAAAACCATCAGCATATTGGGGAATACGGATCGGAAAATTTTGAGAATCCTTAACGGCCAGAAATTAAAAAAACCAAAAAAAGAAGAAAAACAGGTGATGTACTTTTGGACATCTGAAAATTTACTTCCTGAAAATGCCACCTATCTGAAATCCTTACCCGCACAAACGGATTTTGCGGCAGGCGGATTCCGCATCGGGCTATTTCATGGCACCCTTGAAGATCCGGATGAAGAGTTGTTTCCTTCTGCCCCTGAAAGCCGTTTCCGGCAGCTCGCCAAGGACTCAGCCTATCAGGTTCAGATTATGGGTCATTCGCACGTACCGTATTACAAAATCGTCGATGGCGTACACTTCATCAATCCCGGCAGTGTGGGGCGCATGTTTGACGGAGATCCACGGACTTCTTTTGCAATTCTTAGGTTTTCTTCCGGTAAAATAGCCGTGGAACATTTTCGAATCCCCTATGCGGTGGAAAAGGTCGTCAGGGGGCTGAAAGAACAAAAACTGCCGAATATTTATGCAAAGATGTTTCGAATCGGAAAGAAATTAAATTGATCGCAGCGATATTCAACGTACGTTTCAGGAAAAAAGATTGAAAGTGAAAGATTCAGTGTCGTTATGAAAACCACAGATAAACTAGAAAATAGGCAATCAGATACGGATGAGGGGGCGGCGGGTTCGACGAAAAAAATAAAAGACGCAATAGAGAAAGTCGAACCGGATGTTACCTGTGTGACTCCTGGCAAACGCCTTCGAAAGATCCTGAAGGTTCTCAAAAAGAAAGATAAAGAGGATATTGTAAAGGCGGTATTGGAGAAATTTTACAATTCCGAGGAGTTAAAACCCTATCAGGCGGAGCTTATCAAAATGCAGCGCCATCTGGAACGGACCGGAAAAAAAATGGTGATCCTTTTCGATGGCCGGGATGCCTCGGGCAAGGGGGGGACCATCCGCCGGGTAACCCGCTATATGAATGAAAAACGATATCATGTGGTGGCACTGGGCAAACCCAATGAATACCAGAAAACCGAACTGCATATCAAACGCTATATCGAACATTTCCCCTATGCCGGAGAAATTGTTTTGTTTGACCGAAGCTGGTACAATAGAGCTCTGGTGGAGCCGGTGATGGGATTTTGTACGCAGAAGCAATATAACCGCTTTATGAAAAAAGTGAATACATACGAACAAAATTTTATCGAGGATGGAGGCCGGACCATCCTGCTTAAGCTCTATTTTTCAGTAAGCAAGGAAGAACAGGCGCAGCGCTTTGATAGAAGAAAAAACGATCCCTTAAGGCAATGGAAACTTTCCGAAGTGGATTTGCAGGCCCAGGACTTGTGGGACGAATTTACCGAAAAAAAATTCATGCTCTTAAAAAGGACCCATACCAAAAAATCGCCATGGTACGTCATTCGATCCGACGATAAGCATCTGGCCCGGCGGGAAACCATGAAAGTCATCCTCAACCGGGTGCGCTACAGAGGCAGAAGCCGTAAGCTGGATTTTACCCTGGATCCCGATATTGTTATTCTAGGCGATCGGGAATTAAAATTAATGAAAAAACAGCGCAAAAAATACGGCAAGTCCCTTGTATAACCCGTGGGAATGTTGCATCAAGGAAAAAAATTTTAAGTTCTACTTTTTGAACTTCTGAATGCTGTGCTTACCGATCAACCAGAGGGGGCAAAGATGACTAAAGAAAATAAAAAGAAATCCGACGCCAAAGACCCAAAAACGCAAAAGTCGGAGCAAATACTGGCGAAGGGCAAGCCTGCATCTGAAGCCAAAAAAGAGAAAAGTAAAAAGGGCGAACAAAAACCCAAAAAGCTAAAAAAGAAATTATCCGAGCACACTTCTCTTAAGAATAAGGATAAGAAAAAAAGCAAGGGCCGCCAGCCGGTTTGGGTTAAAAAATTCACCCTCTATTACGAAGCCGAGCTGCACAAGCTGCAGATCGAACTTTTGAAGATGCAAAAACATGTCAAGAAGTGCGGACTGCGTTTGGTGATGTTATTTGAAGGACGGGATGCCGCGGGCAAGGGCGGTACGATCAAACGGATTATTGAGCATTTGAATCCGCGGGGTAGCCGGGTTGTGGCCCTTGTGGCACCCGACGACACGGAACGCACCCAATGGTATTTTCAAAGATATATTCAGCATCTACCAGCGGCCGGAGAAATTATCCTCTTCGACCGCAGCTGGTATAATCGCGCTATGGTTGAACCCGTAATGGGATTCTGCACCGATGAACAAAACAAACGGTTTTTAAAAGATGTTCCCCTTTTTGAAGAGATGATTGTCAAAGACGGCATCATGTTATTTAAATTTTTCTTCTCTGTTTCTAAAGATGAACAATTGCGTCGATTTGACGCGCGCGAGACCGATCCGTTGAAACAGTATAAAATTTCCCCGGTTGACAGAATGGCTCAAGAAAAGTGGGACGATTATACCGTCAGAAAGTTCCAGATGCTGAACGAAACCAACCGAACGCTCTCCCCCTGGACCATTATCCGATCGGACAATAAGAAACTGGCAAGAATCAACTGCATCAAGCATATTTTGTCTAAAATCGAATATGACGGTAAAATCTCCAAAAAAGAACTGCGGCCCGACCTTGAGGTGGTGGTATCGGGCATTGAAGAAATCAGATTCTTGGAAGAGCATTTGCTGGCACCGGTGGAGTTGCCGGGATAAACCATGCGCTTTAATAGAAGTGGTTTCAAAACCCCATCTAAGGTCCAATGGCTGCGTTGCCCCGCAAGTGGGATTCGCATCTGATTTTTTGGATCAGGGTGCAGCACAGGCCTCCGATAAATGCTCACATACCCATGTATGCTGCGCTTTCTCGATCGGCCTGCGCCTTGCCCTTGAACCTGATCTGAGGTTTTGAAACCACTTCTAGTGTTTTTATCCATACAGGGGTAAGGATTTGAATCAAGGGAGAAAAAGGAGGACAACATGCCTGTTCAAGTTATCATCAAACGCAAATTCCAAGTTCATAATCCGGCGGAACTCATCCCGCTTCTGACGGAATTGCGCGATCGTGCCAAAGTACAGCCCGGCTATATTTCCGGTCAAACATTGAAAAATCTTGACAAACCCCAAGAGTACATGGTGATCAGCACATGGGAGAAGGTGGACGACTGGAATAAATGGGTGAGCAGCAGCGAAAGAAGAGATATTCAGGGACGGGTGGACTCTCTGATTGGAGAAAGAACCTTTTACGAAGTCTTTGAGCCCGTGAGTCATTAAAAAGCTATTGGATAAAAAAGGGCAATCCAGCCTTACGGGCCGGATTGCCTTTTACGGTTGTTGCCTATTTGGCACTCGTCCTGTTATTTTTTCCCCTTCTTCTTTTTTTTCTTTTTGTCCTTTTTCTTGGCTTTGGCCTTTTGGGCCTTCTTCGTCACTTTTTTCTTTGCCGGATCTTTCTTCTCTTTTTTTTCTTTCTTTTTTGCCATAGTGCCCCTCCTCTCTTTTAGTGTGTTTGACCAAGTCCCTCTTTGCTCAAGCCGAACAAGCAGGAATCATGAGGTGTGTTTTTTGGGGAACTCAAAAAATTTTAATTTGCCGCGCTGTTCCCCAATCTTTACCCATGATGAGATGTTCAAATTCAGGCCAACTACGCCGCAGGTTGGGATATTACTGATCGCCGTGTCAGCGATGGTGTTGGCAAGGTCAGTTAAAGCCGGATTATGGCTGACGAGCATCGCCCGGTTTACGGCATCGCCAAGCTGTTGGATTACCTGTATCAATTCATGTTCACTCGAAGCATAAATGGTTTCGTTGTAATGAATTTTCTCAAGGGGATAATCGATTGAATCGGCAATGATCCTTGCCGTGGTAGCAGCTCTGTTGGCCGGGCTGGATATGACGAGATCCGGGGCGACTTTTAATTTTTTAAGAATTCTCCCCATAAAGGGGGCGTTCTTGCGGCCGCGCTTGTTGAGGGGGCGTTCGAAATCATCCAGGTTGGTATATTTCCAACTCGATTTGGCATGCCTGACCAGATAAAGTGTTTTCATGATTTAGCACTACTTTAATGCCGCTGGTTTGTGCAACCACTTTTTTTGGTCCGCCACTCTGCCGCACTTTGTGCATACGTATTGAGGATTGCGGACAATATCACTGAATTTGCCCAGCTTTTTGGTTATATCTTCGGACTTCCACTTACAAAGCTTTTTTGCTTTTGCTGCCATTTTTTTCTCCAGTATGTTTGGCTTTACCCAACAGGGTGAAACGGATTAATATATAGAAAAATAATAAGCACGGATAATCCATTTCCAAGGCGCAAAATGTGATCACGACCGATTATGGCTTTCCTTTGCGTTCCGGGGCTCATAATACCCGGCGCCTATTGCCTTTTTGAAGACAGTATTTTTTTTTGAACCTTGCTCCACAGGTTTTGATATGATTGAGAGGCCAGAGACCCCGGCGCGAATGCGGTGACCGGCGCCCGGTAAATTCCCATTTTTTCAATCTGCGCTAAATAAGGAACAAAGCTTTGTAAAACTCCCCTAAAATCCTTTGACACGCTGAGCATCAGTTCCCGGTGCATTTTTTTGTGGCGATCCACCATTGAAAAAAAAGGGTAAATCTTAGCGACATCATATCTTTTCTTTTTGCAGAACGCTAGCAATTGGTTATAAGTTCGCACAGAAAGCGTGGTGGGGATCATTGGCACAAGGGTGTAGTCAGCAGCGTTCAATATGTTTTCTGCTAGAATGCCGATGGTAACCGGGCAGTCCAGAATAATTAAGCGATATTCACTCCCAAAGGGATCAAGCATTTTTTTCAGCCGTTGTTTTGAATTTCCAAATTTATTATATAGAACATCCAACTTGCGAAGCGAGAAGTCCGCTGGAAGAATATCCAGGTTTTCAAAATCGGTGCCTTTAACGCTTTTATAGACCCCCTTGGCCCCCCTGACGAACCCTTTGGGTCCGGACTTGAGTTTGGGCTTTACCCGGAAGTAGTATGTGGCCGAACCCTGGGGATCCAGGTCGCAAATTAAGGTTTTGGCCCCTGTCTGTGCTGCCAGATAAGAGAGGTTTACGGCGGCAGCGGTTTTACCCACTCCGCCTTTATTGCTGTAGAGGGCCAGCGTCGTCATAAAAATCCCCAAAAGTGGTTTCAAGACCCCATCTAGTGTCCGATGGCTGCGTTGCAAACCGACTCAAAATGCTCACATACTACCGTGTATGCTGCGCTTTTGATTCGGCTTGCGCCTTGCCCTCGAACACAATCTGGGGTTTTGATACCACTTTTTATAATTATATTGAATATTCAATCTTTTACCTTGGAGGCAAAAAGTTCTTGAAAGAGCTCCTGGTTTTCAGGCGCTGCAAAATCCGTGAAGGTACTGGCAAAGGCATCTTTGACGGACTGTTTTTCGTGGTCCAATGTTTCAATCAGACTGCCAATTGCCACCAGCGTTTTTTTGACTTGCTGCCGGCTGGGGGGCAATTCCGCGCTAATATTTAGGAGATATTCTTGCTGAACACAAAGATCGTTGAAGTCACCCAGGTTGTCCTGTAAGTTCTTTAGCTGACCAATCAAGGCATTAACTTTCTTGCGGGGAAAAAGACTGGCGAAGAACTCCATCAGATATCGCAATTTTTTGCATTCAATTCTAAGGACATGCAAGAGCTTATCTTCGGTGTTTGCAAGAATCTTGCTGCCCGTTTTAACGATCCCGCTGAATTTTTTATAAATTCTCTGGCGTGCCAATTCAATTACAGGGAGCTCCGCATTTGGTGCGGTAGCCGAATCCGGCGGCGGCTTATTTAAAAACATCTCCCAATCCTTCATAATCTTCTCATATTTTTTAGACTTGAGGCCACGCATGGCTTGCTGAAAAGCGTTTGCTCGTTTTTTGCGCAAATGGTTAAACAACGGATCAATGTCGTCACGCAAGACGGCGGGAAGCATTGCTTTGTATGCATCCTGGTTGAGCAGATAGACATCCAGGTCCCTTAAAACGTTGGAGAGTTTGCCCACATACGCAAAATTTTTTTTAAATCGATCCGCTGTTCTCGTTGGAAATACATTTTTAAATTGAGCTAATGCCGAGCGTGTCCTGCGAATCGCCACCCGGAAATCATGTAAAACTTCCGTATCCAGGTCCTTTTCAAAGATGGCTGCGTTTATGCGCATGACATTTAACAAAAAGCGTAAAATAACTTTAGCGGCTTGATCCGAGCGCATCGCCGGCTCGAATTGAATATTGACTTTGGCAGAATAGCTGCCCGGCTTTTTGTCTGCTGACGCCAGCGCATTTAGAAACAATTCTTTTTCCGTGAGGATTGTCAGCCCTGCTTCTTTGAGGCTTTTGGCCAGACTGCGCGAATATTTATCGTATCCCTTGACCGGTCTTAACGATAGATGAGTCGCCAATGCCGGCCGACGTTTATTACGGTACGGCCAAATTTCTTCAAAAACCAATCGCGCCACTGTTTTTTCATCCGGGTTCAAAATACGATAGTGCGTTACCCGGGCGTGGAATTCAACAAGCGCTATGAGGGCGCGCATTTTTATAATCGGCGCCAACTTATCTTTTAATTCACCGTCTGGAATATCCCGGATGAAAACAGGTGCCCGGCTGAATTCAACGCTATGTGAAATTTCGCTTTCTGTCAGTTTGCGCAAAAACAGCTTACTTCCGGACGAATGCAAAATGAGTGATTTATTAAATAAGCGCCAGTCAAACGTATCGTAAACCGTAAACCGCTCGGCGACAGTGGGCTCCCTTCTGATGGTGTACCTATCGGTCAATTGGCGAATGATTTGTTTTTCATCATAGCCGTCGGGTAAGTCGAATTTCAGGTTGTTGATCATGATTTGATTCTTTTATTTTTTGATTGCTTACCGATGAGCTCGATAAACACTTCCTGCGCGGCGCGTCGTTTTTGGCTTTTGCGTGGGCGTCGTTTTACGTATTTACCGTCCGGCTGCATATCCCAGGCAGAGCTGTTGTCGTTTTCATAAACCTGCAAGGTCTGCTCCAATTCCTGCTTCAGCTGTGAGTCGCTAACGGGCATGACCGTTTCCATGCGCCGGTTTAAATTGCGCTGCATCCAGTCGGCTGAACCGATGAAGAATTCAGGGTCGCCCCCATTTTCAAAACGATAGATCCGCGAATGTTCCAAAAAGCGCCCGAGGGTACTGAAGACCCGGATGTTTTCTGACAATCCGGGAACTCCGGCGCGCAGGCAGCATAGACCGCGGATATTTAAGCTGATGGGTACGCCGGCGTGACCGGCAAGGTAAAGTTCGCGAATTATACGCTCGTCCTGGAGTTGATTCATTTTGGCAAAAATACCTGAAGGGCGGCCGGCCTGGCTGTGCTGCACTTCGCGCTGGATCAAATCGGTGAAGCTCTCGCGTAAATTGTAGGGCGCGACCATTAGCTTGCCGTAACCGGTAGGCGGCGTGGCACTTGTCAGTTCATTGAACAAAGCCGCCACATTTGATCCCAGCTCCGGTTCACAGCTCAGAATGCCCATGTCTTCATAAATTCGAGCCGTGACGGTGTGGTAGTTTCCGGTTCCCACGTGGACATAGCGGCGAATGCCGTCCTTCTCTTCGCGGACGACGAGAGCCAATTTTACGTGGGTCTTCAGTCGCTCAACACCGTAGGCGACGTGGGCGCCCTCGCGCTCCAGCAGCCTGCCCCAGGCGATGTTAGGGGCTTCGTCGAAGCGCGCGGTGATCTCCACCAGCACTGCAACCTGCTTGCCCTGGTGCGCCGCTTGCATCAGCGCCTGAATGATCGGCGACTCACTGCTGGTGCGATAGATGGTTAGCTTAATGGCCAGCACCTGCGGATCAACCGCCGCGCTTTGTAAAAAATGCAGTATGGAACTGTCAAAGCTGTGGTAAGGATGGTGCAACAAAATGTCGCCTTTGCGAATCTCGGCGAATATGTCCTCTGAATCGCCAGGATCCAGGTGCCGCAGGCGGGGATGGGTTACCGGATGATGGGGTGGATCGCGCAGTTCCGGGTAACCCTCTACCTGGAACTTCATCAAGTCCGCCAGGCTCATCAAACCCTTTATGGGTTCCAGTTCACTTGGATCCGCCTTGAGTTGCTCGCAGATCCAGCCCTGCAGCTTTTGGGGCATGTCAGCACTAACCTGAAGACGTGTTACACCGGCAAACTTCCGGGCCGTCAGTTCTTCGGTTACCATGCCGATGATCCGGGCCGGAATGAAATCGGCTTCAGGGTCTTCCAGAATCGTCCGTTCCCAGGGGTCATCCTTGGCGACGCGCGTTACGCGGAAAAAATAACACTTAAGGCCGGCGGCCTTGGGAAATAGCAGACCGAGGTTGGACGCGATCACCTGCTCTAACGGGACAAACCCGGCGCTGTCGGGTAGCGGCACCCAGCGCGGGCGGTTTGCCGGCACCTTGATGCGCACGAAGCGGTTGCGTTTCTTTTTGGTTTCCTTGACCTCCACCGCGATGTTGAGCCCCAGGTTGCTGATAAAAGGAAAGGGGTGCGAGACGTCTACGGCAAGCGGTGTCAGGATGGGCTCCACCGATTCAAGGAAATAGCGCTGCATTTGCTTCTGCTGTTTGTCACTCAACTCCGTATATTCCAGGATGGGGATTCCGGCTGCGGCCAAAGCGGGTCGAAGCTTATGGGCCACCAGACGAGAAACCAGGCGAGCCTGTTTATGCAATTCTTCGCGGCAGGCCCGCAATTCCTCTTCGGCGCTGAGCCCGTCGGGGGACAGTTTTTTTTTCTTTTTGCGTTTCCTTTTCTCTATCTTGCGTTTAAGCCCCCCCATGCGTTTCATCTCAAACTCGTCATACAGCATCCCCATGATGCCGGCGAACTTGACACGTTCAAGCAAGGGCAAATCCGGGTCTTCGGCAAGTGCGAGCACGCGGCGGGCAAAGCTGAGCCAACTTAACTCACGATTGATGAGTGTCCCGGGCGAATCAACATCGACTTTTTCGGGTTTTTCCGCGATTGCGGATGCCTTTTCCATGGGCACATCCTTAGCGGTAGAAATGCCGGGTAGCTGGCTTCCCTTGCCAAGTAACGGTTCTTTGTGCTGATGATCCTGAGGGCTCATAACCTCTTTTTCTATAGATGACAGCCGGATGAGCTGTCAACCCAAATTAACAGAGAACGGCGATAACCGTAGCGCAATTGAAACATCGCTTGCAATTAGCCGTTACGACTGCAGCCAGTATGTCATCCCCAATGAACGGTATATTTCAAGGGCCGTTTTGTTTTCTAATTGTGCCTCCTTTTCATTTCCAAGGCGTAGATAGGAGTTGGCGAGACCTTTATGACAATGTGCAACAAGCGGGCGCATCGATAGATTAGAGGCTTGCTGTAATGCACGCCGATACCACTGCTTTGCTTCTTCAGGTCGCTCTGCGGTATCATTGATCCCAGCCATAACAAGCATAGCCCAAGCCTCAAATCCGCGCTCTTCGCGTTTATCCGAAAGTTTCAGGGCGCGCGACACAGTCTCAGTTGCCAATGAAATCTCGCCTAAAGCACGATAGGCGTCCGCCAACACAGTTAACGGATGGGTGGGCCAAAAACTGGCTTGGAGATTGTCGTCTTTTGCACCTTCTTCCAGTACAGTCAATGCACGCCTCGGTTCTTTGGCAAGGAGGTAAGCGTAGCCGAGACTACCCACAGTGTACGAGTACATGCTCTGCACCTCGGAAAAGCGACACAACTCGTGGGCCTTTTCTAAAAGCGGCAGGGCCGGTTCCAATTTCCCAAGACGCAAATAAGCCATAGCAACAAAATTATACACAAAGGTCAGTGTGAGAGTATTTCGCACCTGCTCGGCTATTTCGAGCGCCTCATGGCCAATCTCCTCAATTTTATCAAAGTTTCCAAGCTCGGCCATGCCAAGCACAAGCATACTGCGTGAAAAAGCACCCGGTAAACTTGCCATACCATGCTGCTTAAATGCATCCTCTCCAATCAGCCTTTTTCGAACCTTTTGATGGATTTCAATTTGTTTGGGATAATCGCCAATGTTGAAGAAAAAGATTCCCAAGTGAAACATGGTTCCGATCTGGCAGGAGAAATGCCCTGCCCTCTCGGCGATATTCAGCGCTTTTTGCCCCAGTTCGATTGCTTTTCTATGCTGGCCGTGGATCCAGTGCAAACTTGAAAGATAGTTTAAGGCATTGGAAAGACGGGCATCATCATCGATTTCTCGGGCCAACGGCTCAGCGCCACGTATCCACTCCCCCCATTCTTCATGTCGTCCCAGCGCCACAAGGGGAGATCGCATATTAAAACGCAGGTCAATCTCTTGCTCAATCCGGGTCTTTTCACGGGATAGCTTTTTAATCGCGGTGAGGGCTTCTTCAAAATACCTTTGGGCTTGTTCATAAGCAGAATGGGAATTAGCCTTCAGCCCCGCCTCTTGGCAGTAGCTGTAAGCGCGTTGCCAATCTTCGCCTTGCAGAAAATGGTATGCCAGCATCTCGCAGAGCTCTTCCAATCTATCCGCGTGGATCTTTTCTATGGCCTTTCCGATCTTCTCGTGAAGCTCCGTTCTCCTTTTCTGAAGCAGACTATTATAGGCTACCTCTTGAGTGAGTGCGTGCTTGAAAACATAATTCGATTGGGGATAGATTCCTCTCTCATAAAGAAGCTCGGAGTCCTTTAAAACCGAAAGATGGGACAGCAGCTCATCTTTCGAAAACTCTGTTACCTTTTTTATTAAATGGTGACTGAACTCTCTCCCGGCAACTGAACCTGTCTGAAGTAAGCCCTTTGCTCCCTCTGGCAGGGAATCAACACGAGCCATGATCACATCATGGATCGTAGAAGGAATTGTTGCCTCCCGAATATCTTTTGTCAGATGATATGTGTTATCTTTTTTTTCGATGATTTTTTGATCTCTAAGAGAGTTTATAAGCTCCTCAATGAAGAAAGGGACCCCTTCTGTCTTTTCAAGAATCAACTGCTCGATCTCTTTATCAAACTCCTCTGTGCCCAATAGATGAGAGACCATCATGAGGGCCTCCCGGGTGGAAAGGCGGTTCAGGTTGACCTGGCTGTGATACGATCTCCCACCCCATGTATGAATAAATTCAGGCCGGTAGGTAAATATGAGGAAAACCCGGGCACCCGAAATAGCATCCAATAGCCCCTTCAAGGACTCCTCGGAGCTCTGGTCAATCCAATGTAGATTCTCATAGGCCATGATCAGGGGCTGTCTCTCCGAACCCTTCAATGCAATTTGCTTCAATGCCTGGAGGATTCGATCTTTCCTCTCCTCCGGGCTCAGGGGGATCTTATCGAAGCCGTTATCTTTGACCGACAGGAGCTCAAGGAGATAGGGGAGGGTTGAGGCTTCATCTGCTCCCAATATTTCCAGCCCCTTTTTGATCTTCTCTCTAATAGGCAAATCCCCGTCATCATCCCTGATATCGAAGTTTGCCTTCAGGATATCTATGATTGGATGGTAGACTACGCCCCTGCTGTAAGAAAGGCACTTTCCTTCCAAGAAGGTCACATCTTCGCTGGTAACTGCTTTTCTGAACTCATATAGGAGCCTTGATTTTCCCAACCCCGCATCTGCTATGATTGAAATGGCCTGCCCCCTGCCGGCCTTGGACCGCTCAAACCCATCTAACAGAAGCTCAAGCTCTCGCTCCCTGCCAACAAACGGCGAAAGTCCCCGTTCAGTGCTGACGTCAAACCGCGTCCTGCTGGTGCTGGGAGCTATTACTCGGTAGACCTTGGCAGGCTCCTGCCGGCCTTTAATCCCCTTTTTTCCCATGGCCTCAAACCGAAAGAGCCCTTCAGTCAGCCTGAATGTCGCTTCAGTCACATAAGTTGATCCCGGTTCTGCCAACCCTTCCATCCTTGAAGCCAGATTGACCGTGTCCCCAACAGCTTTGAACTCGACTCGCAGATCATTTCCAACAGTGCCAACAACCACAGGGCCAGTGTGAAGACCAACCCGCATTTTTAAAGGCGGTAGGCCTTCTCTTTCTTGCTTTATCCTATCGCTAAATTTGACCATCTCCCGGTGGATTGCTAAGCTTGATTGGATCGCTCTCTGGGGAGCATCCTCTAAGGCAATGGGAGCTCCAAATAAGGCCATGATCCCGTCACCTGTCATTTCGTTTACCGTGCCTTCGTAGTCATGAACCTTGTGAATCAGGATCTCGTAGACCTGGTCAATAATGGCATAAGCTCCCTCAGGATCGAGCTTTTCGGACAGGGTAGTGAATCCGGCCATGTCACAAAACATCACCGTAACCTGTTTTCGTTCACCCTCGATTCTATCTCTCTGAGATAGGATTTTCTCGGTGAGGCCTTTAGGAAGGTATTTTTGAATCTTGGTTAATTTTTCATCAAAGGATAAATCTTTATGAGATGTTTCAACAGGAACGTCTAATTTATGGCCGCACTCGCCACAAAATTTGAAGTTGAGAGGACTTGACGAATTGCAACTTGGGCAAAGTCTTTCTAACTTAGCTCCACACTCGCCACAAAATTTGATTCCTTCCGGGCTCTCAAACTTACATTTCGGGCATTGCATTTTTGTGCCCTCCATTAAGGTTTATGCAGTTTGAATGCTATTGAAATAGCTTAGGATGGTGATACTGAATTACCTTAAATATGATTTTATGTCAAATCTGGAGGATACCCCATATATTGTGGTTTGGAAAGGGTTATAAATAGCAAAATCAGAGGGAGGTGGTCACGGCCAATTGATCTTCTTTCAAGGAATGATCCGGGACGATTTCAACGGATTGGAGGGGAAATTTTTTATTCAGCCTTGTGATATTCACATTTTTTAGGCCTCTCATTTTGGAAACACTGCGCGGATGAACGTGCAGGGTAACCGCATATCCTTTCGGATTTACGGATTCTATTGCCGAAATGGCCTTATCCAAAAAGATCTCTGAATACACCAGATGTCCGAAGGACGGATGATACGGGCCGGCCAAAATCGTCGAACCCTTTTCGAGATCAGCGGTTGCCTGCAGCCCCATTCGGATTACCTGGATGTTTCTGCGGCTAAAGAAACGGTAAAGTTCTTTGACCTGTGTCACCGCCTCTTTCAGGGGTAGCGGCCTGTAGCGCCCTTCTTTATACAATTTTGCAAGGGGACTGCCGGCAACCACCACGGTGGGATAAATTCGGATAAAATCCGGCTTCAGTTCGGCAACCCGCCGGGCGGTAGCACGCATTCGCCCGGGGTCATCGCCCGGCAGGCCGACCATCAGCTGCACGCCGATTTCATAATCAAATTCCCTAAGACACTGTACCGCTTTTACGGTATCGGCGCTGTTGTGACCGCGGTTTGTGCGCGCCAGCACCCGATCGTCCATCGATTGTACGCCCAGTTCAACTGTCGATACCGGGAAATTTTTAATAATATCCAGCCGCTCGGGGTCGATGGTATCGGGCCGTGTGGAAAATCGAATGCTGTTTACGCGACCCGCTTCAACAAACACCGCGGCTTCAGCCAGCAGGCGCTTAATCTCATCAATGTCTATTCCGAGAAAATTACCGCCAAAAAAAGCGATCTGGACGATGCCGCGTCGCGCGCTTTTATATTTTAAGAACGATTCAACCGTACTGCGGACTTGAATAGAAGTGGTTTCAAAACCCCATCTAAGGCCCAATGGCTGCGTTGCAGGCCTCCGATAAATGCTCACATACCCATGTATGCTGCGCTTTCTCGATCGGCCTGCGCCTTGCCCTTGAACCTGATCTGAGGTTTTGAAACCACTTCTATGGGAAATCCTGGAATTAACACCGGTAATCAAAGATTGGTTGCAGAATACACACCGGTGAGGGCAGCCGGCGTGAGGCAGGAAGATCGGAACTATAAAAGGCTTATGCGGGGTGGTCATGGAGATTCTTTTTTTAGAATCTCTAAAGCTTTTTTAGCCGCATCCTGTTCGGCCGTTTTTTTGCTTTTGCCGTGGCCCTCGCTTTCGACATCAAAGATTTTCACCGAAATCCAGAATGTTTTATCGTGATCCGGGCCTTCCTCACGGACAACTTTATAATGCGGCATGGTCCCCTGTTCTTCCTGGGCCCATTCCTGAAGCTGGCTTTTGTAGTCATAAATGTCGATCGCCGAGTTAACGGAATCCAGAAGGGGGACAAAAATATTTTCGATAATCTTAAAGGCTCCCTTGAAGCCGCCATCCAGATAAAGAGCGGCGATCAGCGCCTCGAATGCCCCCGCCAATATGGAGTTTTTATCTCTTCCGTTGGTTTGGATTTCGCCTTTGCCCAATAGAATAAAGGCACCCAGATCAATAGCGCGCGCGTTGATTGCCAGCTGGGATTCATTGACCAGATTGGCCCGGATTCTTGAAAGGTCGCCTTCTTTCAGGTTGGGGTAACGCTCCATTAAAATATGTCCGACCATAAGGTTTAATACGGCATCGCCGAGAAATTCGAAGCGCTCATTGTCGCGCAAATCCGCTTCAGGTTGTTCATTCACAAAAGAACTGTGCCGCAAGGCTTCATCCAGAAGTTGCTTTGATCTAAATTCATATTCAAGTTTTTTTTCAATCTCGAAATGATCGCTTGTTTGCATTAATTAACTCTTTGTAAAGGCTATACGGAACCAATAGATCTCCGTTACCTGATCCCATTTTTATATCAGGCGTTATGGATCCGTGAAAATCTGTGCCGCCGGTCATCAACAGGCCGTACTTTCCGGCCAGTTCCGCGTATTGCCGTATCTGTTGAGGTGAATGTCCGGGATAATATACCTCTATCCCTGCCAGGCCTATTTTCATTAAATTTTGCAGGAGTGCATCCAATTTCTGATCATTTTCAATATTCAAAAGAGCCGGGTGCGCCAGCACGGGAACGCCTCCGGCAGCCCGGATGATGTTAATGGCCTGTTCACATTCAATGCGATCCTTGTCCACATATGCCGGCCCTGCGTCCCCCAGATATTTGTCAAATGCTTCGCTAATGGATGCCACAAAGCCTTTTTTCAACATGGCATAGGCGATATGGGGTCTGCCCAGCTGGCCTTTTCCGACCGCTTGAGTGACTTCTTCTAAAGAAATCCGGAATCCTAATTTATTTAATCGTTTTAAAATTTCGGGGTTTCGATTTTTTCTGGCTTCCTGGAGTTTGCCGAGGGCTTGATTTAAGTCGCGATTATCAAGGTGGATCGCATAGCCTAATATATGAAAACTTCCGGAGCCGGGAAAAAATGGGGGATGTGCCGCGCTGATTTCGACACCGGTTAAAAAGTGTAAAGAAGGGGGGATGCCGATCTGAAGAGCCCCTTTAGATCCGTCTACCGAGTCATGATCCGTGATGGCGATCGCGGCAAGATTAAGCTTTTGGGCGTGGGCGATGATGTCAGCCGGCGTCAGGGATCCATCTGAGGCGGTTGAATGAATATGAAGGTCGATCCCCAGACGATTTTTATATTCCAAGAGCCTTTTCTAAAGCCTCCTCTTTTGATTTACAATCAATGCATTGAGTTGTAACGGGCCGGGCTTTGAGTCGTTTGAGCGAGATGTCTTCCCCGCAAGAATCACAAATTCCGTAGGTATCATTTTCAATGCGCCCGACGGCCTGTTTTATTTTTTTAATCAGCTTGTGTTCTCTGTCCCGTATGCGCAGCATAAAGTTGCGGTCAGCCTCAAGGGCGGCGCGATCTGTAGGATCCGGAAAATTTTCTTTTGGCACCGTCATGCCCGATACCGTGTCACCGGCCTGATCCAAAAGTTCTTCTAGCCAGTTTGTCAGTAATTTTTTGAAATATTCTTTATCTTTCTTTTTCATAACCAAACCCCTAGTCTAGATCCTCTCTATGCAAATGAGGTCTTCCAAAAATTGATTTCATTAACACAACTCAATTTGCCTGTAAAGTATTAATTGTGGCTGATCCATTTTTTACCGAATTATAGCATCTTGCCTCTAATGCGACAATATATAACCCAAAAATATCAAATCAATACTTCATCGTCGATTTTAGCATTGATCGGCAAGCGGATCAATCAATCCATAAACTGTTCGTAAAAATAGTCTCGCTCGCACCTGTCAAAATTCAGAAGCGGCTAGCCGGAACGATTTAAATTAATCATAATTTCAGATGGTTATATTTGACATTGATCAAGCGCCGGTATATGATAATATCGGTCGATCTAAAACATAACTTTAGAACCGGTTTCAAAACCCTCATTTTTAATAAATTCTTAAGATGTCCGTCTAAATCGCCGATATAAATATAAATCTAGGGAACTATAATCTATAAAAAGGTAAATCCTGGGTTGTCTAAAGTCCTGGAGTCCTGCTAACATGGAGTGAGCTGATTTTAGATTTTGGCCTGCGACGAGCTCCCCTCGGCATGCCCGGGGCCTGAGCTTGCGAAGGCAGTCGAGTCGAATTTGGATTGCGGATTTAAATAATCGGAGGTCAATTGTGTCGCTGGTCAGTCTTTTCTTAAATCCAAAATCCGAATTCTAAAATCCAAATTGTGAAGGGGAATGTGATATTATGAAAACTCCAAACTACCAGAGCGCTGAATACCGACCCATTACCATCAAAACCACGGATGGCTCTACCATTCACGGCAAGGTCAATCTTGCTTACAAACAGAGAGTTTCGGATATATTTACAAAAGACACTTCTCCTTTTATAATTATGGTTGAGGTGATGTCGAAGGAAAGTAAGGGTCGGGTGATGTTTGTAAATAAAAAGCACATCGTGTGGGCCGAACCGGAGGCAGAGGAAGACAAATAATAAATTTGCTCTATCACTTTTGCCAGAATAGATCCGAATTTTCTCTCTTGCCGTAACCGAAAAGATCGTCTCCCCAGAGAAATAATTTGTTTAACCAGGGCATGTTATTAATCCCCCACCTGACGCCTTCGTGAAGCAAGCCCGGCGGTTTGTTAAACGGGCAGCTCCGAATACAATCCGTATCGTTATCCGCGCTTTATATGAAAACGTTTCTCTTCCCCTTGCTGGTATTGATTTAGATTAGAGCCATGGTTTTGTTAGAACTATATTTAAAGTATCAAATTAAGCATATTAAACCAAATTTTATGATATAATGTTGTAATTATGATATATTATTAACATTCCATGGCCTTGACAAGAAATTTATTTAATGTTATAAATTTGTTATATTATTTACATAATATATATTTAAAGTTGCGATTATGAGGTATTATGAAGCTTAGTTCGAAGAATAACCATGCGGTGCTCAAGGAAATCGGCGTTAGAACTCGTAGAGAGCGTCTGAATCAGAATTTAACACAGGCGACACTAGCACAACGGGCTGGCGTGTCGCGTCGTGTCGTTCTTGATTTAGAAGGCGGGAAAGGTTGTGGTCTCAGCTCGCTCATTGAAATTCTGCGTGCATTGCGAAAACTTGACCAGCTGGATGCATTCTTGCCCGATCCGGGTATCAGCCCGCTTCAACTTGCAAAACTTAAAGGGCATGAACGTCAACGAGCATCCGGCCGACGAACTAAAGGCAAGGCCTAAAACATATGCCGCTTCCTGTTGCAAAAGTTAATCTATGGGGTGATCCTGTAGGTGCTGTGGCTTGGGATGACGACCGCGGTTTTGCCACGTTTGAGTATGATCCTTCATTCCTTCGCAAACAGCTTGAAATCGCTCCGCTTACAATGCCGTTAAATTCTCAGATCTATTCCTTTCCTGAACTGAATGACAAAACATTCTATGGTTTGCCGGGATTATTAGCCGATTCGCTGCCTGATCGATATGGAACAAGACTCATCGAAGTGTGGTTACAGAGACAGGGCAGATCACTTAAGGACTTTAGCCCTATCGAGAGGCTCTGCTACATGGGAAGTCGCGGAATGGGTGCCCTGGAGTTTGAACCTGCGCTTGTTACCTCAAAAAAGGCAGTTCGTATTGAAGTTTCTGAGCTAGTGGAACTTGCTGGAAAGATCCTATCGGAAAGAGAAGACTTACTTGTGAACTTATCCAATGCTGAGTCAACAGCTTTGGACACGATCATTCGAGTGGGAACATCTGCTGGCGGGGCGAGAGCAAAAGCTGTCATTGCATGGAATCCGAAGACTAAGGATGTCAGATCAGGCCAGGTGCAAGCACCTGAAGGATTTGAGTACTGGATCATTAAGTTTGACGGCATAAATGACGACACCCTGGGTGACCCCAAAGGCTATGGGAAAATAGAGTATGCCTATCATCTCATGGCAACGGCTGCAGGAATCAAGATGACCAAATGTCGGTTGATGAAGGAAAATGGACGCGCACATTTTATGACACGTAGATTTGACCGGACGAACAATTCAGACAAAATCCATATGCAATCGTTTTGCGCATTAGGCCACTACGATTACAAGATGCCCGGCCAGTATGGATATGAAACAGCCATGACCACTTGTCTGCAATTGGGACTGGGACAACCAGCTCTTCATCAGCTCTTTAGGAGAATGGTGTTCAACATTATCGCCCGAAATCAGGATGATCATACGCGTAATATCGCCTTTCTAATGGATCGAGATGGTAACTGGCATCTTGCCCCCGCCTTCGATGTAATGTGGAGTTACAATTCAAAGGGCGAATGGACGAATCGCCATCAGATGACAATTAACGGGAAGCGCGATGGTGTTGAGAAGCAGGATTTCATTGAGTTGGCAAAACAGTTCAGAATTAAGAAACCTAAGGACATAATTGCAGATGTAGGTTCGGCAATTCGCCGTTGGCCTGATTTTGCGAAGAAAGTGGGGGTGAAGCGAAAACGGATCACGGATATCGCCTCAACACATAGATTGCATCTTGTGCCGTAATATTATGAATCAGTTAGGCATCTGCTTCAAAGATGGGGACCTCTTTTGAGCTGGCACCTTTAGGATAATCCATCCAATCCAATGCCTTGCGGGGCTTCCAGCGTCGGCCGTAAAGGATATTGTCAATATAAGGGAAAACCACCCGTGCCAGGGGTGATTTGCGCAGCATGAATTTTACAAATCTATGGATGGTACGATTGGGTCTGGAAAAAGGGCATATCGCCATACAGATGCAGCAATCGGTACCGATTTTCCCCCAGTACGCGAAACAGGTCTCCGCATTTAGCGACCAGCGCTCGATCCCGCGGGCCACCTTTTTTTCTCTTTCTATGGGGATCGATTTTGATGGACAGGATTCCCCGCATTTCAAACAGACTTCACAGAACTTTTCAGCGCCCAGGTCGACGGGTTTGTCAGGAACCAGCGGCATGTCGGTCTGTACGGCAAACAGACGCACGCGGGGTCCGAATTTATCGGCGATAAGATAGCCGAAACGCCCCAGTTCGCCCAAACCGGCATCAATGGCCAACGGCACCTCCAGGGTGTCGTAATGCCGGTTGTGCTGGGCAACGGCTTTGTATCCCATTGCACCGAACCAGCGGGACAGAATCGTCGTGATATAGGCGCCGCGCGCGTAGTTGTAACCACTCTCCACCAGGGTGGGGGTGTGCGGTGCCGAGCGCACCATGTCAGCCTTCATCTCGGTGGCGACAACCACGGCATAGGGGAGCGGTTCGGGAATCTCCTTGCCCCAATTTTCCCAGTCATCATAATGTATTCGGCCCCGGTGTGAATACGCCCAGCGGGGATCAATTTTACAAACGCCCACCAGGTCGGCGCCAAGGTGCTGGGCCCATTTTTTGACGATTTTGGTGGCTTTGGCAGGATCTATTGCGGCCCCGGTCTTGGCATCTTCTTTAGATAAGTAAATGCTGCGGGATAAGGAGGTTTCCGGATCCACAACGGCTTTATCCCCTAACATCATGGGGAATTCGATGGAGGAGACGAGCATGGCCACATTCGGTTGGTAACGACCGTCAATGGCGCCGGTTTTGCCTAAAGGACCGCCCACAGCCCGGCGTTGATCGTCATAGTCTTTTTTTTCGGGATGCGCTTGATAATAATCTTCGTACTGCTTTGAGCCCGGTTTCATCGTATTACGGGCAAACATCATGTCGCGTTCATCTGCCTGTTTGAAACCGGTCCCGTCGCCATACAGATAATCGACCGCATACTTGGGCCTGGCAGCCTTGCCATTATAGGGTATGAGAAAGACGGCCTGAACCGCCACACCGATACCGAGGAACCCGGCAATCGGCACGCGTGCCGCCGGCCATGACAAAATGAGTATGCCGAGCAAGATATGCAAGGCCGTCAATGCCGCCCCCCATTTGGGGGCCCGCGGTTCCTGCTCACGGATGGACTCATAGGTAAACAAAAGGGCCATACAGATAATTGCCAGATTTACCAGAGACAGTATCCAGATGAAGGAAGGGTTGCTGATCATGATTTACTCCCTAATTAGAAGTGCCTAAAATGACTCAAATGAGCTAAAGTGCCTAAAGTTGAGGAATTCTGCCCGTCGAGAGCCTCCCTTCGAGGGCCTCCCGTCGAGAGCCTCCCTTCGAGGGCCTCCCTTCGAGGGCCTCCCTTCGAGGGCCTCCCTTCGAGGGCCTCAGGGTCGAACGACAGGGTCGAACGACAGGGTCGAACGATCATTTTAAAAAGGATGGTGAAGACACTGTGAAATTTTGTGTCGAGGACGAGGACGAGAACGATAAATATGGAATCGTAAATCCTACTCGTCCTCGTTCTCGAAAACTAAAAATAAGCTTTGCACCTTTAAAAAAAGACAGAGCGCGAGCGACACCATAATTTTAGGCATTTTAGATCATTTTTAATTTTGGCTCATTTGTTATCCTTAAGAAATCGCTCGAGCTGCTTCATGTTGGCGACATTGTAAACTTTGGCCGGGTAATCGGCCGGCAGAATCTTTTTTAACAAACCGGCAAGCACCCGGCCCGGGCCGACTTCCACAAAGGTTTCGATCTCTGCGTCCATCAACTTGACCATGCAATCATACCATTTTACCGGGCTGCACAGCTGCCGGCCCATGATGTCTTTAATTTCATCGGCCGCGGTGGTGATATCGGCCGAAACATTAAGGATAATGGATTTTTCAGGAGGATTAAAGCCAATTTGGTCTAAAGCCTCTTTGAACTCTTGCTCGGCACCCTTTATGAGCTCACTGTGCCAGGCACCGCTGACTTTCAGCGGTATGGACTTGGCCCCCTTTTGCGCGGCCAGCATTGAGACTTTTTCGACCGGCGCCGGTGAACCGGTGATCACAATCTGAAGTTCGCTGTTGTGATTGGCCACCGACACAACCCCTTGCGGTTGGACTTCGGCGACGAGATCGTCGACTTCGGTAATCGGCAATCCGACGATGGCATGCATCGCGCCCTTATATCGGGTGGATTCGCGATGCATGAGCGTGCCTCTTTGATATACCAGCTTGAGGGTGTCTTCAGCGGATACAACGCCGGCGGCATCCAGGGCGCTGTATTCTCCCAGACTGTGGCCGGCACAATAATCGAAATCGACGCCCTCTTTTTGAAGGACGGCCAAACAGGCAAGGTTAACTGTCGTAACGGCGGGCTGCAGGTTGACCGTCGCGGTCAGTTCTTCCATGGGGCCTTTAAAACACAACCGGGAGACATGCATTTTGACGGTCTCTGCGGCCATGTCGAATATTTCGCGAACAAAATCGTATTCCCGATAAAATTCCTCTCCCATCCCCACACTCTGGGAGCCCTGACCGGGAAAGAGAAACGCTGTTTTGCTCATAATAAACCCTCCGGATTTATTATTCGTTGTTTGTGGTCCGTTGTCCGTTGCATGTACTTATTTGAGGGATGGAGGATTTTTTTCAAAGCTTGTCATTCCCGCGCAGCAGGCTGTGTCGCAATTGGAAGAGCTACTCATATTGGTGTTTTCGTCATTCCGGGCTTGACCCGGAATCCAGTGCTTTTTCAAAGCCTTACGTTACTGGATGCCGGATCAAGTCCGGCATGACAGGCAGAAATTAAGCGCATTTTTGAATTATGACACAGTCTGCTGCGCGGGAATGACGGGAAAAACCCTCAGACTGCTCAATTAAATGATACAGGTGATGCAGCTTGCTAAGCTTAGCAGCATGTATGGGTTATGAATTTGCAACGTACAACGGACCACTTACAACGAACAGTATTGACCACTGACAACGGACAGTCTTTATTTGTCTAGTTTAAACAGTTTCCGGACCATATCGATATAAAAGGATTTATCTTCACGCATGCCGTTTTGCTTCAGAAACAGGGTCGGATCGTGCAGAATCTTGTTGATCAGGGAATCCGCCATTTTGTGGATGGCTTCGGCTTCCTGCTCTGAGATCTTACTGGATTGCAGGGTTTTTTTAAGTTCCGCCGCCGCGATTGATTCCATTTTATCTCTCAGGGCGACGATGGTGGGCACGATATCTAAACTTTCATGCCATTTACGGAAATGAATGACGGCCTCATCGACGATGCGTTCACCTTTAATGGCCTCTTTGCGGCGATCATCAACATTTTCGTCGATGATTCCCTTCAGGTCATCGATATCATAAACATATGAATTGGCGAGGCGATTGATTT
>JAQYWI010000363.1 GCA_030145015.1 Desulfobacterales bacterium
AGTAACTTCATAAAAAATAGCAAAAAAATCATCTAACCTTTAAGGATTGACACGACCTGAAAGGTCGTTTTCAATCTATTGTTCAAGAAGCCCGGTTTGCTGAGATTTTTGTATAAGGGTATTGCTTTGATGCTCTGGGTGAGGAAGACACTCCGGAATCAATAAAATTCGGGGTGCCGGAGATTAACAAAGACTTTTTATCGATAGAAAGACATAATTTTCAAGAAATAGTTGCCGGTATTCGGAGCCAAAAGCCAGGTCAAGGCGCAGTTGTCCTGTGCCGCTTCAACCGGAGATCGGCAGCCTGTTCAATTTGGATAAAAATAGTATTTACAAGTTCTTAGCTACCCTGAACCCGCAAATACTATTTTGAACGGTAACAGTGAAACCTGGAATACCAGACTTCCGCCGCAACTGGTGCAGATCATCGGCTCAGGAGGTTCTATCACTGTTTTTGGTGTTGCGATTTGAAAACCGAACGCCAGTTCAATCAGGGCCGAGATCTTTTCCAACGGGACTGAAGATCCCGGGTGCAGGAATCCGTAATACCGAACTTTCATGAAGCCGGTGGGCAGCACATGCTGAAGAAAACGGCGGATAAATTCCATAACATCCAGGGCCATGGTGCGCCACCGGTTGCTTTTATTTTTACGGTATCTGAAAAAGACCTTTCGATCTTCAATTTTTACGATCCGGCTGTTTGAAATGGCCACTTTAAAAACATAGGGGGCGAGGTACTTGATACTTTGCTCGCCTGTGCCGATAGCCTGACAGTTAACGACCCATTTCTGATTCCAGACATCGGAGGCGATTTGGGGATAAAGTTTGCTCTTTTTCATAATGTCGCGGAATTTGGCCTTGAAGATTGTTGACATGGCTTTGACCGGCAGAAAAAAATCGATTCGAGAGCAGTGCCATTTGTCATCACTTCTTGATAATGCACCTCCCGGGACGATATAATGGATGTGTGGATGATAGGGCATTTGACGACCCCAGGTATGAAGCACACCGAAGAATCCGGGAATGTCTGCGCCCATTTGTCTTTGATCGGCGGCCAGTTTTTTAATTGTCTGTGAAGAGGCGGCAAACATGGCCGAGTAGCACACCCGCTGGTTGCTGCGGATGAAACGTCTTAGCTGCTGAGGCACGGTAAAGGTGATCATGAAATGATGCCCGGGTAATTGACGATCCAATTGCGTTTGCAGCCATTTTCGGGTTTTATGGTGCTGGCAATTGGGACAATGCCGGTTGCCACAGCAGCGATATACCATGTGCCTTTCACCGCACTCGGAGCATTGATAAATAGAGGCGCCGTAATGATCCGTGCGGCAATTGATGATGGCATGGATGACCTTACGATGCTCAAAAGGGATGGTCTCTCCGAATCTGTGGATGTACTCAGGAGCATAGGTCTGGAAGATGTCTTTAATCGTTGTCATGGTTATCTCCTTTCATCAGATCGTTGATGATGCCGTAGGCACGTTCGTGTCCCTGGGTGGTCAGGTGGAGATAGACCATTGTGGAGTTTAAGCTGCTATGGCCCAAGTATTGCTGGATCCGTCGGATATTGACTCCTGCCTCCAGCAGATGTGTGGCATAAGAATGGCGCAGGGTATGGGTGGAGATACGTTTCGTAAATTTAAGTTGTTTTAATACCCGGCGTAAGGCACCCTGCACGGAGGATTTATTCATTGGGATAGTGGCCGTGGGACCTTCTTTGCCGCTTCGGCCCAATCGAGGGAATATCCAGGTCGGATTACGGTGCAGCTTCCAGTAATCTCTTAATATATGAAGTGTCGACTCGGGCAGGGGTACATATCGGTCTTTAGCGCCTTTGCCTCGATGGACGTGAATGCGCATGCGATCTTTATCGATGTCGCTGACCTGAAGATAAAGGGCTTCGTGCAGTCTGAGCCCGCAGGAATACACAGTGGTAAGGTATGCTTTATTTTGAGGGGTACGGACGGTGCAGAGGATGGATCGAATCTCATCAAGGCTCAGTACGGTGGGCAGCCGCTGTTCACGTTTTGCGTGTATAAGTTCCAAAGTGTGCCAGTCACGTTTAAGCACATTGATAAAAAAGAACTTGATGCCGCTGTAGCAGATACGCATAGTGGCCGCTGACCACTTATCGGCGTTTCTACGGTGGAGGAAATAATCTTGAAGTTGCACTTCGGTGATTTGATCGGGAGTTTTGTTGTAAAAATCGACGAGCATTCGAACGGATCTTGTATAGCATTGCTGAGTACGCTTGCTCATCCCGGCAAGTTGCAGGGCTCTCATGGATTGATCGTAGTAATTCTTCATCATAACCTCTCTCCTTTCGTTTGAAGGGTTTATTGGATGGGGATCCAATAGAGGTATGACAGAGAATTAATAGCTTTTGCAACCTGCCGCGGATGGGCTTTATTTGAAGGAATTAGCTGAAGTCTTATCTGCCGCGAAGCGGCTTACTTGAACAACTCATTCAAGCCGACGCCGCTTCGCGGCGCGGCTTAATTCAGGCGTTATAAACACTTTTGATATCTTTTACAGATCACAGGCTTTTAAAGGCTATAAAATCTTTTGATTACTCCCAGGTATTCATATTAAACGATGCAAGAATTGAAAACGATATCATTAAAACAATTGAGTCTTGATATTTACAGTCCCAATTTGATACATGTCAATTTAGCAGATTTCATCTAATGGCAAGTATTTCAAAGGGCATAACTGAGAAAATAATGTTATGAATTCTATAATTCACTACGCGGCATTCACTTCCATAAATACACGTGTTTGTCCGTATTTTTAGGTCGCATAATACTAATTATGCATATAAAATTAAAGAAAGGTATGAACAATGCCAGATAGCATAGAAAAAAGAATGGAGGTTGTGGAAAAGCTAACTAAGCTCTTCAAGTTTGAAAGGATGGTTTACTTGGGAGTAACTGTGATCTCATTAATAATGCTACTAGCTAGTGGGGTGTCGCTCATTGTTAAGGGTCAAGCAGGCAAGGCAGAATTATCATTACTGTTTGGTTCTTCAGGTTTAATAACTTATACAGCGGGGCGTCTACTTTTTATGTGGAATGAAGCATTAAAGAGGCTAATGCCTACCTCTGAGATTAAGTGAGGTTATCTATGGGAAATATCGAATATAAAAAACTTCAGAAGTCCTCATATATAAGCGCAATCCTTACTTTGATGGGCTTCGTAATTATTGTGGGCTCATTGGCCTTTTCGTATTTTCAGATCAAAGAAAAGGAGGTCCGACTAAACGAACTAACTCAAAAAATAGAACTTAAGGAAAAGCGTATACGAGAACTGGAGTGGGCTTCATCGCCTGAAGCCATCATTGCCCAAACGAAAGCAGTAAAGCTGGACGGTGTCACTGATCCAATAGGCAGACAAATATATGACATTTCTATCTGGCTACAAACTCCAGTTCTGTTAAAAGA
>JAQYWI010000364.1 GCA_030145015.1 Desulfobacterales bacterium
TCATTTTAGTCATTTTAGGCATTTCTAACTTTAGAGCACCTTTGGAACTTATTTTCTCTGGCTTCGAAGATGAACTGCTAATTTTGAGATAGCTTATAGTAAAATGCTGTAAAATGCAGTTAAATAAAGTAAAATGTAGTAAAAATAAGTAAAAACAAAAGGCAGAGTTGTTGTAAACCCTGCCTTTTTATCAGCTTTAAATTTTTAAGCCGCTAGGTTTATAAGTCTCTGTAAGCCTCTCTTAAGTCAAAGACCGTCCGTCTTTGAATGAAAGAAAGTCTTCTGCGGTCGGATCCACTTCGGCGTTCGGTTCGTTTTCTTTTTTCCTGGCCTAAGTATATCCCATTTTTTTTCCGACGATCTACGCCTGACCGTGTTCCCCAATTGTCATGAATATACTTCATTCCCGGGGGCGCATCGCAGAATGGTTTAAATCTCGCGTCCATTTTCGCACTATCTGGATAGAGGTTAGCTTTTTAAACTCTGTCTTTTCTTGACTATCAAAACACTGGGTCGGGTTTGCTACTATTAGCCGTTTAGGCTAATCGAAGGCCTTTGTCCGCTAGCGTGTTTTCATATAGTACTATGTTAGACGAATCAACAGTTTTTTTAATTTATTTATTAAATTCTGATTAAGTAGATGATATTGCTCTTAAACGAATGAAATTACGATCCAATTACTAATTCGCATTCAGCTTATTGCGTAATTATTTAATTGGAGCGAGGCTAACGTTAGGACGGCGCCAATGCCAATTCAGCGTTAACGGGTCGCCAGACCTGAAAGCTGGGCGATTTTTTCCATCATAGCGTCGACAAAAGCGTCAGCGGGTAAAGTCGAGTTTGCATAAAAAGGTTTACCAAAGTTGATTCGGACTAAAATTCGGCCCCCGGGTGACGAATAATTAATCCCTACCGGAACAAACGGAAGCGCCAAGCGCGAGAGCACAAATCTCACCATGCCAGTCTGTCCAGGCCCCATTTTATTGCGGTAATAGGTGCCCTCCGGGAAAATCACAACCCCTTCTCCCTTTTCAAGCAATTCAATTGTCGCTTGCAGAAAGCGCCGGCTTTCAAGTGGCCGCTGCCGGTTTATGGGAATCCCCCCCAGGGCGTTGAAAAACCAGTTGCTGAGGACATTTTTGAACAATTCATATTTGGCGATGTAGTAAAGCGGCCGGGGTGTGGAAAGGTTCAACAGAGGAATGTCTTCCCAGCGTTGATGTTTGACCAATAGGATAAACGCGCGGTTCAAGGGCAGATTCTCGGATCCGGTTGTTTGGAGGTGAAAGAATGGTGTCAGAATGATCCTGGCCAGAAATTTAATGATATAAGAAATCCATTCATTTCTTCCAGGCGGGTCCTGATTCTTTAAGTATTTCAGCCGGACGCGTGGCTTTTTCACAGCAAACTGACCTTCCGCTCACCTTATCAGATGTCTTTTTTCTTTTAGGGCCATGGTGCAGATCGTTGCGATCGCTGCCAATACGGCCGATACAGCCAAAATGATTTGATAACTTCCTGTTTTGTCATAGAGGAGTCCGCCCATATAGGCCCAGAAACCACCGCCTAAATGGTGGATCGTGGTAACAAATCCGGAGATCAGACCCACGTGAGCAAATCCGTAAAGCCTCCCGACCAGTGTCGCGGTCAGCGGGGCCGTGATCAGGAATGTAAATCCGACCCCCCCCGCGAAAATATAAAACGAAATCGGGGTGCGATATTTTAAAATCATCAGAAACAGCAGCACGCGCAGCACAAATGAGGCGGCGATGGGAATTTTGTTTCCAATGAGATCCGAGGCGGGCCCGGCAATCAGGATGCCCCCCAAACTCATCAATCCAAATAGGGCCAGCATATTCGCTGCCGAGGTGGGGGCGACACCGTAATCGGTTACAAATGGAACCAGGTGGGTGATAATCAGAAAATCGCCGCCGCCGCAGATGAACATAAATGCCAGAAAAAGCCAGAAGGAATAGGTTTTCATGGCCTGCTTCAGATTCAAATCTTTTTCACTGTGTACCGAATTGCCGGATCCGTCCGGATCGCCCCTATTTTCGGCGGCCTTACGCCCATAGGGTTGAACGCCTAAATCTTCCGGATCGCCCTTAAAAACAGTAAATGCCAGAATGGTATTGACGATAAGAATAATCAAACCGATCAGAAGGTATGAGATCCGCCAGCTATAAATTAGAACAAACCGATTGAAAATCGGCACCAGGATGAATTGGCCCAGGCAAGTGCCGGAAAGCGCCAGGCTGATGGTCAGGCCTCGGCGTTTTTCAAACCATTTGCTCATCACGGCAGACACCAGCGGTATGGTCGCACCACCGGTTCCGATCGCCGTCAGAACTCCGTAAAAAAGATGGAATTGCCACAGGGTACGAACCCATGAGGTGCACATATAGCCGGCTGCCAGCAGCACAGTTGAAATAAAAATCACCCATCGCGGTCCGTAGTGATCATAAAGCCGACCGGCGACGGCAAGGGTCAAGGCGAAGAAAACCATATTTAAAAAAAACACCGATGAGATCGATGCCCGATTCCAGCCTAATTCGGCCATCATGGGCTTAAACATGATCCCGAAAGAATACCGGGCACCGGCTTGGAAAAAAAGGAGCAAAAAACTGGCGGCCATTATATACCAGCCATAGAATATACGTGAAGACGCGTGTGCTTTTTCTGAAACCATTATACCGTTTCGCTCAGGAATTTTAAATGTAAGAGTGGTCCATAGCAGATATGAACGTTTGATTGCAAGTACCCGGTATGCCCGATGCTTAGAATAAGGAAGGCAATCTGAATGAATGCTGCCCGTAACATTTAAGGATATATGATCTTGAAACCGGATCAATATATCCTTATATACAGAATGATCATGCCCAATAATTTATTGCGGGTTAAAAACAGATGAGAAGGGAAAATGGATATGTCCAATTGGATTCCGTTTCTGGAAGGCGAATATGCGGTGGAACAGGCATTCATCGTGGCGCCGGATGACCGTGCCATGGCGGTTGAAGATGCCGGCATCGAAGTCTTCCAGGGTTCGGGTGGCCAGCGGCAGCTGAAAGGCAGTGGCCGCATCCGCAACATTCATCTGGTGGAACTGCTCGAAGATTACGACGATCTGGACCTCATCCTGGATCTGGGAGATGAGTTTAAATACCGGCTCAAAAAGCCCGCGCTTCAATCCGGAAAGTTTTTTGCTCCGGATGCGAAATCCACGCTTCATTTTAGACCGGCCGCTCCCTGGGAGCAGATTCCCCAGGCTAATTTTGAAAGTCTTATATCTCGATTCAAGGTAATTTCCGATTAACTCAAACACGTTAGCGCATCGAAAAAGTTGATATAGAAGTGGTTTCAAAACCTCAGATTGTGTTCGAGGGCAAGGCGTCCCGCGAATTTAAAGCGGAGCGTACACGCTAGTACGTGAGCA
>JAQYWI010000365.1 GCA_030145015.1 Desulfobacterales bacterium
TGATCACGCCGGACCCCAGGCTGGTGCTTTTGCGGCGGCGTTCGAAGCGGGGATCAAAAAAATCTTTGAAGAACTCTTCGAAAAACGGATCCATACCGAAGCCCGAGAAGGGATTGGCGCGCTTGCGAACCTCGTAAGAGGAGCTTATATTTACCACAGCCGGGCTGACCTTGCGCACCGCCCTCACCACCGGGCTTTCGCGCTCGCTATTCAGGCCCCAGCCGGGTTGTGAAAAGCCCAGCATAAAAAGAAGTGAAAGCAACGTAAAAAGGGTGCGTCCTGTTTTATTTTCGATTCGCATCAAGTTGTTATGCATATCTGTCCTCCCGGCAAACGGGTCTCGGGTTGGATTGAAATCACAAAGCAATTTGGCTGCTAAAATATAAACATCGCGCCATGAAAATAAAGACGGCGTCTTCAATTTTTTGAGTTAATCTGATAACATTGCCGAAATTGGGTGAGGCAGCCGATACGGCTTCAAAAAAAGTGCCTAAAATGCCTAAAATGACTAAAGTGCCTAAAGTTTAGGAATTCTGTCATTTTTATAAAAGACGGAGCGTAGCGACACCATAACTTTAGTCACTTCCAACTTTAGTTCACTTTAGTCACTTTTATGAGACGCTTCTAGGCTGGTTACGAGCAACGAGTACCTTATACCACCTGCGTATGCTATGAATTTGAAAACAATCGAAGATATTTTGCCTCTGGTTGAAAAACCCAGCCGCTATCTGGGGGGCGAAATCAATCAGATCAAAAAAGACCTGGAGCGGGTTAAACTGCGCTTTGCACTGGCCTTTCCGGATCTATATGAAATCGGCACCTCTCATTTCGGGATGCAGATTCTGTATCATATTTTAAACGCCCATCCGGACATTGCCGCCGAGCGGGTCTTTGCACCCGGAATGGATATGGACCATCATCTCAGGAGCAGCGGGCTGCGTTTATTTTCTCTGGAATCCCGTCTGCCCCTCGATCGGTTTGATATTATCGGATTCAGTCTGCTCTATGAACTGAACTACACCAATATCTTAAGCATTCTGGAGCTGTCCGGCATTCCGTTTTATGCTGCGCAACGGGACGCTTCTTTTCCGTTGATTATCGCCGGGGGCCCGTGCACCTGCAACCCGGAGCCGGTTGCGGATTTTTTCGATGCCATGGTTATCGGAGACGGCGAAAACGTCACCCTGCAGCTGGCCGAAGGCTGGATGCAATGGAAAAAGAACAGCGGCAGCGATAAAGAGGCGCTTTTAAAGCGCTGGTCAAAAATTGAAGGTGTTTATATTCCCTCATTTTTTAAGCCGCAATATGATGAGAGCGGTTTCCAGACCCTGCAGCCGCAGTATCCGAACTATACGCAGGTGACCCGAACTTTGATTGCCGATCTGGATCAGGTGCCTTTTCCGGAGAAACCCATCATCCCCTTTGGCAAACCCGTGCATGATCGGCTGCGACTGGAGGTTGCCAGAGGCTGTACCCGCGGCTGCCGGTTCTGTCAGGCCGGCATGATCTACCGGCCGGTGCGGGAACGTTCGCCCGATTCACTGCTCGCCATTTGTGATCAATCCGTCAATGCCACCGGATACGAAGATATTTCCCTGCTGTCGTTAAGCACCGGCGATTACGGTTGTATCGTGCCGTTGATGTCGCGTTTGATGTCGGACTATGCAACCGAGAATGTGGCGGTTTCCCTGCCGTCCTTGAGGGCCGGAACGTTGACGCCGGAGCTGATGAAACTGATCAAGACGGTGCGCAAAACCGGGTTTACCATTGCACCCGAGGCCGGCAGCCAGCGGCTGCGGGACGCCATCAATAAAAATATCAGTGAAACTGAAATTATGGCGACGGTCAAAGACGCCTTTGACCTGGGATGGCGGGTCATCAAATTATATTTTATGATCGGGCTTCCGACCGAAACCGTCGAGGACTTAAGGGCCCTGGAGGATTTAGTTAAAGCCCTGCGGCAAATCAAAAGCCCCGACGGGCGCCGGGGAAAAATCAATGTCAGCGTGGCTACCTTTATTCCCAAAGCGCATACCCCCTTTCAATGGGCCTCCCAGCTGTCGCTGGCTGAATCCGAAGATCGCTTAAGGCGGGTGAAGGACGCGCTCAAATTGTCCGGCATTCAAATCAAATGGCAGAACCCGAAAGTCAGCTGGCTGGAAGGGGTTTGGGCCCGCGGCGATCGAAGGCTGAGCCGGCTGCTGGTAACCGCCTATCATAAAGGTTGCCGGTTTGACGGCTGGAGTGATCGGTTTCGATATGACCTGTGGGAAGCGGCCCTTGCCGAAGAAGGACTGGATCCTGAATTCTATACGCTGCGGCCGAGAGATGTCTGTGAGCCGTTGCCCTGGGACCATATCGACACCCAGGTGACCAAAGCGTTTTTAACCGCTGAATGGGAAAACGCAATCCGGGAAACCTTTACAGCGGATTGCCGGGTTGATGACTGCAACCAGTGCGGTGTCTGCGATTTTGAACAAATAGAGCCCCTAACCCACGCCGCATTAAAAGACAATGCCGTTGGGCCGAACCGATCCGATGCTGCCAAACCACCGGCCTTCAAGAAGCTCACTGTTTTTTACAGCAAGCTGGACGAAGCCCGGTATTTCGGGCATCTTGAAATGGTCAACATTTTCCAGCGAGCCTTAAAACGGGCCGGAATTGCGGTTCGATTTTCAGAGGGATTTCACCCCAAACCCAAAATCTCCTTTGATGACCCCCTGCCGGTGGGAATCGAGAGCCAGCAGGAACGCTTTGTGATAACCGTGCCGGATACCATTTGCCCCCGGGACGTCAAGGCCGCCTTGAACGCTCAATTGCCCGCCGGGCTTAAAATCATCCATTGTCAATTAGCCTCCCAAAAGGCGCCGGCACCCCTCCGCAAACGCGTTCGCTACCGGGTTGTCCTAAAAGAGGCGCTTTTCGATAAAACCCGGCTAAACGCTTTCAACCAGAGATCGGATTTTTACATTACGCTCACCCAGCGAAAAGGAAAGTTGAAAAAGTTAGATTTAAAAGATATTGTAGTAAACAGTGAATTGTTCGACTCGAGTCATCTGGAGCTGACGCTTCAATCCGAGCCGGGAAAAACCGTACGGGCGTTTGATGTCCTGCGCCACATATTCGAATTAAGTGACGCGCAGGTCAAACAGGCAAGAATCACGAAATTGAATTCAGGAATAAAACCAAAAAAATTTAACCACGAAGTTCACGAAGAACACAAAGAAAGCCTATCGAAGGAAGACCATTAATTACCTTTGTGACCTTCGTGTCTTCGTGGTGAAAGCGTTTTGGTACAAGAAACTCAACAATTATTATTAGAGACCCAATTGTTCAAATAGGTTTGGAGAAAAACGACACGATGTACAAACAGCTGATCATCAATGTTTCGAATCATGAAACCCGGGTGGCGCTTTTAGAAGACGGG
>JAQYWI010000366.1 GCA_030145015.1 Desulfobacterales bacterium
GTTCCGCGGGGTAAACCCCAGTGAAATAGGCCCGCCCTGTTGAATCCCCCTGGCCCAGACCTGGTCTGCGAGAATTGGATTTAGAGGCACGGATGCTGTTGTTTTTTCCCAAACAGGATCATGTTCCCGTGTCGTCGCACCAGGGCAGGCCAAAGGGGTTCCCGACAAGTCGGGAAATTCCACGGGGCAAGCATTTAACCCCAGTTGAACACCCAGAGGGTCCCCGGTTCAACGGGGCGGGCGGGATAAATCTTGTTTTGACTATTGTTCTTTTCTTGCTCTCTAAACGGAAATATTCACCAAAATAGACGTAAAAAAGCACCACCAACACTGAACTGATGGAGCTCTTGGAAAAATCTTTTTTTGGAATGGCAGAGCAAAGCAGACTCCTTGAAGGGCTGAATCCGCCGAAGGCGGACAAGTGTGCATTGCCCTTAGCTTGACGTGTTTATATTTTTCCTGGTTTTCGATACATCGCAGGTTGCTGTAGAAGAATTCATTATGTTGTGGCAATCTTACGCCTGTGGTTGGGGTTTGTCAAGGAAACAATGCCCACGGTGGCGCCTTTCACCTTGACACAATGTTATTTCCTATTATACTTTCCACTCAATAAAGAGAATCCCATCATTTATCATTTCATTGAAATGTTTCTGGGGACGGTTTCAGAAAAAGTGATCAGAAAAGCCAAAAAACCCGTCATCTTCATTAAGCGATAGAACCGCTTTATGTCCTAACGTTATGTGCGCGAATGATTGGCTTCAATCAGAAAATCAGAATAACATAACCGACATTGAAATGTATTTTCAAAACACCTTATACGATTAATGAAAGGATTATTGGGTTGAAAGTATTACGCGTCAATATGTCGAATGAAAAAGTGGACATCGAAAACCTGCCCGAAGCCTACAGAATGATCGGTGGTAGAGGCTTGATTGCCAAGATTATGAATAACGAGGTACCGGCGGATTCCAATCCGCTGGGTCCGGAAAATAAACTGATCATCGCCGCCGGGCCGCTGGCGGGAACGTTAGCGCCCCAACTGGGCCGCATCTCGCTGGGCTGCAAGAGTCCCATAACTTTTGGCATCAAGAAATCGAATGTGGGTGGACCGGCCGCACAGAAACTGGATAAACTTGGTATACGGTCTATCATCATCGAAGGGTCGCCAGCTGATGAAAAATGGTACATCCTGAGAGTGTCAAAGGATGAAGCCAAGCTGGAACCGGCCGATGAATACGTGGGAATGAAAAACTACAACCTTGCCGAGGCACTATATAAAAAATTCGGCAAGAAGGTAACCCTGATTGCAATCGGCATTGCCGGTGAAAGAAAGTATAAAGGTGCATCGATCGCCCTCGGAGATGTCTATGGCGATCCATCGAGAAGTGCTGGCAGGGGAGGTATCGGGGCTGTCATGGGAACCAAGGGTCTCAAAGCCATCGTCATTGATGCCACCGATGCCGGTCAGGTGGCTCTTGCCGACCCAACACGATTCAGAAACACGGTCAGAAATTGGGTTACTATTATCAAAAAGGATGTGGGGTGCGGTCTCTTTCATACATTCGGCACGCCGCTCGCAGTCTCGAACCTTAGCATGGTGGGGAGCATGCCTGCCAGGGGAAACACCTCGGGCAGGCACGAGGAGTTCAGAAAGGTCAGCGGTGACGCCATAAAAAACAAGGTCTGGGAACGAGGCGGCAAAATGCACGGCTGTATGCCGGGATGCGTCGTCAAGTGTTCGATTATTTATAACGGTCCTGACGGAAAGCGGCTCTGTTCGGCTCTCGAATACGAAGCCATCGGCCTTTTGGGAACAAACCTTGACATTCTCAATCTCGACGTCATCGCCCGGCTGAAATACCTCTGCGACGACATGGGTCTCGATCTTATTGAGACAGGAGGCGCCCTGAGCATGGCCATAGCGGGCGGCAAGATGAAAATGGGTGATGGAGACGCTGCTATAAGACTTCTGGAAGAAATCGAAGCGGATACAGAATTCGGAACTATCCTGGGGAACGGTACCCTCTCAACAGCAAAAGCCCTGAATGTATCACGGGTACCCGTCTTCAAGGGGCAGGCAATTCCGGCCCATGACGGGCGGGCCGCCAAGGGTATTGGTGTTACCTACGCCACCAGCCCCATGGGTGCCGACCACAACGCCGGTTTCACCTACAAGATACCCGGACAAAAGACGGGGCAGATCGACAATTCGCTCGCCTTTCAGATCAGGGCGGCCACCTGTGATACGATCGGCTACTGCCTCAATTCAGTACCCGGCGGCCAGACTTCGGTCTATGAGTTCTTCTCGGATCTCCTCAATGCCAGGTTCGGTAAGGATCTGAACGTGGATGACCTGGTTGAAATCGGAAAGCAAACGCTGAAGGATGAAAACACCTTTAATAACAAGGCCGAATTCAGCACCATGTGGGAACCCTATCCCGCATTCTACCGAACGGAACCGCTGCCACCGACAAACAGAGTTTTCGATGTGGAGGACAGCGAACTTCAAGATATATGGAACAGGATCAACTCCTACAAAGAACGGAAAAAGAACTGGGAAGTGAGAATTCCCCACCTGCCCCAGATGCTGATCGGGGCGGGCGTCTTTTCGAAGATCGGAAGCGAAGCAAAAAAGCTCGGGATAAGAAAAGCTCTCTTTCTTTGCGATCCCATTATGAAACAAATCGGCCGCGCCGACGAGGTTATGACATATCTTGTAAAAAACAGTATTGACACGGTACTCTTTACCGATATCGAACCGGATCCCCCCATACGGGAAATCGAAAACCTGGGTGAACTTTACAAAAAAGAAGCCTGCGACGGCATCATCGCAATGGGAGGCGGCAGTTCCATGGATGCAGCCAAGGCGCTCGCCGTGCGAGTGACCCACCCCGGCCACATGTCCGAATATGAGAGTCTCGCCGGTGGAACGGGAAAAATCATGGACATCCTGCCCCCCGTCATCTGTATTCCCACCACGTCAGGAACGGGCAGTGAGGCGAACACATACTCTATCATCACCGATACGGAGCGGGGTATAAAGTTCATCATCATGAGCGAAATCATCGTTCCAAAGGTGGCGATTATCGACCCCGAAGTAACCAGGACGATGCCTCAGGGACTCACGGCCGAGACGGGAATCGACGCGCTTGCCCACTGTATCGAGGGGTACGTGGGAACCCTCATGCCCTACCACCCCTACTATTCGACCCTGGCCTATTACGGGATCAAGCTGATCGGTACAAGCCTTTCACGAGCTTACCATAATCCCGACGATCTGGAGGCACGGACGGATATGGCCATGGCGGCCATTTATGGCGGCGCTGCCTTTACCAAAGGACTGGGTATCGCACACAACCTCGGTCATGTTGCCGGCGCCCGGTATCATATCTCTCACGGGAAATCAATCGCCC
>JAQYWI010000167.1 GCA_030145015.1 Desulfobacterales bacterium
ACACTACCGGGCGGTTGACTAAACCTTACCCGGGCAGGCCTGTGATCCTTGCGGATCACTCCTGCTCGACTGGCAACCATTGCCAGGTTACCCCCAGCTTTATAGCTTCCTGGCTAATCCGGCGTTTTTTGATAAAGCGGCGAAATATCGCGCAGGGTCGTGACCACATTTTTTAATGCTTTCAAAAATGCGTTGATATCCTCCTTCGAATTATCAATCCCGAATGAGATAACCAAAGTGCCCTGGGCGTCGGCATGGCTGAGTCCCAAAGACAGCAGCACATGCGATGCTCGCAGGGAACCCGTTGCGCATGCCGAACGCGTCGATACCGCAATATTTTCATCATCTAACATCAACATGACACTTTCGCCTTCGATGTACTTGACCGAAATTGACACCAGGTTCGGCAAACTATACTCCGGATGGGTATTAATGATGTATTCGTCGATCATAAGGGGCAATTCATTTAACAACTGATCCTTTAATGCCTTGAGGTGCATCAGCCGCTTGTCCATGTGCCTCAGCGCAAGCTCGGCGGCCTTGCCTGTTCCGATAATTCCCACCAGATTTTCAGCGCCGGCGCGTTTGTTGTTCTCTTGAACGCCCCCATCCAGCAGGGGAAAAATCCGGGTCCCGCGGCGAATAAACAATCCCCCGACGCCTGCGGGTCCATAAAAAGTGTTGGCCGCAAAACTGAGCAAATCCACACCCAGCTGTTGAACATCCATGGGAACCACCCCCACCGAATCAACGGCATCGGAGTGAAAAATAACTTTCTTTTCACGTGTGATCTTCCCGATTTCCGCAAGGGGCTGTATGGTTCCGGTTTCGTTATTGCTGTGCATAATGGATACCAGAATGGTATCCTTGGTGATGGCTTGGGCAACATCTTGCGGATTGACCCGCCCGCTGGCGTCGACCTGAAGGGAGGTTACCGCAAATCCGTCCGACTTCAGGCGCCTTAAACTTCGAATAACCGCATTGTGCTCGATATTGGAGGTAACAATATGCTTGCCCTTATCCTCGTTGGCCAGGGCCACACCTTTGATGGCATGATTGACGGATTCCGTCCCTCCGGAAGTGAAGACAATTTCTTTGGGAGTTTTGCAGTTCAGCAGATCCGCCATTGACTTACGGGCCGTTTGTAACGCCGCGGCAGCTTCCTCACCGGATTTATGTTGGCTGGAAGGGTTGTGATAGTCTTTTTCAATAGCCGCAATCATCACCTCTTTGACTTCGGGTAATACGGGTTTTGCTGAGATATGGTCCAAGTTAATAACCTTCATAATTGCTTAAACTCCTGGACGGGGATTTAATGTTCATCTTCAAGACTGGATTGGCAGGCATCGCAGAATGTAATCCCTTCTTGAATCTCGATATCACAGTAGGGACAATAACATTTTTCGCCATGCGAATGTTCATGCTTTTGTTTGCGAATGGGTTCAGGACGGGTCACGCCGGCCAATTTATCCTCATAATTTTGGATTGCCAGCTGGAGCGCATCCGCTCCCAGGTTAGAGCAGTGCAGCTTATTTTTCGGCAAACCTTCCAATGCTTTGGCCACATCCTTATTGGTAAGCTGCTTCGCATCCGCCAGGCTTTTACCCTTGGCAATTTCGGTGATCATGCTGGATACGGCGATTGCAGAGCCGCATCCAAATGTCTGAAATTTGATATCCGCAATGTGTTCATCCGTTATTTTTAAATAGATGGTCATCATATCACCGCAAAGCGGATTACCCACTTCACCGACGCCATCGGCATCTTCGATCACCCCCACGTTGCGCGGATTGCGGAAGTGATCCATAACCGTTTTATTGTACATACCCGCTTCCTCCTTTATCTCGTTCTAATCACAAATCCGGACTATCAATTCATATCTAAATTCAATTTCCTGCTAAAGATAAGCTTCTGTGGAATATGAATATCGAACATCGAATCCGCCGCAGGCGGAAATTTCGAAGTATGGTATCGCTTCTCTCTGTCTTTTTATATTAAGAATCAGACCAGAATACCTTACTTGGACATTCAGCATTCAATATTGGATATTCGATATTCGGCTTTAAAACAACTATACGACATGAAGCTCAAAAAATAGCACATTTAGCTGATTTTTAGTACTTTGGCACCCCGAATTTTTCTTTCCTTCAGTTCGACCAGTGCCCGGTTGGCGTCTTTAAGTTCAAATTCCTGCACTTCCGGCCTTATCTGAATTTCAGCGGCCAGCTGCAAGAACTCGCTGACATCCGTACGTGTAACGTTTGCAACACTTTTAATCTCTTTTTCAAGCCAAAGATGGTTCGGGTAATCCAGCGCTAATAAAGACTTTTTATCGCCTTCCTCCTTGCGAATCGCATTAATAACGAGTCTGCCCCCCGGTTTTAAACATGCCAGGGCCTTAACAATGGGCTGCCAGGCCGGCGTGGTATCAATGATCCCGTCCAGTTTTTCCGGAGATTCGGTACCGGTATCCCCCGCCCAGAAGGCACCCAGCTGGTGCGCGAAATCTCTTTCCTTTTCACTTCTGGCAAATACAAAAACTTTCGTATGCGGGTATTTGTGCCGAACCATCTGTAACACGAGATGAGCGGATGCACCAAAACCGGTTAATCCCAGGCGCTGATGATCTTCAATTCCGCTTAACCGCAGCGACCGATAGCCGATGGCACCGGCACACAAAAGGGGTGCCGCTTGCGAATCTGTGAAGACCTCAGGAATTTTATGGGCAAAATCCTCGACTACGGTCGTATATTCGGCATAACCGCCATGTACGTCCCGGCCGGTGGCCTTGAAGCCCTCACATAAATTTTCGGAGCCGCTTGTGCAAAAATCGCATCGCCCGCAGGCAGAATGTATCCACGCAAGGCCAACCCGATCACCCTTTCTGAATTTTGTGGCCCCCGCAGCGCTTGTATCCACCCGGCCGACAACTTGATGCCCCAAAATAACCGGCAATTGAGGCGGCGGGGTACGGCCTTCAATTTCATCCAACTCGGTATGGCACACGCCACAGGAAGATACTTTTATCAAAATCTCGTTGTCCCGCGGAACAGGATCCGGCATATCCACCAGTTCCAATGGACTTTTATTTTCAGCGATAGCGCAGAGTTGCTTTAAAACCATTGCCTTCATGGAAGTACCGGCTCCTTGAAAACGTACGTGAACCTATCTCAAAAATTGAGATAGGTTCTTGTATAATCTTTAGATAAATACTGCAATACCCATTCCCAATAGCTGCACAGGACCGCTGGACGCCCCTCTAACCACCCTGAAGCGCCAGACAAGCAAGCGCGGTCCTTTGAGAGGGAGTTTAACCGCTCTAAGGCCGCCGACCAAGGTTGACATTACACTTTAGCGGTCATAAGATCGTGCAGGATTAATACAAAATTACAGTCATTTATAAATTGCACCAACCTGGCTTAATTCGTTTAAATAACAGCTGAAATTACCCCGATGCGTAAACCTAGAAAAATACTTTTTGTACTTATTAGCCTATCCGGAATTTTTTTGTGCCTGTTGATTATCCTTGTGGTCGTCACGCCCAGATTGATTAACCTGGATATGGTAAAAGAAAAGATCAAAAATCAATACGCCAAAGATATCGGGGGTCAAATTGAATATCAGTATCTTAATTTGGCACTTTTCCCGCGTCCGCATGTGGTTATATCCGACGTTAATTTTACAACACCCGATAATGTGGACGGCACCATAGAGTCCCTTAACGTTTATCCGAAAATCCTGCCGCTTTTCACCGGAAATCTTGAGATCGGAATGCTGCGGTCGCGCTCGCCGGAAATCAATATTCGATTTCCGGAAACCTTACCGGAAACCCTAAATGATGAAAGTAGCGCGTTGGATTCCGTTTCATTTGAGACCCTTGGAGACCAACTGATTTCAGCCATCCGCTCCTTGCGCTCATTCATAATACCCGCCGTTGTCTTGCGCATTCGTGACGGTCGCGTCCATTTCTTTGAAGGCAAAAACCGAATTTTGGGCCTTCAAAGCATAAACGGGAATGTAAAACAAGACGCAAGCCGGCTTGAATTTACCCTCAAATGTCAATCCAACTTCTGGGAGAGTATGGAGATTAAGGGCGCGTATGCGGAGCCCGGTTTTAAAATTAACAGCCAGATTAAGCTAATCCAGTTACGACCCCATGCCGTAGTCGACTATTTTTTCCCCCAATCCGACCTGAAGATGACAAATGCCCGGGCAAACCTAACGCTGGATTTACAAACGGATGGTCCCGAACATCTTCAGGCAAAAATAGACGGCTCCGCACCTTATTTATATTTACGTTTAGGAAATAAAGAGCTGAAGCTCACCGATACCCGCTTTCAAGGCGGATATCAGCTCAACAACAAAGCTCAAACCCTGTCACTTTCACAGCTCAATTTAAAGGACCCTCGCTTGACCCTATCGGGGCATCTGCACGCCGACCCTGCCCTGCCGAACGTCCAGCTTGAAATAGAAGGCCGCCGGATCGATGTGGAGACAACCCAGAGGATCGCTCTGGCATTAACCGAAAATGCCGGAATCGTTGCCGATGTTTATGAAATACTGCGAAGCGGTGAATTCCAGCGCATGACGCTGAAAGCCCACGGACCTACCCTGGCCGACCTGGCCCGTGGAGATAATTATGTGATTCAGGGAAATATGGTCGGCGGGAATATTTTTATTCCAGACGGTCAATTAAATCTGGTGGATGTCACCGGTGATGCCAAAATTGTAAACGGAATCCTGGAAGGTGAAAATATTGAGGCGCGCATGGGAAATTCGTTTGCCAAAAAGGGAAAACTGGCAATAGCGCTCACCGGAGATACGGCGCCATTTCATATCGAAACGCTCATCCAGGCTGATCTGTCCGAACTTCCCGCTGTGCTTTTACGTTTGCTTGACGATGATAAACTGAAAGAAGAGCTGGCCCTTTTTGATAAATTTGAGGGAAGCGCTGTCGGTATGCTGGTTCTTGGCGAAGATACGCAGGATATCAATGTCAGGGTGATGGCTTCCGACATCAAATTGGATGCCGCATACCAACGAATCCCCTTTCCGCTAAAAATTGATGGCGGCGGCCTGCATTTGGACGGCTCCCGCATCGCGTTGACAGATATAAATGCGGTGGTGGGAAAGTCCAGTTTGTCGCAGCTGTCCTCCAAATTTAAATGGGAAAAAGCGACATCTTTTGAAATGACGTCAAAATCGGCCAACATTGATTTAAGCCAATTATATACCTGGCTGTCGCAAGAAAAAGGGTTCAAGCATAACCTAAAAGATATAAGCGCGGTTAGCGGCAAGGTTTCTTTGCGCAACTTCGATTTAAGGGGACCGTTTTTAAAACCGAACCAATGGCGGATCAAATCCAATGGTAACATCCAAAAGCTTTCGATGAGTTCGGCACTGTTGCCCGACAAATTAACGGTACCCAAAGGCCAATTTACCTGCAAAGGCGACCAGCTTTCCATAAAAGACGTGAATGCCAATGTTGGGAAATCTTCCATTTCAGATCTTTCAGCCAACCTTAAATGGGGGCAGCTGGTGATGCTGACCGCAAGCTCGGCAAAAACCGCGGTTTTTTTGGATGAGGTTTATCCCTGGCTTCAATCCCATAAAGCGTTAAGGCACAGTCTAAAAGACATCCCTGCATTAACAGGAACCCTGGCTTTCCAAAAACTGGCATTTACGAGCCCGATTTCGGGAAAACCAAATAAAAATTTGAACCTCACCGGCACCATCGAAAAATGGCATATCAAATCGGTGAAATTTCCGACCGATATAGAGTTAACCGGCGGGGATCTGTTTTGGCGCGGCACGCGCATCGACCTGCAGGAAACCAGCGCCAGATTTGGAATGTCAACGATTAGCCGGCTATCTTTGGGCAAACAGTGGGGCAAGATTTCTCTATTTGAATTCAATGCCGATTCCGCAAATATCCAGATTGCAGAACTCTACCCCTGGCTGGTATCCTTTGAGACGCTGGATAAGATGTTCAAGGGTTTCATTGCCACCCAGGGGAAATTGGCGCTCAGTGGATTGGATTACAAGGGGCCTGCGGGCCGCTCCAAGACCTGGCAGTTTCAACTGACCGGCGAATTAGAGGGTCTGGCTCTGGAATCAGATTATTTCAAAGCACCCATTCACATCAACGCTGCCAAATTTTCCGCTGCGGATACACCCGGTTTAGCGGGTGTTCACGGTCGTATCAACCTGGATACGACGCAATTGAGCTGGGAAGACAGTCAGATGATGCTGCAGGGCAAGGCATCTTTTTCTGAAGATGAATTATGGCTTGACCTGAAACTGGCTGCTGATCGTTTAAACTGGGAACAGATTGACCAGATTACAGGCCTGGATAAGCAGCTGGGACCCGGGGAAGCCCATAAACTGCTGGGGAGTTTGAAGGTTGAATGCGATAATTTTACGTATGACGAGTTTACCTGGCGGCCGGTCCATGCAGATATTTCGTTTAATAAAACGGACACCAGCATCCTTATTAAAGAAGCAAACCTCTGCGGCATCCAATTTCCCGGAATGCTGAAAGTTTCATCCGATGAGTTTGAGTTTTATACGAACCCGATCGCAAAAAATCAAAATCTGCAGTCGACGATCACCTGCCTGACTGACAAGGAACATCTGGCCGACGGCACCTTTAACCTGAGCGGGGAACTCATGACCAAGGCCAGACCAACGGATTTCCTCAAATCGCTTTCAGGAAATCTCGATTTTAGTGCTGATCAGGGCCGCATCTATCGCTTTGGGATGCTGGCTAAAATTTTTGCGTTGCTCAATGTGACCGAAATTTACAGGGGTGCAGTCCCTGATCTTGCCGGCGAAGGATTCGCCTACGATTCGATGTCCGCAGATGCGGTATTTGAGGACGGCAAGCTGATTATCAGAGAAAGTGCGATCGACAGTCCATCAATGGGAATCGCTTGTGCAGGCGATATTAATCTGGTCAAAAAGAAAGTGGACCTTACGGTGCTGGTGGCGCCGTTTAAAACGGTTGATCGTATCGTCAAGCTCATTCCCCTGGTCGGCAATATTCTGGGCGGAACGTTGGTATCGATTCCATTCAGGGCTAAAGGTAAATTAGAAGATCCGGATGTCATCCCGCTCTCACCCACCGCAGTGGGTGCGGGTCTGTTAGGAATTTTACAAAGAACCCTCGAACTGCCAATCACCATCATCCAGCCGGTACTTCCCGCCCCCAAAGAGAAAACCGACGAAAAGAAAGATCAAAAGGTTTTGCAATAGGTGTCTCGGGACTTTGCCTTTCTTGACTTTTTTAGCAACAATACTCATATTGATGCTGTAAAAAAACAATTTAGGTATTAAATCATCTGAAACTTATGCAAAAAGGAGGTTAATGATGGCTTACACATGTAAAAACTGCGGAGCAGTAGCCCACGAACCGGGCCACCTGTGCAATCCGTGCGGCGATAAAGCCAAATGCAGCTTCTGCGGTTCGACTGAGACGGATCATACGCACCTCTGTAAAGACAAACTGGCGGCGATGAAGTTTGTGTGCGGCGGTTGTGGGCGCGTAGCCATGGAAGAGGAGCATCTTTGTAAACCTTCACCAATTGCCTAAATCATATCAACATAAAAGGGCGGTAATACCATGCCGCCCTTTTTTTATTGAAATATAAAAATAGATAAAGCATAAAAAGAAGTGACTAAAGTCCAAAACAAGTGCGCTAAAGTTAGAAGTGAACTAAAGTGCCTAGAGTTAAGGAATTCTATCTTTTTTTAAAATGATGGAGCGAAGCGATACCACAACTTTAGGCACTTTAGCTCACTTTAGTCACTTTAGGCACTTTTGCTCACTTATAACCAAAGGATTGCCATGAACAAAAGCCACCACCGATTTGAACAAGGTCCCATCCGGCCGCCCAATGAAGCCCGCAGCCTGCTGTTGCGTTTAACACGCAATTGCCCCTGGAACCAGTGCCTGTTCTGTCCGGTCTACAAAACCCGTAAATTTTCTCTACGAACGGTTGAAGAAATAAAGCATGATATAGAGACCGCCAAAAAAATTGCAGATGACATCAAAGCCCTTTCATGGAAACTGGGACACAACGGAACGGTCAATGATGCGGTGATCAGCAGTCTCTTTAATCAGCCCGGCACCAACACGAACACCAAAAGCATTGCTGCCTGGCTGTACTATCAAACCGACGCCTGTTTTTTGCAGGATGCCGACAACCTGATCATGAAAACAAAAGACCTGGTGGAGGTCTTAACGTTTCTCAAAGAACAATTTCCAGACATCAAACGCATAACCACCTATTCGCGTTCCAGAACGGTTATTCGCAAATCCGTCGATGCATTAAAACAAATTCGACAGGCCGGTTTGGATAGAGTCCACATCGGACTGGAGACCGGATATGACGCCCTGCTGAAGCTAATGAAAAAAGGTGTAACCGCCGCACAGCACATCGAAGCCGGAAAGAAACTATTGAAGGCCGGTATGCAAGTATCAGAATATGTGATGCCCGGGCTGGGTGGGCAGGAAATGTGGCGGGAGCATGCGGTCGAAACCGCAAAGGTGTTGAATCAAATTAATCCTCATTTTATCCGGCTACGCAGCCTCAGGGTGCCGGAGCACATTCCCCTGTATGAAAAGCTGGCAGATGGAAGTTTTACCACGCAAACCGATGACATGCTTGCTGAAGAAATCGAGCTATTCATCGAGACCCTTGAGGGAATTACCAGTACGGTAACCAGTGATCATATCATGAACCTACTTGAAGAGGTCAGCGGCAAGTTTCCGGATGATAAAGAAAAAATGATAGGGATAATTCAAGCCTATCAAGCCCTCTCTGAAAGCGACCGGCTAATTTATCGAGCCGGTCGTCGCGGCGGCGCCTATCGTTCAACCGCTGATTTAAAACACGATCCCGCAACCTACCAGAAAATTAAAAATCTGATTCAAGAGGTGCAACAAAAAGAAGGTCCCCAAGGGGTTGAAAAGATGCTCGCAGAAATGGTTGATCGCTATATTTGAGGAGTAATTAAACGTGCAAACGATCAGAATCCTGGGGACCGGTTCCTATGTTCCGCCGAAACGCTTGACCAATGCAGACTTGCAAAACATGGGTCTGGACACCTCCGATGAATGGATTAAAAAACGCACCGGTGTGGCCGAAAGAAGAATCGCCGCTCCCGATGTTGCGGCATCCGATTTGGGCTATGAAGCCGCTCTAAAAGCCTTGGATGCGGCAGGCTTGACCGCTAAGGACATTGATTTAATTATCGTGGCCACGATTACGCCGGATACGTGCTGCCCTTCAGCTGCGAACTGGCTGCAGGCCAAACTGGACGCCCCCCGGGCAGTGACATTTGATGTTGCCGCCGCCTGTTCCGGCTTTATTTTCGGCTTAAATGTCGGCGAACAATACCTCAAAAACAAAACCTTCAAACGCGTTCTGGTGGTGGCATCTGAAATCATGACCCGAACGCTCAACTGGCAAGATCGGTCGACCTGTATTCTCTGGGGGGACGGTTCCGGTGCAGCTTTACTCACTTTAGGGGATGAGGGACCCGAGATTCTTTCCACCCATTTACACACCGACGGCGCCAATGGCCGGGATCTGCTTTTGCCCGGTGGCGGTTCAAAGACAACCCCTATTTCCCATGAAAGTGTCGAGCGCGGTCTGCACTACCTGAGCATGATTGAAGCCAGTTTGAGCTTTCGCGTCGCCGTGCGGCATTTTATCGAGTCGATTAAGGAAGCCCTGGAAGCCAACAATTTAAATGTTGAGGACGTCAATTGGTTTATTCCCCATCAGGCCAATGTCCGTATGTTTCAAAACATTGCCAAATCGTTAAAGGTACCCTTTGAACGCTTTTATCTGACATTGCAAAAATACGGCAATATCTCCTCGGCCTCCTGTGCGATTTCGCTGGATGAAGCCGTCCGCGATGGCAGCATCAAGGCCAACGATTTAGTTTGTTTACCGGTTTTCGGAGGCGGATTGACCTGGGGAAGTGCCCTGATTCGGTGGTAACCATAGGAATGATGGGTTCATTCTTTCGTTGCGTGTTACGGGTTACGAGTTGCGAGTCATGCACTGCAGCGTTTAGTTTGCCATATTTTAACCCGGAACCGACTCGGCCGAGCTCGTCGCGGGCCGGAACGCGCAACTCGAAACGCTATTAACCTATTGAGGCGTGATGACCCGCTTCAAATACGTCACAATTTTACCCGCCACATCGGTTATCTCTTTTATTTTCAAGCTATACGCTACCAGCCCCATGATTAAGGTAAAGGTCGCACCTGTCAGGAGGACCACCAAAATGCTTCCGGAAAAAGTCGCCGGATTCAAGGCTACCAGCACGTTGATTTTAAACCAAAATAATAATGGAAACAACACCGCGCTAAAAAAAATCATTTTTGTATAAAAAATATAAACTTGGCGACTTCCTTGATTATAACTTCTTTTGTTCCATAGCATATATAAAAAAACCACCTGAAGAATGCCTGACAGCGAAATGGCTAAAGCAATCCCTTTCGATCCAAAGAATCGTAATCCGAAATAGTAAATAGGGATACTTAGCAAAACCGCGATGCTGCCATAAATTGCAGGAAATACAGTGTTTTGCATGGCATAAAACGCTCTGGGAACAATCGTATAGGCTGCCAGGGCAAACGCGCCCCCGAGAAGATAAATCAGAATATCGGCTGTTAGAGCGGTTGCAGAGGCATCAAATTGGCCACGTTGGTAGATAATACGAACCACTTCATTTTTAAGCACCATGAGTAACACGGAAATCGGTATAACCAACGCTAAATAACGCAGGGTATTATTCAGCAGGTTGTTCATTTCCTCCATTTTTTCTTCAGCCACCAATCGCGCCATAAACGGATAAGCCGCTGTCCCGATGGCCTGTCCGAATATGGCAACCGGTATCAGCATGATCTTGAGGCCATAATTGATACCCGATATGCCGCCCGGCGGAAGATAGGAACCGAAAATTCTGAAAAAGAATTCCCTTGAAAATGTCATGGTCAAGCCGATCATAAGCGGCAATGTTAAGACGATATATCTTCTTAAATCCGGGTGATTTAATTCAAATGAGATTTGAAGTTTCATCCCAAGCCGTTTCGCACCCATATACTGGACCATACAATTGCCGATGGCGCCAGCCAACACCCCCCAGGAAAAACCGACCATGCCAAACCGGGATCCCAATAGAATCCCACCTAAAATAATTCCCAAATTGTAGATGATCGGCGCCAGAGCGGGTATGCCGAATTTTTCTTTTGCAAACTGAACGGCCATAAAAAGCCCGCTCGCAAAGAAAAAAAATTGGGCTGGAATAATGATTCGGGTCATTCGAATCAAGGTCACCCTCAGCTCCGGTTCATCATAGCCCGGTGCGATTAAGGAAATGATATCATCACTGAATCCTTCAGCAAGGCAGATAAGGCATATCAAAACAAGGCCTAAATTGGTGAAGATGATGGAAAAAACATGCCAGCCTTCGCTTTCTGCATCCTTTGCAAGATAACGAGAAAAAATGGGGATGAAGGTGATGGACAGAAATCCGCTGGCCAGAAGATGATTTAAGATTTCAGGAATTAAGAAGGAAAGTTGATAAGCGTCAACTTCTTGCCCGGCCCCACGAACATAGGCAATAACCATTTCCCTTATCAATCCGATCAGATTGCTCAGTAAAACCGAAGCCATCATGATGATCGAGGCAATTCCGACCTTTTTATAGACCGACTGTGACATAGGCAACGCCAGTTTAGAAATTGTCTTAAAAATGCCAATCTCGAGTACGAGTACGAGGACGACGACGAGTACAAAGCGAAGGAAGGTTGCCTAAAATCGTGATCGTTCTCGTCCTCGTCCTCGAGATCCAAAGCCCAATCGTTTCGTTTTGACCGAGATGACTGCAATTGCATTATCAAAAACCATACAAGAAGGCAAAACATCATTTGAAGCATTCTTGACAGGTTTTTGCAGATCTTTTATGATGAAATTCTAAAAATTTCCAGGATTGATCCCGTTACACCTGGAATGAACTTTT
>JAQYWI010000367.1 GCA_030145015.1 Desulfobacterales bacterium
CGAAAGCGAGCTGTTCGGTCATGAGAAAGGCGCTTATACCGGCGCTCATTCCAGACGTTTGGGGCGATTTGAGGTTGCCAACTGCGCCATTCTTTTTCTGGATGAGATCGGCGAACTGCCGATGGACTTGCAGCCCAAGCTGCTCAGGGTGATCCAGGATGGTGAGTTTGAACGACTGGGCAGCTCACACACAGTCAAAGTCGATGTGCGGATTATTGCCGCCACCAATCGTAATCTGGAAGAGGAAGTCCGCAAGGGCCGGTTCCGTGAAGATCTCTGGTTCCGGTTAAATATTTTTCCGATTACCATGCCGCCGCTCCGGGATCGATTGAAAGACATCCCCCTTCTTGTGGATTTTTACGTAAAAAAAATCTCCAAGAAACTAGGCAAGACCATCGAGATTATCCCGACGAGCGTAATGAATGCCTTGCAGGGTTATCATTGGCCCGGCAATATCCGGGAACTGGAAAACGTCCTTGAGCGGGCGGTGATCAACTCCTCCGGACCCAAATTGCATCTGGTGGATGAGCTTAAGAAGCCGCATCCTAAGGATTTAACGACCACCCCGAAAACGATGGAAGCGGTTGAGCGAGACCATATTGTCCGCGTACTTGAGGAGACCCATTGGAAAGTGAGCGGTAATGACGGTGCTGCATCGATACTCGGGCTCAATCGAAGCACCTTACGCGCCCGCATGCGAAAACTTGGTATCCGAGAGCCATAAGCCCACCCGCGCCACATCAGTGATGTCGAAAACGTGGTCATATATGACCACTGAGCAAATATGACCCTTTTTATAGGGCTGTTAATGACTGTACTAAATGTGTTTTTTTAACTAATTATTTTTATAAATCAAAATGATGGGTGACGCGGCACTGAGTGTTAGAACCCTGGCACAAAAATTGAATATATAAGAACAGAGAATAATGTCAATATTGTTCTCGGTGGGCGCTTCACTGCTGCTATCCTTTCCGGTGTCCATTCATTCTTTCGATCCGCTTTCCGGTTCGGGTTTTTGGGGAAGGAGCGTTTTTATTGGATAAAACAATTTTTTAAAACGAAAAGAGGCCAAAATGGGAGACAAGGGAAAAAAAGATAAAGACAAACGCGAAGAACAGATAAAAGAACAGAAAAAAGATAAGTACACGCTAAAGGAAAAACGGAAGCAAAAAAAAGAAAAAATGAAATTGATTCGGGCAAATGGATTTTAAACGTAAAACAAAAAGTCAGCTCATAAGGGAATCAGTTAAGTTGCGCAAACAGGTTGGTGAATTGGAAGCATGGATTAAGAATCAAAAGCAAAAAGGTAGCGGTTATGACATCTGTAATTAAGTATTATGAGGGAATCGACTCGGTTGCCGTAATCGGCAACTATCTGCCCCGCCAGTGCGGTATCGCAACCTTCACCACTGATCTGGTTGAAGGCTTATCAGCGGAAGCCCCCGATATTTGTTGCTGGGCGGCTGCCATGAATGACAAACCTGAGGGATATCCTTATCCGGGAAAAGTACGCTTTGAGATCAACCAGAACAAGTTGACCGATTATAGTGTCGCGTCACAATTTCTCAACATCAGTCAGACGGATATTGTCTGCGTACAACATGAATACGCTCTTTTCGGCGGTCCGGCCGGAAGCCACCTGCTGAAACTATTGGGTGATCTGCGCATGCCGGTGGTGACTACGTTACACACGGTGTTAAAAGACCCTGCGCCGGAATATCGTGACGTCATGTGCAAGCTATCCGATCTGTCTGACAAGCTGGTGGTGATGAGCCATAAGGCCGCTGATTTTCTTAAAGATATCTATGCCGTGCCCGAGGAGAAAATTGTTTTTATCCATCACGGCATTCCGGATACACCTTTTATTGATCCCAGCTTCGACAAAGACAAATTCGACGTGGAGGGCAAAAAGGTACTGCTCACGTTCGGGTTGCTTTCCCCAAACAAGGGCATTGAAAATGTATTACAGGCGCTTCCGGCGATTATCAAAAAACATCCTGATGTGGCCTATATTATCTTGGGTGCAACACATCCTCAGATTTTGAAATTTCATGGGGATGCATACCGTATCATGCTGCGTCAGCTCGTGCACAAACTCGATATAGGCAAGCATGTCATTTTTCAAAATCGTTTTGTTGAACTAAGAGAGTTGTGTGAGTTTCTCGGCATCGCTGATATCTACGTAACCCCTTATCTTGAAGAAGCTCAAATTACCTCCGGGACCCTTGCCTATGCCATGGGCACAGGCAAGGCCGTCATTTCAACACCGTACTGGTATGCCACTGAAATGCTTGCCGAAGGCAGGGGCCGAATTGTACCCTTCTGCAATCCGGAGGCCATAGCGGAAGAAATTATCGAACTTTTGGACAACGATGTCGAACGGCACGCCATGCGAAAAAAAGCCTATACATTCAGTCGTGAAGCGGTTTGGAGAGAGGTATCCCGAAAATACCTCCAGGTTTTCAGTGAAGTGCGGCAAAACCGTACCCGGAACCCCCGTCCCCGGTATTCCTATGTTGAAAACATCAAGGCCATCACGAATTTTGAGCTCCCGGAGATTAAGCTCGATCACCTGAAAGCCTTTACCGATGATACCGGCATGTTGCAACATGCCAATTATACCATTCCCGATCGCATCCACGGCTATTGCACCGATGATAATGCCAGAGCGCTTCTGGTTGCCGCCATGGCTCAAAAATACCTGCCAACAACTGGCTTGGGACTTGATTCTTTCAGCGGTCATTATCTCGGATTTCTTCTATATGCCTATAATGAAGGAAATGGGCGTTTTCGCAATTTCATGACTTATTCGCGGCAGTGGATGGAGGAGATCGGGTCAGAGGATGCGCATGGCAGAGCCCTCTGGTGCCTTGGTAAAGCAGTGGCTTTTCTTGACAATCCCGGGCATCTGGCCATGAGCACAACCCTTTTTAATAAGGCGCTGAGAGCCGCCGAGAATTTTCATTGGCCCCGCGCCATCGCTTTTTGTCTGGTGGGCATGCATGCTTACCTGCAAAAATTTTCCGGCGACAGTGATGTGCGCAGGATACGGGAAGTGCTTGCCGACAGGCTTTTCAATCAATTTAAAAACAATGGAACAAACAATTGGCCCTGGTTTGAGAACGTTCTAACCTATGCCAACGGCAAGCTGCCCCATGCTCTGCTGCTGTCCGGCCAGTGGATGCAGCGTAGCGATATGATCGATATGGGACTCAACTCCCTCAAGTGGTTGCTCTCCATCCAGACCGAAGAAGGCCACTTTGTACCCATCGGGAATAACGGCTGGTATGAAAAAGGTGGTCCCAAGGCCCGTTTCGATCAGCAGCCAATAGAGGCTAATGCCATGATCGAGGCGTGTGTCGAAGCCTTTAACATCACCAGGGATAAAACATGGATT
>JAQYWI010000368.1 GCA_030145015.1 Desulfobacterales bacterium
TATTTAGCACCCCAAATAATATGTTTAAGACCAAAAAACGGTAACTTTTAGAACTTTTTTAACAATCTTTAAGATACTTAGCGTGGCCCAACCCCAAATCCTGTAGACAGTAGGTTCACACCAAGTCGAATTCTAACAATATGTATTTACTGGATATTTGTTCTTTTTAGAAAAGGGAACTTCAGATTAAAACATTTATCCTTGACGGTCTCGTAAAAAGTCCGAAAATTGGCATTTTATTCATTTCGCCCTTAATTATTTCAATAGGTTATAAGGACGATTTTTGAATATTTTGACTTTTTACGAATGCATCATCCTTCCGCTTTATAAAATCGTAACACGATTTTATTATGGCTTACAACTGACATGACAGACTCCGGCCGGGGTTTCGACGGCATATGGAAAATATTTTTTTCGAAACGCAAGGGCCACGTTGACCAGGCCGATCAAGATGGGCACCTCAAGCAGCGGTCCGATGACGGTTGCAAAGGCCTGGTCCGAATCGATGCCGAAAATCGCTACCGCCACGGCAATGGCCAGCTCAAAATCATTGCTGCCGGCTGTAAAGGCCACGGTAGTAGTCTGAGCGTAATTGGCATTGATCTTGTAAGCGATAAAAAATGTTACAAACCACATGAGAAAGAAGTAAATGCCCAAAGGTAGGGCCACCCGGACGACATCAAGCGGCTGCTTGATGATATACTCGCCTTTTAACGAAAACATGACAATGATGGTAAAGAGCAGGGCAACCAGCGTTATGGGGCTGATTTTGGGGATAAAGACGTCTTCATACCATTGTTTGCCTTTGGATTTTAACAGGCTGAACCGAGTGATGACCCCGGCGATGAACGGAATCCCCAGGTAAATGAATACTGTTTTGGCGGCGTCCGCTATGGAAATACTGACGTTTAACCCCTTAACCAGGCCGAGCCAGTTCAAGGCGACGGTAATAAACAGGTAAATGTATACCGCGTAAAACAGGACCTGAAAAATGGCATTAAATGCCACCAGTCCCACGGCCAGTTCCCGGTCCCCTTCGGCAAGCTCATTCCAGACGATGACCATGGCGATACATCTTGCAAGTCCCACCAAAATGACGCCGATCATATATCCGGGGTAAGCTCGTAAAAATATGATCGCCAGGACAAACATCAAAATCGGTCCGAAAACCCAGTTTTGAAGCAAAGAGATGACAAGAAGTTTTTTATGGGATAATACTTTCCCCATTTCTTCGTATTTCACCTTTGCCAGCGGCGGATACATCATTAATATCAACCCGACGGCGATGGGGATGGAAGTGGTGCCTACCCGAAGGCCTGAGATAAACTCGGTTACCGCAGGCGCAAAATAGCCGGTGCCGATCCCGATGGCCATTGCAATGAAAATCCAAAGTGTTAAAAACCTGTCCAAAAATGAAAGTTGCTTTTCCTGTGCATCTACCATGATCGTATCACCTCCAAAATATTAACGAAATGTCTTACACTAATTGATTTAGGGTTTTACTTGCTGACCGGGGCCGTAACTGACCTCGAAGACCGGCACTCAACGGGGTTGAAGTGCTGTCTGTACCTGATTGAGCAAGTTTTGCTTTATAAACTTCAACGCTTCCTCCGGTTCTTCGTCCAGCGCAATCCGGAGAATTTGCTTAACGTCGTCAATGCTTAACTCGATGCTGATCTTTTTTAGATTCATGGTTGCTCCAATTGCTGTTTATTCGGTTGTGCATTTTAAACGTCAAAACGAAAGCTGTTCAGATATTCCGCCAGATTTTGGCTGCCGGCTTCATCCAGAGGCGGACAGTCTTCGGGTCCTTTGGCCCCCTCGGCTACCTGGACAGCAAAGACCATGCAGGTCGGCTGGCCGCATTCCTTGCAGTTGGTTTTGGGCAGCAGCTTGAGGATTTCAAAGACTTTGGGCTGGGGCGCGGCTTCGTACCTCGGCTCGATTTCGTCTCGCTTTTCCCAGGCCGTATTGATCTCCCTTTTGAGCCACTCCACGATCTTTTTTGCCTCGGCTTCATCTTTCAGTGCATTGATGGCAATTTTTCTCGGATGAACGGTAATCAGCTTACCCTGAGATTTGAAGGTTACCGTCGGTGGTTCTTTAACATAGGTAAATCCTCCGAGGACGGCATTCAAATATGGGATGGCTTCTCCTACGTCCTGATCCAGGTGCGCAAAGCAATGAACAGCCATTGCCCCGGGCATACATTCTGAATTGAAAATTTCTAGTTTGTAACTTTCAAGCAACATGTTGCACCTCCTTATATATTATCCACATATATTAGCCACAAAGGGAAATATAATAAAATAAATCCCTAAAAGGCAGATAACCATACCGGCGCCTTTGCGGAACCAGTTTCCGGCACCCTGCCATGCACTGTTTTCCATCAGGCGCCTGACCGCGGCGGCGGAACTGCCGGCAATTACGATCGGCAGACAGTGCCCCACGGCGAACATCATAATAAACAGAATTCCGGCGGCCAGTTTTTGCTGAATCGTAATGATCGCCAGAATCGGGGCGATAAATCCAAAGGTACAGGAACCGGAGAGAACCCCGTATGCCAAACCCAGTACAAACGCCCCGAACAGCCCTTTTAAATTCAGACGATAAAGCAAGCTGCCGGACATGGAACATTTCTCAACGCCCAGCATGCCCAGGGCCACCCAGACCAGCACTAATCCGATCAGAATCTGCCAGTAATTCCCCACGTCCCCGAGCATCCGACCCAGCAATGCGCAAACAATTCCGATGACCGCAATGGTGATAAAAAGCCCCAGCGTAAACAGGGCCGCATAAGAACTCGCCTGTTTGGGGCTCAATGCGCGGTGCTGGCCCCCCACATAGGCGATTATAAGCGGAATCGATGCCAGATGGCATGGACTGAACAACACGCTGATCATTCCCCACACAAAACAGCCTAAAGCGGCAATTGCAGTACCACCGGCAATCCATTCGTTTACGTTAAGAAATAAGGTTTCAAGCATTAATTTTCATTTTCAGCATAATGGTCCTGCGCAATTTTGACGAATTCCCCATTTTCATCTGAGCACCCCTTTTACAATAACGTCCACCGCCTCCTCAGGGGTTAATCCATGTGCCATTAGGGTTTCTAGTTGTCTTTTATCAACACTTCCAATTGCAGCCTCATGAGTCACCTTTGCAAGAGGATTGGTGACACTCACAATGGGAATCGCCTTTGCAATCGCGTTATCCTTAACTATCTCCATGCAATCAACATGTCCGCGAGCTCCTGCTGCCTTGCCCTCTGTAATCCCTGTAATTTCCGCTGATGCATCATCCTCAAGGGCAACCCTTGTCTTTATCAGTCCCCTTGCATTTTCACCTGAGAGGGCAACCTCTTCTTTTATTGTTATCTTGTCAT
>JAQYWI010000038.1 GCA_030145015.1 Desulfobacterales bacterium
CAAAAACCTGGGACTGGCAACCCTTTGCGGGGGCGGCGGCGTATCGATGGCCTGTGCCGTGGAGATAGTTTAGACTTTTAAATCACAAAATTCGCTACTTTGGAGTGAAAATAAAACTGATTCAAGCGTGGGTTCTAAAAATCCGAATACCGAATGTCGAAATACGAAACAATATCGAATGACAAAAATTCGAATGCTTTAAATAAAAAATCCGCTTTTGTTAATTAAGAATCTTTTATCGTATTTTCAGTTTTGATTTTTGGAAAATTTGAATTTCGGATTTGCCCTTCGACTTAGCTCAGGGTGGTGAGCAGGTCGAACCATTTCGAATTTAGTGCTTCGAATTTCGGATTTTAATATTTGAGGGGGTACGGGAATGAAACGATATATTTGGGTGGCAGCAATAACTGCGATTTTTCTGGTTTTTCCTTTTGGGGTGGCGGCGCTGGACTATCTGGCGGAAGCCGATAAAATTTTTGACCAGGGGGGGCTTGAAAATTACAAGAAGTCCATTGACCTGTACGTCAAGGCGCTTGAACAGCAACCCGACGATTATGAAGCTGCCTGGAAGTGTGCCCGGGCCCACCGCGAATACGCCGATAAAGCCAAAAAGAACGGCATCGAGGGCTGGAAGGATATTTGCGCCCGATACGGCAAAGCCGGCATGCAATACGCCCACAAGGCCATCGAATTGAAACCGCAGCGCCCCGACGGGCATTATTACTACGGGTTGAATGTCGGCATTTACGCCGATGGCGTCAGCATCCTCACAGCTCTGGGTGAGGGATTGAAGGGCAAGACCCAGCAGAGCTTCGAAAAAACGTATGAGATCAACAAAATGTATAAAGAAGGCGGACCGATGCTGTCCCTGGGCCGCTTCTGGGCAGTTTTACCCTGGCCGCTGCGCGACCGCAAAAAATCTCTGGCGTATTACCGGGAATATCAGGCAACCAAATACTTCTCCGACAACACCGAAGCCCGGCTTTTTCTGGCGGAACTCTTAATTCAGATCGGCGGGGACGACAACAAAACCGAAGCCAAAAGCTATCTGAGGAAAGGGCTAATGTCAGATGATCTGTATTTTAAAAACTGGGCTGAACGGTTGCAGGCCGAATTGAAATAACAGCCCGTGTTCGTCTTAAAGTGAGCCAAACGCAACAGATTCATCTCTAATCTTAGGAAAGGTGCGATTGTATACTTTGTATGCAGGCGACACCACCGGAGTGCCCGAATGAAAATAGCATCGGTGATCTTGTGCTTATAGATCGTCCTCCCAGCCCTGCCGGATAACTTTTGGGATAAAAATTTCGGTGGCAGGCGGAAGCGTGTCTTTGCTGACGCTGAATTCATTGGTCTCAAGGAACCGAGTCCGGTAAGGTCCACCCAGAAATCTCTCCAGCACTGTTGTATCATCGTAGTAGTGCATGGGGACCGCTATCTTCGGTTTAAGCTGTTCGACCACCTTCCGCGCCTTTTCGGGACCCATTGTGTAAGCACCGCCAATCGGAACAAAAACAATATCGATATGCCCTAAGAGATCGAGTTGCCCTTCATTAAAAGGCTCTCCGATATCACCGGTGTGGCAGATGCAAAGGCCGTCTAATTCGAAGACAAAAGCGGAGCCCTTTATAAATTCAGCCGGGGCTCTCATATGAATGGGTATATTATAGATCAGAACATCACGGAAAACGGTGTTGATTTCGTTCCACTCGAAACCCCATGGCTTCAGGCCCCGCAGAATCAAAGGATTTCCTTTGGCCAGTGCGACATTGCTGTGATTCCTCGTTTCTTTTCCCACCGTCACCACATCCGGCCAAACTTCAGGCAGCGGATAGCCTAAATAACGAAAGGGGTCGGTGATGATTTTCGTTCCTGCGCTCGAAGTGATCTGGAAGAAAGCGTGGCCGAACCATTTGATCTCCACGAACCCGGAAGCGGCGACACGCCTGAGCCGAGGCCGGCCCCCATCAACAACATTGGGATTACGGCACGCAGCCTGGATCACCGGCGGGAATAGAATCATCCAGATACAGGCAATGACGGCAACCCGCATGATTAATATCGTTCGTTTCATCGAAACGGTTCCTTGTGTTACCCCGGGATATAAGAACGCGCCTCCCAGTGTTGTGTCCCATGAATATAATAAAAAAATAGTAATGGGTATCTAAGAACGGTTGGGTCCATGATTGAGAAAATTCCAAGCACCAAAATTATTAAATCACAAATCACAAAATACAAATACCAAACAAATTACAATGACCAAAATTCAAAATCTCAATGCAAACCTGTTTTGGTCATTGAAAAATTGAGATTTGAGATTTATTTGTAATTTGGTGCTTGGAACTTGGGATTTAATTTGCTGTTCCTTGGATTAAAAAGATCAATAAAACTAATCTGAGTTTTACAAATTACATAAAGGACACAACATTAGTACCCGGCTATGCTTAAAGATCACCCTCTCGAACCACCTTGAGAATGTAAATCTCGGTTGTGGGCGGCAAGGTATCCTTACTCACGTTGAATTTACTGGTATTGAGGACCCGGGTCTGGTGGGGGCCGTCTGTAAAGCGTATCAGGTCGCTTTCCCGATACCAGTAGTGCATCGGGATAACGATCTTGGGTTTTAACTGCTCGACAATCTTTTTGGCCTCCTCCGGTCCTGCCGTGTAGGTTCCGCCTATGGGCACCATCAGCACATCAATATGTCCGATGAACTGGAGCTGATCTTCGTTGAACGGTTCACTGACATCTCCCGCATGCAGGATGCACATGCCATCCATTTCAAAAACAAAGGCAGTCCCTTTCAGACTTGCCTGATATTCCAGATAGCCTCTTTGGTGGATGGGTACATTGTAGATCAGGATGTCGCGGAAGGTGAGATTAATGTCGTTCCATTCATAGGTTCCCTCTTTCAGGCCGCGCAAAACAACGGGGCTTCCCTTGGCCAGCCCGACGTTGTTGTGGTTCCTGTGTTCTCTGCCGACGGTTACGATGTGAGGCCAGACCTGAGGTGTGGGGTATCCCATGGAGCCGAACGGATCGGTGATGATTTTCGTTGCGCTGCTGGAAGTGATCTGAAAAAAAGAGTGGCCGAACCATTGGATCTCTATGAAACCTCCAGTTGCAACCGGAACAAGCAAGGGATCATCGCCATCCACAAGATTTGGATTTCTGCAAGCCGTCTCCCCTTGCCCCGCAAAGACAAAGAGGAAAGCGCTGATCAGTAAAACCAAAATGATTGAGTCAACGACCACCCGCAAAGCGGGTGGCTTGGATTTTACCGCCATAGGCGGTAAAAGACAGGGGCGCGAAGTGCCCCCGATCGTTGAAAACAACGCGGTGAAACCGGGTGCGAAGTCCCGCCGTGGCGGGATTTGGAAAACCCAATTATTTTTCATGTCAACCTTTCGATATTACAAACGAACAGTGTATTTATACCTAACCCGGACGAGCCGGTTGGAGCGAAGCGGAAATCCCGGTTTATCGGGGAATTGAAAATTGAAGATTGCAAATTGAATATTTGTGGATGTCGCTTCGCTCCGCCCTTTTTAAAATGGAAAGAATTCCTTAAATATTCAATATTCAATCGAAAATATTCAATCATTACAAGACAGTGAAAATATTCCAATATAATTTTTTTGCCACAAAATGCGCAAAAATTACAACTAAGGTACTAAATCAGCCCCCAGCGTCTCCTTAAATACCACTCCGACGACAGGAGGGCCAAAACAATAGCCATTACAAAAGCGGTTGCCCATAGCGGTACACGCTTTTCTTCAACAAATTGCTTTTCCGCTTTTTGGGCGTATTGCTCTATTTGCTTTGTCAGTTCATCTTTTCGCGGCATATATTTTCCCCCCGTCGATGTGGAGATCTTTTGGAGCCGGTCATGGGCGGGGCCGGCATCCAGGCCCTCCAGTGGCCCCGCGACAACCATGGATTCCTCCAGCTGCCCGACGGGAGTCTCAACCTTTATTCGAAAGATCCCGCCATTCTGCGGAAGGAAAGAGACGATGTGCTCACCGGGCTGCGGGGAGGGCTTGAGTTTCGAATCGATTTTGAGTCCCTGAGGATTAAAAACAGAGAAGGAGACGGCCGCATCAGAAATCCGGGATGGCACCCCATCCTGGAATCGGATTCTAACATCGGTCTCCTGCCCGGTAGACGTGGCCGTTTCCGGAAGGATCATTTGAACCAGATCGAGGCTCGGGTCTTTCGTAAGCCACCGGACCATCCGGTGTACGAACATGAGATAGAGTTGATTCCCTTCTCCTCTGGCGACCATTCCCATATACCACTTCCAGGCGTAGTCTGTTGTCAGGGCCAGTACCCTGCCTTTGCCTTTCTCCGAGACGGTCAGAATTGGCCAGGGGATCCCCTGCGCAGTCTCCAAAAGAACGGTCGCAGATTTTTTGGCCTCCATCAGATTGACACCGTCTAAAGGGGACATTTCTCGCCAGAGCAGATCCGGGCCCGCATCGCCTTCTCGATATTCGCCGCCGAAACTCAAAATCGGGTGTTTGGCGCCCGCCGGACTCAGTCTTACCCGAACGGGTGGATCTCTTCGATAAAACTCGCTCTCCACAAATCTAACCGGAAGAATGTCTCCTATTGGAGATAAACCATATCTGCCCTCATCGAAAAGATTTGGCCCGCCCACCATCGCGAAGCTACCGCCATCCTCAACAAACCTGCGGATGCTTTCAAGATGTTCAGGACGCAAATAAAGCGCGTAGTTGAAATTGTCGAAAATGAGCAGATCGAAATTCGTCAGTTCCGTTAAGAAAAGGGTCTTGACCGGAAATGGGATCAAACTCTGTTCGTAAGAGCGAACATTTAAGATATCCGAAGGGGTTCTCAGGATGACAAAAGAGAGCAGATCGATCGAGGGGTCGCTCTTAAGCGCCGTCCGCATAAAACGGTAATTCATGCTCGGGTTTCCCGAAACCATCAGAATTCGAGTCTTGTCACGGACGACTTTAATGGAGAGGTTGACTTGATTATTCTCAACAATGCGCTCCCCGACCTGTTGCGGAATCGAAATCGAAAGGTTTTTCTGACCCACCTCACTCGGCACGAAGGAGAACGCAACGGTTGACTCTCCAGGATTGGCCTGCACGCGGATGTTTTTGGCGCTAAGCAGCCTTCCCGAATCCTTGAGAAGGACCGGAAGCGTCAAGTCCGTGTATCCGAAGTTTTTTAGGGTAACGTCAATGGTGACCTCCCGGTCCCTGAAGGCAATTGACGGGGCGCTGATCCCTTTGATCAGGATATCCTGATACGTTTCCGGATCCCCAAACGGAACGGTCACGGTAGGAAGCAACGGTGCCTGGCTCTCATTCCACTTCACGTTGCCATCACTCAACAGTACAGCAACGGAATTCTGGTCGCTGATTGCTCTCAGGGCCTCGCTGACATCCCCCTTTCTGCCAGCGGCTTCCAAACGGGCCACATCGCCAAATTCCAGGGGTCTAAGCGAATCGCCCAATCCATAAACATGCACTTCATACTTCTTGCTCAGAGACCCTATCAGGGAGCTGCCACCTTCCATCAGCAAGGCCTTGGCTTCATCAAGACGGGACGCTTTCCCACCGGCAACGGATTGCCCCATGCTTTCAGACGTGTCCACAATGATGGCAATGGCAGGTGATAGCCTGTGTTCCTTCCGGGTAACCACAGATGGGTTTAAAGCGAAGATGACCAGAACAACGATTGCAGCGAACCGCAGCAAAGAGATGACGAGGGCTCTCCTAGGCCCCAATTTAGTCCAACTCTTTACACACTGGGCTGCGGCCTGAGCCAAAGCGAGGCAGAAGAGAAGGATAATCAGCCACATTGGAAAAACAGGGGCTATGGTGATCGGGTTCACGTTCATAAATTCTGACGCCTCTTGATGAAGGGATGGTGGATTACATCCCGCTTATAGTCCGATGTTAGAGAGTAAACAATGATATTGATCCCCATTTTAAAAGCCGCTTTCCTTTGAGGCTCACCTCCTGGAACGCAAGCGTGAAGCCACTTTCCGAATCTGTCCCGCGACCAGGCACCGGACAGATCGTTCTGTGAATAGATAACCGGGGTCCAGCTATCGATCGTGATGCCTTCAAGATAGGGATTGACCCTCTGGCGGCCGCCGAAGCTGCCAATAAGATAAAAGCTCTGATAGACGGAATGCTCGGAAGCAAGCCTTTTCAGCTCGTAGCCCGGCAGGACCGCGCGCATCTCCCTGCGAAAGGCCTGATCGAACCCAAAGCCTTTGGCACCGACCGTGTCTTCGGCAAAGAGGAAACCGCCGTAGGTTAGGAAGCGCCGTAAAATTTCCCGTTCCGGTTGCGTAAAGGGTTCAAATTCATAGCGACCTGCCATATAAAGGAAAGGACAGAAAAAAAGGTCACGGTCCGACAGTTGCATAAGGCGTCTTTCCTTCCTGGCGTCAATACTTGTCCGAAGCTCGAGTTCCTCAACGATGGCTTCAGCAAACAGAGGATTTGGATCCCATTCTCCGCCCCGGTATTTGAGTTGAGCGAAGAAAAAATGCGGAAAGAGGGAACCCGATGCAAGCTTGGGCCAAGATGGGATCCATCCTCCCATGAGACCCACTGCCATCGCTAAAAATTTTCTCCGGGAGATCATGACTTAAGTTTTATACCCCCAGATACCGTTTGCTAAAATTGTTTCGAGCGTCAGGATGGCCAAAAGGAAGATCAGCAGAAAAGACCATAGCTCTTGGCGCCCTCCCCGCAAATTCTTTAGCCCGCCTTTCTGATATTCCACAACTTTCACATCGATCGCGCCGAACTTCTTTTTGAGCTCATCGCCCGAAACCTTTGCCAGATCCGATTCTTCATAAGGCGCGTTCACACCGCGTCTCAGTTCACCGCCGGGGGGGTGAAATTGATAGATTCCGGGGCCTTGCTTGGGTCCCCTTAGTTGGACCGGACGGCCTTTTTCTCCAAAAAACTCTCCAAAAGTGATTCCGGCCGGTTGGGAGGTTCCCGTTAATCCCGTGGCTTCTTTCACGAGTCCCTGCAGAAGCGGAAGATAGGCCGCTTTCAGCGCAAGGTCATTCCAGTCGAGGTCGGCGCTGGAGGCAAATATAAAAAGCTTGGACTTCCCCGCCTCGGCTTCTATCAAAAACGGATCATGATTTCCAAGGGTGAGAAGATTTTTGGCCGTACCTTCAATCTTGAAATACCTGCGAACAGAGACGCTCTTCAGGCTATCTTCCAATCGTGCCAGAATCTTGCGTGCTTCCGGACTTAAATCAACCTGGGTTATCGTTTCAGCGCTGTCATTTAGATCGTTTAGCCCTTTAATTTGCCAGGGAGCGAGCGAAAACCGATTGTATTCCTCGACAACGATTCGATCGCCTAAAAAAATGAAGACCGGCCGTTCCATTTCCAGGAAAGAAGCCAGCCGGGAGAAATCCGGCCGGGCGACATTCAGCAGAAAGATGCCGTCAAACGATCGCAGATCCGTCCGGGCCATCTCGCCCTCAGTGATAACGCGAGTCAGAAAGGGCGATTTTTCGAATGCACCGGGATGCAACGCACTCACCAGAAAGTAGCTCTCACTGGCCTTGAGAGAAGTCTTGGGATCTCCATCGACGATAAGAATGTTGACTTTGTCTCTGACCTTCATCGGAAAATAGAATACATCATCGCTGCGCAGCCGGTCGGGGGACAATTTAATCTCTGCATCAATCCAACCGGGTTTATCAACTAAAAGCTCAAAGAATACTTTTGCAGTCTGACCGGAATTCAGATCGATCGATTTCTGCTCGGTTTTCAGGCCCGCAAGGTAGATTTGCACAAGTGCGGTACCGGATTGATCGGAGAGATTCGACACGGTAACTGCCAGACGGGCGGGAACTCCGACCAAGATCTCGCCTTCAGTCAGGCTGACATCTTTAATGCCGAAATTCGGATCTCTGGTGGCAGGCCCGATTCTGAAAAAAGTGACATCTGCGTCCGGGATGATCCCGAGCCGGGTCAGATCAAGGCCGTCCCAATCGCTGCGTGCCAGGTCACTCAGAATCAAGATTTGCTTAGGCATTTCTAAATTCCTTAACCGCTGATAGGCCGATGTAAAGGCAGCATCCGTTTCGCCGCGGGCAAATGAGAGGGGTAGCGCTTGCAAAGCATTCAGGGCTTCTTCCACTTGCATCCATTCAAAAGCTTGACCCCCCTGGAGACGGCCAGTCGGAATAAGCGTAATCCTGCCTTCGAAACCCTCCAACGCTTTTTGGGCTGCGCTTTTGGCAATATCGTAGCGTTGGCCCCTGTCTTCGCGATAGCCCATACTGAGGGAGTTATCGACGATCAATACCTTGGCGCCTTCCGCTAAGAGAGTGGCAAAGCCAGGGCGTTCGAGCACAGGCCGCGCCATCATAAACACGATGGCCGCGATGGCGAGGATTCTTAAGATCAGCAAGAGAAAGTGTTTTAGCCGCCGGGGCCTTGCAGTGGTTCTCTGGGATTGGATCAAAAGGCGAACCGCAGAAAATTGCCGGACCTCCGGTTTTCTCTGCGTAATCCGATGAATGAGGATGGGCAGGATTGCGGCTGTGAGCCCATAAAGAAAAAATGGATTGTGAAAAGTGAGATTCATCTTATGTTTACCGCGGTCTAAACTTCTGCCGCCAAGTGAGGTACCTAACCAAAGCCTGATCCAGACCGACTGAGGTGTCGAATAAGGAATAGTCAATTTGATGCGAGACGCAGGCCTGACGATATCTGTCCATAAGCGATCGCAGGGCCCTGAGATAGGCCGGCCGAATGGCCTGAGGATCAGCCAGGAGTCTCAAATCCGCCTCCATATCCTGGAACAGACAGGGCTCTTTAAAGGGAAATTCCAATTCCTCGCGATCCATGAGGTGAAAAACAATAACCTCGCTTCCTCTGGCTCGTAATTGTTTTAAGCCTTTGGCGACCTCCTGCGGTTCATCGAGAAGATCCGAGATTAGAATAATCAACCCCCGTCTTTTCAAAGAGGCCGCCAGGTCCTGCAAAACGGAGGCGGTCGCGGTTGCTCCCTGCGGCCGCGTGTCTTCCAGCGCTTTCAAAATAGTGAAGAGATGGTCGTGAGCAGCCTTGGGGGGAATCATCTGTTCAATTTTGTCGGAGAAGGTGATCACCCCGACGGAATCCTGCTGTTTCAGCATCAGCGAGGCCAGCGCGGCGGCCAACACCGAGCCATAATCGAACTTGCTCAGCCCGTCGGAGGCGTAACGCATCGAAGCGCTGCAATCCATGACCAGGTAAGCCCGCAGATTCGTCGTTTCGCGATACTCCTTAATAAAATAACGGTCAAACTTGGCGTAAGCCTTCCAGTCGATATGGCGTGTTTCATCACCCTGGGCGTATCCGCGATGTTCCTCAAATTCAGAGCTAAGCCCCTTCGCCCGTGAGGAATGAATTCCGACCATCATGCCATCCACCACGAAACGTGACTTCAAATAGAGGGTCTTTACCCCGGCTAAGACTTTAGGGTCGAAATAGTTCAAGGCTCCACCTCTTGTAAAAGCCGGTCGATGACATCCAGTGAGGAGATCCCTTCTGCCTGTGCTTTGAAGTTGGTGATAATTCGATGCCGCAAAATGGAGGGCACCACAGCTCTTATGTCTTCCGTAGAAGCAACATAGCGTCCATCCATCACAGCCCTCGCTTTGGCTGCCAGGACGAAGAACTGCGAGGCCCGGGGGCCGGCGCCCCACTCCGTCCATTCTTTAACGAACGGCAGGGCTTCGGCTTCTTGCGGGCGTGAGGCGCGCACCAATTTCACCGCATACCCGATGACATGTGAAGAGGCGGGCACCTTTCTGACAAGTTCCTGCAGCTTTAGAATCTTATCGGCGCGGATGACCTTGTTGAGCACAGGCTGCTGGGAGCTCGTCGTCGAAGCGACGATCTCCGTCTCTTGATCATAGCTCGGATAGTTGATCTCAATATTGAACATAAACCTGTCAAGCTGAGCCTCGGGCAGAGGATAGGTCCCCTCCTGTTCGATGGGGTTCTGGGTGGCCAGAACAAAGAACGGCAGATCGAGGGGATGGGTTACGCCCCCGGCCGTCACCTTGTATTCCTGCATGGCCTGAAGCAGCGCCGCCTGCGTCTTGGGTGGTGTCCGATTGATCTCGTCCGCCAGAAGTATATTCGCAAAAATCGGACCTTTGATGAAACGAAACGTGCGTTGCTTGCTGCTGACCTCCTCCTCGAGGACATCGGTGCCCGTGATATCAGAAGGCATCAGGTCGGGTGTAAACTGGACCCGTTTGAATTTAAGTTCCATAATGCCTGCCAGGGTTGAAATCAACAGCGTTTTGGCCAGGCCGGGGACACCGACAAGCAGGCAGTGACCTCGGCAGAAAAGGGCGATTAAGATCTCGGCGATCACCTTGTCCTGCCCCACGATGACTTTCTTGATCTCCGAAATGATTTCAAACTTTTTCCTGCCCATCTCTTCCGCCCGGGCGAGGTCTGCATCCGATAATTGATTCCCATTGGTCGCTTCCATTGATTTCCTCACCTTCTAAGCCTGTGGGCAATGTCTCTTTCCTGCGCGGAGCCAACGTTGTCTCCGAGCATTGCGCTGGCATTGGCCAATCCGACATGTACATCAGGGTTGAATGGATTGATCTGTATGGCTTCCTCAAATGCCGCTTTGGCCTTCTTGAAATCTTTCAGTTTCAAATAGAACTGGCCGAGTTGGGTGTAGGGCGTGGGGTGGTCGGGAGCTAAATCGAGAGTTCGCCTCATCATATCCAATGCCTCTTCATCCCGGCCGAGGTCGATGAGGGCCGCGGAAAGCCTGTTCATGACGGGCACGGCATACTGCATCTCCGCCAAAGCTCTCCGATATTCAATAACCGCAGCACGCGTGCGTCCTCTCTCTTTCAGTTTGTCACCAAGATGGGCCCGATTCCGGGCCACCAGAGACTTGATCTCTTGCATGTCCATACGTTCCTCGCTGGCGCTTCCCTCCTTGACCTTGTAGCGCTGAATTTTCGCACCGGTCATGGGTTTAATCTCTTTGGCGGCCAGATAGGCCTTCCATTTCTCTTCAAATTCAGAAAATTCCAGCCCCATCATTTCCTTGATGGCTTGACCGGCGCCTTTTGTCTCGGTCCGGGCCATGTGCGCCATGACCTTTTTAAGGCCTTCCTGGCCGATGCTGCTGATGATGAACTCGATGGCGGAGGCAGCCTGGGCATAGGCAAGCTGAACTTCTTCGGGTGTTTCGAGATGGATTAAGGATGGCTCCATTTTTACGAACTCGATCAGCCGGCTATCTGCCTGGGCCTGGGCCAGAAGTGTCCGGTAAAGCGGTGAAAGATAAGTGGGACCATTGCGCCAGCGGGTCTCCTCATATTTTGAAAGCCCTTCGTGGAACCATATCGGCGCTTTATTCGAGGTCAGTTTTACAATAAGGTAGTGCATGTATTCGTGACTGATCGCGTCAAGCCAGCGGTAGCCGTATACCAAAGCTCTGGGCGAGAGAAACTGCAACTTGTTGAATTTGGTCAAACCCACTGCTCCGGTTACTTCGATGTCCCGAATAGAGAGCGTAGAGGCGAGGTAAAAGGCCCTTGCATCGGCAAATAGCTCAACCCTAACCTTCTCTTTGGATTTAAAGCCGTAATAGCGGGACATGACCGCGTATGTTTTTTCCAGAGCCCCGGTCAGATAATCGACCAGAATGCCGTCCTGCGCCTCGTTTAGACGTATAATGAAATGAGGTGTTTCGTATTCTTTGTAAGGTGCCAGGACATTGATCGTTTCTTCGATGAACAGAGCGAATCCCCGGCGTTTTTCGTTCTCGCCTCCTACCTCCATGGATCGTCTTATCAACCGGAGGGATTCGGGGTAGTCGCCGCGGTGAAACGCAATATGGGCTGCAACCTCCAAAAGCTCCGGATCCTGCGGCTGTTTCGCAAGCGCCGCCTGGACCAGCGGCCAGATCTCTTCTAAGTCCCAGCTTTCAAGCCGGGCTGCTAATGACTGTACCATCTGCGATGACGCCGTGGCCGAGACATACGGCACGATCAAAGCCAGCTGTGTAACCAATACCACTGAGATGAAACCGATGCGTTTTTTCATTGCGTCAAACCTCTAAAATATTGCTCCACTTCTCTACGGTAACGCGAAGGGATGTCTTCTTTGAGGGCTTCCATGACCTTTTCTCTTAGCATTTGAGGCGCTTTGTAAGCATCTTTGGAGGGTGGATCAAATTCCTCCCTGTCAATGCCGGTATAGCCACGTTCTCGAGGCCTGCTCACATCCGGCTGAGGCAGGGTGGGCATGGGGATCCGGGGTCCGTAATACCAGCCGGATCTCGGATCATACCCCCCGGGATAGGCCCATCGATTTCCCTGCATGTGCATCGCCATCTGCCGAGCCATTTGCTGCGCCATTTGCTGCATGGCCTGCTGTGATCGGGTCAAGCTTCGGATGGCTTCCTGTTCCGGAGGGATTGCACCGGCAGCGTCTTCGCCATCCAATTCTCCCGACGCTGTGCCCATCGAACGCGCCCCTTGCCTGAGGTCGTCAATGATTTCCGTGTCCATGCCCGGGAAGAGCTGGGAGAGCATTTCCAGTTTTTCTCCCAGACCCGCGGTCCTTTCCCGGAGCTCGTTCTGACGGGAGGAAAGGCCCGGGAATCTTTCCTGGCTGCCTGCCGTCATAACCTCGTTTTGATCGGGTATCAAAGCCTTCGTCTGCTGCATCAATTGGTCTAAAATCATCCCAACATCCGGCTTGCCCGCAAGCGCTTTCTCCAGACTTTCAACAAGCTGTGAAAGCCTTTCGATCTGCCCCGCTTCAAGAAGTCTTTCCATTTCCGAAATGGAATCGCGCTCCTCAGAAGTAAGCAGGCCACGCAGCTGCTCAAAGAGCTCATGAAAACGGGACATCATGCGCTCAAGTCGCTTTTCGGTTTCCGCTTCGATCGAACGCTTCAAGTCTCGATCGACCGCTTCCGTGCCGGCCAGAATTTCTTTTTGTTCCGCAAGTATTTTCTCCAGCTCGCCGGCCTGACGGGACATCTCCGACTGAAGTCTGCCGGAAGCGCCCATATTTGCTTGAGCCCCGGCCCTGCCCATGGCAGCCATCATCTCCGAAAGATTTTGCAGCAGCCTCTGGGCGGCTTCAATGGCACCGGCCATATCTCCCGCCATGAGCTTTTTCTGGATCTCCTCGAGGTCTTTAAAAAAATCCTGGAATTCCAACCCGCTGAGCTCCGGACTGTTGACGAATTCGTCCGGAAGCTGGGTGGCCATCTTACGCATGGCCTCCATGACCTGTGCGACAAGGTCTTTTAGCTTCTCGAGCTCCTGCAACATGGCCTGGCGAGCCTCCGGTGTTAGAGGCCCCTTGTGTTCACGCAGCGCATCGAGGAGGCGTCTCTGCCGATTTCTGATTTCACGCGCCACGGCTTCAACTTCATGCATCCTGGTTTTATTGGCTATATTTTCGGCCAGAAGCGCCAATCGCTCCAACTCCTGGGTGGTCGACTCTTTGGATAGCCGGTCGATCCTTCTATGCAGTGTGACAAGATTCCGCTCCAAGGACTCCAGGTCAAAGCGCTCGATCTTTTCCGTGCCCATATTTTCAAGATGCTGAGCGACCTTTTCCCTAATGCCGGCGATATCAGCGGCCAGCGCCTTGCGGTCTTTGATGCCTTCCAACTGATCCGCCAAAAGATCCAAGAGGGCATCGGCGATCTCCTGAGCCCGTTCCGACTCCCGGGCGGCCAAATCCCTCTCGTCCCTCACGCGCAGGGTCAGTGTCCTTGAATAACCGGTTTTGGGTCCGGAGACCGAATCGTTGTCCCACACCTCGAGGCGGTAGGCCACACGATCTCCGGGGGTTAACGCCAGGCTGGTCAGATCCCACTTGAAACGTTCCAGCCCTGCCGAACGATTGTCCTTGAAGCCCTTCAGCGTGACGGACCGCTCCGTTCCGGCCATTTGGAAGATCAATCTGATCGCCGTCAGGCCATAATCATCGCTTGCGGAATAAATAAGGGGGAGAATCTCGTTCCCAGTGACTTCAAGTTCTTCTGTAGGGCTGATAATCTCTCCCTGAGGATATTGGTCAGGAATCAGATGGATTCTGTACTGGACGGGATTGACATTCTCGAGCCCGAGTTCATCTCTGATGGATAAAAAATAGGTGCCGGGATTAAAAACATATAGGTTACCTCTGAGATGGTCGCCTTCAACGTTGAGCGGGAGCTGGTTTTTATGATCCAGAATCAGTTTCCCTTCCCTGACCTCTTTTGTTGCCCATGCTTCCAGATTTACAACTGTTCCTTTTAGCGCTTCGATGTGACCCTCCTCCTTAATTTCCTCGGGGAGACGCGTGTAGCCGGGAGGGATCAGGGTAAGCTTCATTTTCCCTATGTTAGGTGCATCCACCACTCGCGCTTCGTATAGAGCAGAATTGGACCGGTCGCTGAAAGCCTGATATCGGAAAGAGATCTGCGCCGCCTGGATCTTGTGACTGAAACTGCCGTTTCCTTCAGAATCCATAGCAAAGTGAACGACCTCGCCATTATCAGGCCAAAACCTCAGCGAAACGCGATCCGGAATGTAACCGGTTGCCCTGGCTTTAATCACCACCGGAGTTCCGCGCAGCACGATCGAAGGCGCGGGGTCGACGGATATAACCGTTTCCCGCATCGGAAGGACAGACAGAGGATCGAAGATAAAAGCCAATGAGCGGCCCGGAAACGAAGGTTCCAGCGCGAAGACTACCGTGAAGGCAAAAAGAAGAGGGATCAGGAGTTTTAGGTGCGGCAATGCGCTTCTGAAGTTTACCACCTGTTTTGGATGAATTTTCGAAACCATATCTGCTGTTTTTCGCAGTTGAGCTGTAACCAACTCCCCTGAGATATGATCGTTTGCCGAGGAACTGCTGATTTGATGGTAAAGAAGAACAGAGTTGGTCAAATCATCTCTCAGCCAGGGGAACTTTTCTTCAATTCCTCTGGCGACACGTAAGGTTGAACGCCGGGAAACAATTTTCCAGAGCCCCATCAAAAAGACCCCAAGCAGAGAGATCAAGGCCAGGAGGCAATAGACGAAAGGAAGGTACGAAAATATCTCTTTGGTCCCCTGAAGAAAGAGGCTTCCTAAAAGGACGATCAGAAAAAGCGAGGCCAATCTTAGAAGGGATTCAAGAGCGAGAAGGAGTTTTAGGCGAAAGGCAATTCTTCTGATGACGCTTTCAAGGTGACCATAATAACGATGCAAACCTGTGTCCGGCGACAATGTCCGCCTCCAAATTTATGTAAATTCTTTTAGGCGCTTATCCGGAAAGTCCAAGTTACCATAAAAAAAACCCCTGTGGGAGCGGCTCCCACAACCAATACAACTTGTTCTTTCCAGATAACCGGATTCTTTTATATAAAGGCATACTGCAAAAATTATACTTTATTAAGAGCAATTATCATTTAAGCTACAGCCTATATTTAACGTGTCAAGTGAAAAAAATCTATATTCTAGGGAAATCTTCATTATAATAAATTGCCAGAATTTATCTCAAAAATGCTTTCACAACTTCAGACTTCGCCAGCGAATTTTTCTATGATAATCCTTATTGCATTTATTTGCCCCGGTTCTTTCCAGATGATTTCAGGGTCTGCGCCAAACCAGGTCAGCTGGCGTTTGGCATAGCGTCGATGATCGCGCTTAAGGGTTCGCGTGCATTCTTCCCAGGATAGGCGACCCTCGATATAATCAATCATATGCCGGTAGCCGATGGATTGCATGGACTTAAGATCTCTGGCATAGCCTCGCGCCAGCAGGTTTCTGACCTCATCGACGAATCCGGCAGAGATCATGGCATCGACCCTTGCGTTGATACCCTCATATAAATCTGTGCGATCCATATTCAGGCCGATTTTTAGAAACCGAAAGGGCTGCTCTAAAAACCCGTGCTCCCGGTGATGCCGGGATATGGGCCTGCCGGTGGTTTCGGCGACCTCAAGGGCTCGAAGGATGCGGTAGGTGTCATGGGTGTGCAGCCGCCGGGCGGTTTCAGGGTCCAAACGATCGAGACGGGCGTGCAAATATTCGCTACCATGGACAGCGGCCTCTTCTTTTAATCTCCTGCGAACATCCGGATCGGATACCTCTGCGTTGAACAGACCGTAGAGGAGCGCCTTAATATAAAGTCCCGTCCCGCCCACCACAAAAGGCGTGATGTTCTGTTGGTTAAGCGCCAAGATTTTAGCACGGGCAAGACCCGCGTAGCGGGCCGCGTCAAAAGTTTCATCGGGCGCCACGATATCGATCATATGATGGGCAACGCGGTTCTGTTCTTCGGCAGTGGGTTTGGCGGTGCCGATATCCATATATTTATAGACCTGCATGGAATCGGCCCCGATGATTTGGCCGTTAAAATGTTGCGCCAGATCGACGGCGACCGCCGTCTTGCCGATACCGGTGGGACCACAGATAATGATTATTTTGGGTTTTTCAGTCGCAGAACTCATAATCAGAAGATTGCCTAAAATTTGATTGGAACAGGATACACAGCGAAGGGGCAAAAATCAATATTCATTGACAAACGGGCGCCAAGCTTATATTCTTCAACGTTTTTCAATCATTGGACGGCCTGAAATTGAAACCGCCGGCGGTTTTTGTGCTGCCGGGTTTTCCAGCAGTCCGATAAAGGAGAATAAAGCCATGTCCGAATGGGAACCTAAAATCGTTGCTTTTTTGTGCAACTGGTGCAGCTACGGTGCGGCCGACCTGGCAGGGGTCGGACGGATGGAATATCCATCCAACATACGGGTGGTTCGAATTCCCTGTACCGGGAGGATGGATCCTAAGTTCTTCCTGGCGGCCCTGCGTGAGGGCGCCGACGGCGTCTGGGTGTCGGGGTGACATCCCGGTGAATGCCATTACCTGGAAGGTAATTATTACGCACGACGCAAATTTGCCCTCTTTCAAAACCTGATGGAACACATGGGTATTGAATCCGGCCGCCTGCAGTTTTCGTGGGTCTCATCGGCGGAGGCTACCAAATTCGTCAAGGTGGTTACCGAAGTTACCCAGGCCATCCAGGCGCTGGGGCCCAATAGGAATTTAGTAAAAACCATACCGAAGGTAGCTTAAGATGTTGAGTTACATTGATAAAATAAAGGAAATTTCCACCCGGCTCCTAAAAGAGTGCCAGGTGGAAATGGTCATCGGGTTCCGCAAGGGAACTGTCCCGATGATGAATGAACCCCATTTTGCCAAATCTCCGGCGGAGGTCGAAAATTTCGTCTGGGACAGCAATTGCGGCATTAACCTTTGTAATTATTTGACAAATCGCGCAGAAAAAATCGGCATTCTGGCCAAAGGGTGTGATTCCCGCAATATCGTTACCCATATCATTGAAAATAAAATCAAACGGGACCAACTCGTTATCATCGGTGTCCCCTGTAAAGGGATGCTTGATAAGCGTAAAATTTCCGCCATGTTTGAGGGCGAAATCGGTGAAGTCATCGAAGATGAAACTAACATCACCGTGAAAGGCAACGGCTTTGAAAAAACTTTAAATAAAACGGATGTGCTCCAGCAAAACTGTTCCATCTGCATTCACCGCAACCCGGTCATTCACGATGAACTGGTTGGCGATCTGGTAGAAGAGCAGACCGATGTGGACCGCTATACGGATGTCCGTGAAATTGAAGCGCTGTCACCGCAAGAAAAGACGAAATACTTTGAGAAACTGCTGGAACCCTGTATTCGCTGTTACGCGTGCCGCAATGCCTGCCCGCTTTGCTATTGTCCCACCTGCTTTACCGATGAATCCCGGCCGCAATGGGTCGCTAAAGGCCAGGACCCGACCGATGTGGGCACATTCCACTTTTTAAGAGCTTATCATTGTGCCGGCCGGTGCACCGACTGCGGCGCCTGCGAGCGTTCCTGTCCGGTGGGTATCAATATGCGCGTCTTTACCAAAAAATTGGAAAAAGATTGTCTGGAGTTGTTTGAATGGGAAGCCGGCCTGGACCCGGATGTGCGGCCGCCCCTGGACACATACAGACCGGGTGATCCGGATGAGTTTATAAAATAGAAAATGTCCGTTGTCGGTCGCATGTTGCCCGTTGCAATCACAACTGACAACTAACAACTGACAACTGACCCATCAAGGGCATTGATTATGAAGATCGTTCAAATCGACAAAGAAAATTGGGCAGATGGCCTTAAAAAATTATCCAAGACCTACCGCCTTTTCGGTCCCGTCAAGGAAGATGATTTCCATAATTTTAAGGAACTCGATCAGGGGCAACTGCCGGATTTAAGTTGTTTAAACACCCGCCTGTCACCCAAATCGATCATCTATCCCCAAACGGAAGTGATGTTCGAATATTCTCTGGATGAAAACCAGGCAGACCACCACATACTAAAGGAAGTCAATAAGGACTACCCCTCGCAAGCGATTATCGGTATGCGGCCCTGTGATGCCAAGGCCTTTGCGCTGGTCAGACTCAATTTTGATACAGCGGAGTACAAAGACCCGTATTGGCTCAAAGCCTATGAAGCCACCACCCTGGTGGGCCAGGCATGTGAGTCTCCGTGCAGTTCCTGTTTTTGCACCAGCGCCGGCTGCGGGCCCTATCATGAAGAAGAGCTGGATTTGCTGCTGATCGATAGCGGCGATCAATACCGGGCCAAAGTCATCACCGACAAAGGCGAAGCCTTTTTGGAGGCCGCCGGATGGACCCATACGCTGGATGAAAAAACAGCTCTTAAAGAAATTGAAGCCAGGAAACAGGCCGCCGAAGATAAAATATGCGCTACTGTAAACACCGACAAATTAAGGAAAAACGAAACCAACGCGCTTTACAATTCACCATTTTGGGAGGAGGTTTCCTTTTCCTGTATTAACTGCGGCACCTGTACCTATGTGTGCCCGACCTGCTGGTGTTTTGATATTCAGGATGAAAACCACGGCAGCAGCGGTTGTCGAATGCGCAATTGGGACAGCTGCATGTACCCGCTTTTTACCGCGCATGGTTCCGGGCATAATCCCAGAGACACCAAATTGCACCGGGTCCGCCAGCGATTTATGCACAAATTAAAATATTATGTCGATAAATATGACAGCGGGATTCAGTGCGTGGGATGCGGCCGCTGCGTTCGCCTCTGTCCGGTCAACATCGACATTCGTCGAGTTTGTGAATTGATGAACAACTACGGTTCTTTAAAAGACAACTGTGCTGTATAAAAAACATCGGAGACATAGATTTATTAGTCCATTATTATAATCTTTTAGTACCAATTAAATCCGAAATCCGAATATCGAAATTCGAAACAAATCCGAAAATCGAATGACAAAAATTCAAAACAGTGAGATTTTCTTTCTTTTTTCCCCACTATTAAATGATTATTATCTTGGTTTTGAAAATTTGTATTTTGAAATTGTTTTGGGCTTCGGATTTCGTGCTTCGAATTTCCGGTTTATCCGGCGGAGGGGGTAATTTTGCAAAATCCATATTTGCCTTATCCGGTTCGCATCGATGATATCACCGTTGAAACCGAAGATAAGAATTTGAAAACATTCCGCTTTGTCTTCTTAAACCCGGAAGATGAAGAAAAATTCAGCTACCGGTCCGGTCAGTTTGCCGAACTTTCCGTGACCGGAAAGGGTGAAATTCCCATCGGCATCGCCTCATCGCCTTCGGAAAAAGGGTTTGTCATGTTCACCGTAAACAAAGTGGGGCTGGTATCATCTTATCTGCATGCCATGAAAGAAGGCGATATCATGGGGGTTCGCGGTCCCCTGGGCAACTGGTATCCGTGGGAACAGCTGGAAGGTAAAAATGTGGTCATCATCGGCGGCGGTTTTGCCTTTACCACCCTGCGGTCATCCATTATCTACATGCTGGATCCGGTAAACCGCCCGAAATTTAAGGATATTCATGTCATATACGGCGCCCGCACACCCGGTATGTTGCTGTACTGGGATGAGTTAATAGAGTGGGAAAAGCGCGATGATATCAACATGCATATCACCGTAGACGGTACCGATGACCCCGGCTGGAAATACAACACCGGTTTTGTGCCGACCATCACCGAGCAAAAAGCACCTCCCGGTGGTGAAGACACATACGCGGTGGTATGCGGGCCGCCGATCATGATTAAATTTACGCAACCGGTATTAGATAAGCTGGACTATTCTCACGATCGCATTATTATGTCCCTTGAAAACCGCATGAAATGTGGAATTGGAATGTGCGGCCGCTGTAATATCGGCAAAGAATTCGTTTGCAAAGATGGGCCGGTTTTTACATTGGAAGAACTAAACAGGACACCCAGGGAATATTAGGTTTCGGATTTATGATAGAATTCCGATTTCCAATTCCTAAATCCCTTAATTTCTACTTTTTATAATGAATAAAAAAATTTTCATATTGACAACACGATATAATATACGGTAAAAATTCTTTTTCTCAAATAAGCCGAATCAGGCTGCGGCCGAAAGAAACAATTATATAATATATAAATTATCAAGAAGGAGGACGATTAAATGCCAAGTGTAGAATTCATGGGGAAAGAGTTTACAATCGACGAAGACGGGTTTATCGATTCCTACGACAACTGGTGCGATGAGTGGGTACAGTGGGTAAAAAATCAGGAAGGTATCGAGGAACTCAATGACGAACATCAAAAAGTAATTGAGGTCCTTCGCGATTATTATGAGAAAAATGGTATTGCGCCAATGGTTCGAGTTCTGTCCAAAGTGACCGGTTTTAAACTGAAACACATTTATGAGCTGTTCCCGTCAGGTCCGGGTAAGGGTGCCTGTAAAATGGCCGGTCTTCCCAAACCCACCGGATGTGTCTAATCTCAAGATCGTGACCGATATATCATTTTTAAAAAGGCCCTGCTGTTTACGCAGGGCCTTTTTTCTTTAGGAGGTCTAATGAATCTCTCCGTAAAAACATCGACCAAAACAGAATTAGTCGACATTACGTCAAAAATTGCGAAATGGGTAAAAGAATCCGGTGTGAGCGAAGGTCTGTGTATGCTGTATGTGCCCCACACAACGGCAGCAGTTACAATCAATGAAAGTGCCGATCCAAGCGTCAGGGGCGACATCATGATGGTCTTAAATCAAATCATTCCCTGGGATGCCAATTACAAACACCTGGAGGGCAATTCACCCGCCCATGTTAAGTCGACCCTGGTCGGTGCATCGGAGTTGGTGGCAATTGAAAACGGTTCACTGGTTTTAGGGACCTGGCAGGGACTTTTTTTCTGTGAATTTGATGGACCGCGAACTCGAAAAATTCAAGTTCGGATCCTGGACGGAAAATTTAGGAAATAAACCATGAATCAACCTGAAGTGACTATCGATGATACCGACCGGGCCGTTTTGAATCGGATCCAATCTGATTTTCCCATCACGTCGCGACCTTACCGCACAATTGCCGAAGAATTGGGCTTACCTGAAAATGAAGTTTTAAAGCGCGTCTTACGGTTAGTAGAATCCGGAATTATCCGCCGGATCGGCGGCAATTTTACGCCCGAAAAACTGGGATTTGTCAGTACCCTGTGTGCAGCAAAAGTACCCGAAGATAAGGTCCGCATTTTTGCTGAAGTCGTCAATCGCTATCCGGGTGTTACCCACAATTACCGACGGGAAAATAAATTTAATATCTGGTTTACCTTTATTGCACCTTCAATGGATGAGATTAACGCAAATCTTAAACAAATCGCCGATGAGACCGGCATAACCGATATCCTCAATCTGCCGGCAACAAGAGTGTTCAAGATAAAGGCGGAATTCCAGCTTTAGGTGTCAGGTTTCGGGTGTCAGGTGTCAGCATCAAGTATCCAGAACCGAATATCGAATATCGAGCGGCCAGCAGGCAGCTTTCAGCTATGTTCGGCCCGAGCTAATGTCAAAGGCAGTCGAGTCAAAGCCTGACACCTGAAACCTATCACCATAAGTTATTAAATAGAAGTTACGATTTAGCGCCTGCAATTCTGGCTATAACAACTCAGCACTGCAATACCACCCATGATGAACGACATCCGCATCGCTACTGTTATTTTGAATTGTCCGGTCGGCCGGGTCGCGGACAACCTGGATCATATGGCCTCCTGGGTTGCGGCTGCAAGGAAACGGGGTGTGGATCTTATCTGCTTTCCGGAAATGAATGTTACCGGTTACAGCACCCGGGATGAAATCAAAAATTCAGCCGAAACCCTGCCGGGGGTGATCAGTCAATCTGTTTTGGCGATGGCCCGGGAATTTAAGATGGTAATTTTGTCCGGACTGGCTGAAGAGGACGCCAGGGGCCGTTTGTTTTCCAGTCATGCGGTGATCACACCTGAGGGCGCGGCCGGTACTTATCGCAAGATCCATATTGCCCCACCTGAGATCAATGTGTTTTCCGGAGGCAATACGATACCGTTGTTTGAAATCAAGGGTGTTAAATTTGGAATCCAGCTATGTTATGACGTTCACTTTCCCGAGCTTTCCACCAGCATGGCCACCCAGGGTGCTGATGTAATCTTTATGCCGCATGCCTCTCCCAGAGGTACACCGGCCGAAAAATTTAATTCCTGGATGCGGCATTTGCCCGCCCGTGCTTTCGACAATAGCCTGTATGTGGTGGCCTGCAATCAGACCGGTGACAATCAAGCCGGTCTCAATTTCCCGGGCCTGACTGTTGTTCTTAACCCCTCCGGTCGAATCGTCAAAAAAAATACCGGCGGTAAAGAACATATGATGGTTACAGATCTAAAAGCTGAGGAATTAGAAAAGGTAAGAGGCCACCGCATGCGTTACTTCCTGCCCAATCGCCGGCCCGACTTATATTAGAACCTATCTCAAAAATGCGTCTAAGTGCCCAGGACTGCGTTGTCCCGTGAATTGAAATACTCACGTACTCCGTGTACGCTCCGTTTTCAATTCACGGGACGCCTTGCCCTGAACCCTTAGCCACTATTTTTGAGATAGGTTCTAGTGTTGTGTCCTACAAATAAGGGCGCTAAAACGCGGCAAAAGGGTCAGAACCAAAACTCCGGATACCGTCGATTTTTGGGGATATTATTGATGAGTAAGGCAACTGCCAGCATAATAAGGGCCCCGGTTGCTGCCGGAATAATGGCATAGAGGTAGCCGAGGTCATGGATTTTCTGGCTGCCGATGACGGCGATGAGGGCGGTGGCGCCCCCGGGGGGGTGCAGGGTTTTGGTTGCATGCATGACAGCGATGGCCGTAGCCACGGCGAGGGAGCCCGCAAGCCACAAGTTCGCATGCAACAATTTGAAGCAGGCAACGCCGATAATGGCCGAAAGGACATGCCCCCCGATTAAGTTTCGTGGCTGAGCCAGCGGACTTTTAATGGCGCCGTATATAAGGACAGCAGAAGCACCGAAAGAGCCGATAACCATGACGAAATCTGTGCCGTCAAGCAGGTTGTAGTTGATATAGGCTACAGGGGCGATACCTGCCACTGCACCAATCCAGGACCAAAAAATCTCAAGGAGGCTGACTGCCGGCGGGCTTTTAGTGCTCCCTTTCATTTTTTTAAAGTAATTCATCTTGTTATCCATGATTCTAAAAACGCCAGGAATTGGGTTACAGGAAATTGAATTAAGGCACAGTTGAAAATATCATGCGATCGCAGTTATACAGGATGAAGGTAATAAATCGGTCCGGGTTACAATACCGCTCAATTTATCCATTTGATTCAGCACCGGGACGCGATTGATGCGATGATTTCGCATGCGGTTATCAACCTCCATGATGGAAGTATCTTCATAAACCGTGATTGCCGGTGAAGTCATAATATCAGCGGCACTTTTGCCACGTATATCGACTGCCATACACCCGCTTCCAATAAGGCATTCCGCCACAAGACTCATAAATGTAATATTTTTTTGTACCCCCATATGGGATAGAAAATCCTTTTCGGAGATAATACCAACCACCTTCTGGTCTTCATCAACAACAGGAACCCCGGAGATACCATGACGCCCCATGGTCTCAGCAACTTCCTTTAATAGCGTCCCTGGAGTGACATACACCACATCCCGGTTCATGACATCTTTTGCTTCCACCGCACGGGTGAAACGGTTTATGGCATGTTGAAAAGCCAGACCATAGATCTCTTTAAAATCACCCGGCGTAATATCAAGGTATCCGGATATCTGTTTCATGGCATCGTATATATCTTCATCAGACAGCTCTAACTGAATCGGAATACGGGTTTCTTGACTTTGTTCTCTTTCAATCACAAGGATTTCCTCCTGGATCGCTTTAATTTTTAAAACAATTAAAAATTCCGGTTATCTGGAAAGAACAAGTTGTATTGTTTGTGGGATCCCGGCGGCGGGAGATCATTTAATTTCGCGGCTGGAAGCCGCTCCCACAGGGGTTTTTTTATGGTCACTTGGACTTTCCGGATAAGCGCCTTAAAAATTATTCGGATAAGTCAATCGGTTTTACGCGTTGGACAGATTTTGCTCCTGGCGTTTATAATACCGTATGGAGTCGGTTGAATAAATTACCAGGGCTGTCCAGATAAATATAAATGTGACCACCTGGGCTTTTACGAAAGGTTCATGAAATAAAAGCACCGCCATTAGGAACATGCAGGTGGGGGCGATATACTGCAGCAACCCGACGGTTGACAGGTAAAGCCGCCTGGCACCCAGGGTAAAAAAGAGCAAGGGTATCGCGGTAGCCAACGCGCAGCCCATCAACAGCAGATCCAGTTTCAGGCTGACCCGAAAAATGGTGCCAGCCCCCTGGCTATCCAGATAAAAGAGGTAAACCAGGGCCGGGATCGAAACTAACAGCGTCTCCACGGTCAGCCCCGCCAGTGATCCAACCGGTGCTGTTTTCCGGATGAGGCCATAAAGCCCAAAGCTGACTGCAAGTGTTAAGGCGATCCAGGGAAACTCACCGTAGTAAATGGTAAGGTACAAAACACCTGCCGCAGCCAGCAGCACGGCCAGAATCTGCGGAGGCCGTAAGCGCTCTTTAAGAAAAATCATTCCCAGCACCACATTTACAAGGGGGCTGATGTAATACCCCAAGCTGGCTTGCAGCAGGTGATCATGATTGACCGCCCAGATATACAGCAGCCAATTGCCGCTGATAATTAGGGCTGTGAATAAAAGAATGAGCAAAATACGGTAGTTTTTCAAAGCATCTACAAAATCCTTCCAGCGCCGCATGACAAGGATCACCGGTACCAGAAAGAAAAAAGACCAGACAATTCGGTGCAAAATGATCTCGAATGCCGGAACCGCGCGTAACGCTTTCCAGTAAATCGGGCTGATCCCCCAGATAAAAAAAGCGCTGGCCGCATACACAACACCAAAAACGGTGTCCGATCTCCCCTTTTCACCTTGCGATGTCATCGTGTCAGTTGCCTTACCGAAGCGTTTGAGCAGAGCAAATCATACCTCTGACAAACGCATCGATGCGTTGAGGTCGTTCATTCTGTTTCGCAGGCACCATACTCCAGAGCAAAACAGGCGTCAATCAGCTTTTTTATGGGGCCGAAAAGAGATTTGACTTTAAAATACGATTCCCCTATTTATCGTACAGGAAGCAGGAATGCTTGGAGGCCAGAAAGCTTGGAGACTAAGAATATTTCATTCCATCATGCTTCCCAGCATCCCAGCCTCCAAGCTTCCCAGCTTTCTGACATGGGCTATGAGCTATCAGCTGTAAGCTAATATTGCTTTCAAGCTTGCCTTTCTATAATGAAAAACATAAGGAGGCCGACATGATCGAAACAAAGATAACCAGAATGCTGGGGACCCAATATCCCATCATCGGTGGTACCATGATGTGGATCAGTGATGCTGATTTCGTTGCCACCATCTCCAATGCCGGCGGATTGGGTATCTTGGCCTCGGCAATGTATGATTCCAGGGAGGCTTTTGCAGCTGCGATTGATCGTGTCAAGGAGCTGACCGAAAAACCGTTTGCAGTCAACATTAATCTGTTTCCTGCCATGCGACAGATGGAGAACGAGATCTACATGGAGGTCTTGGAAGAAAAAGGGGTAAAAATCGTGGAAACATCCGGTCATTCCGCCCCTGAAGAATTATGCCGACGCTTCAAAAAGGCCGGCATGACCTGGATTCACAAATGTGTGGGCATACGCTACGCCCTAAAAGTCCAGGAGATGGGGGCGGATATTGTTACCATCGTCGGTTATGAAAACGGAGGGGCCACCGGCAAGCTGGATATCGGTACGCTGGTCCTGGTGCCGGCCGTGGTGGATGCCGTTCAGATTCCGGTCATCGGCGGTGGCGGTGTTTCCGACGGCCGCAGCTTAATGGCGGTACTGTCTCTGGGGGCTGAAGCCGTGATAATGGGCACGCGTCTTCTGGTAACCGAGGAGTGCCCGATTCACGATAATCTAAAAACCGCTTTGATCGGCGCCAGCGAACTGGACACCACCCTTATCATGCGATCCCTTAATGCGACGCACCGGGTCTGGCGCAATACGGCTGCCAGCACCTGTACGGATCTGGAATCCTGCGGTGCGGATTTTCCTGAAATCATGGAGGTCGTTTCGGGCCAGCGGGCCAAAAAAATGTATGATCAGGGCGATCTGGATGAAGGGATTTTAGCCTGCGGACAGGGAATTTGCTTTGCCAGAGAAATCCTGCCGGTAAAAACACTTTTTGACCGCATGATGTCCCAGGCTGAAGAAATCATGAATAAAATGAAGGCCGCCTGAATTCAGAGGATAAATAAATTGGCCTCACGCAAAGACGCCAAGCCGCAAAGATAATATAAATCAACCAGCCAGCTTTTTTTGCGAGCTTTGCGACTTTGCGTGCGCAAGTATAAAATTCTAATATAATCTGATACCGCTTTTTTTTAGGGGGCTTGTTTATGAACGAGACATCCAATTTTAAGACTAAAATAGATGGCCATGTCGCCCGATTGACCTTAAATCGTCCCGCAAAAAGAAACACAATGGGGCTTGCCTTTTTTGAAGAAATCGGAGAATTATTCGATGGTTTTGACCGGGATCCGGACATCCGCGTGGTGATTATTAAAGCCGAAGGCAAAAGCTTTTCTGCGGGTACGGATCTTGAGGAAGCCGCAAAATTGCTCGGCCAGGGCTCAGCGGATGGACGTGAAAGTATGCGCAAAGAGATTTTAGCGCTACAGCAAAGTTTCACTAGGATTGAAAAATGCCGCAAACCGGTTATCGCCGCGATCCACAGCCATTGCATCGGTGCTGGGGTGGATCTGATCTGCGCCTGCGATATCCGCTTGGCAACAGCAGATGCGATATTCAGCATCCGCGAAACGCGTATGGGCATTATTGCTGATGTCGGAACGCTGCAGCGCCTGCCGCATATCATCGGGCATGGCTGGATCCGGGAACTTGCCTTGACCGGCAGGGATTTCACGGCCCCGGAGGCCTTACAGATGGGGTTGGTTACCCGAATATGCGCTGACCGCCCAACGCTTTATGCGGAGGCCGAAAACCTGGCCTCTCAGATTGCTGCATGCCCGCCGTTGACCGTCCAGGGAACCAAGGAGGTCATACTTTACAGTCGCGACAACGGCATTGAAGCCGGTTTGCAATATGTTGCTCAGAAAAACGCAGCCGCATTGCCTTCTGAAGATCTTATTGAAGCGGTGAGTGCCTTTATGGAAAAAAGACAGCCGGTGTTTAAGGGAAAATGAAGCTCCCTGCAGTCCCGCTGCGGCGGGACGGGGTATCAGAGCGGAATTGCGCCGTAGCCTAACCCGCCTTCGCTCTAACGAGCTTCGGCGCGGTTCGCCTTGCCTTCATGTCGGGTCGAAGCCTTAGGCGAAGACCGATCATCCCAGCAGCAAGCTGCAGGGTATTAAGGCGAAGGCGAATAAGTCCTAGAAATCGCAAATGCGCTTTTATTAGATATAGCAAAAGCCGAAAAGATTCCTCCCCCTTGAGGGGGCGGCCAGGCCCTCCGATAAAGTGTGGAAACATTAATTAAAGTCTGATAATTGTATGTGTCGTTATCTGACCGAAGATGCACCGGGTTTTAGTAACACCCGGTGTATTTGCAATTAAAAAACCACAATCCCGGTTCCGCTAAATCCAATTAGACTTCGCATACAAAATTATCAAAAAGAAGGTACGCGACACGCATGAGTACAGCCATCTTAAGCATATTATCTGGAATAGCCGGTATGTTTGGATGGGGAATATACGACTTTCTAGGAGGTGTTTATGCCAAACAGATAGGACCTTTTAAATCTTTCTTTTGGTCACAACTGGCTGGTTTGATATCTACCCTTCTGCTTATATTCGTTTTTACAACAAGACTCAACGTCCCTGTTCTGATAATCATTTTGCTCCCAATCGCAGCAATTATTTATTCTGCTGGATACTTGTTTTTTTTCAAAGGTTTTGAGATAGGCAATGTATCGATTGTTGCCGCAACCATGAATCTATGGGCTGTATTTACAATGCTGTTTGCTTTTATCTTTATGGGCCAGCGGCTTTCTACAATACAGTCCTTAGGCGTCTTAATGATTATTTCCGGCGTTACTTTAGCATCCTTAAATTGGAGAGATATTAGAAATCAAAAATTTCAACTTTCATCAGGTGTCAAAGAAACAGTTTTAGGGGCTTTTTTCTTTGGCGTCTTTTGGAACATTAGCGAGGTTATATCTGAAGAAATTGGGTGGCTATTAACGACCCTATTTGTGAAGTTTGGGATTATTTTGTTCTTGCTGCTCTTCTCCTTTCTCAGAAAACGAGAGCTTGACTTAACTAAAGCGACCACTCAAACAAAATGTATGGTTGTATTAATGGGTATTATTGAAGCGGGTGCAGTAGCAATCGTTAATTACGGATTAACGATCGGAGATGCAATATTGATTACGCCTATCGCTTCTGCCTTATCGATAGTGACCATAACACTGGCCATTATTGTTTTGAAAGACAAAGTCACGAAACTTCAGGGGCTTGGAATCATCACCGCTATTGCCGGTATAATTGTCACTGCATTTTAAATTCTCGCCCGATTTTTCTATGGGCAGGTGCTGATTTAAAACGAAGGAGAATATCATGTTCAAACCCGGAGCCTTGTCCGGAATTACGGTCATCGATTTATCCCGCCTCTTGCCGGGGCCTTATTGTTCCATGATTCTGGCAGATCATGGTGCCCGGGTGATTGCTATCGAAAGCAGACGGTTCATGGCAGACGGCCTGTTTTTCAATACAATTAATCGTAACAAAGAACACATGTCGCTCAACCTGAAAACCGAAGCAGGCAAACAGATTTTTTACCGACTGGTTGAAAAGGCCGACGTTGTGCTTGAAGGTTTTCGCCCCGGTGTGGTGGACCGTTTAGGAGTTGACTATGAGAGCGTTCGCAAGGCGAATTCCAAAATTGTATATTGCGCCATCACAGGCTATGGTCAGAACGGCCCTTTTCGCGATCGGGTCGGCCATGACGTCAATTATTTAAGCTTCGCCGGTGTATTGAATCTTATGGGTGAGCCCGATCGCCCTCCTTCGATTCCGGGAATCCAGATCGCCGACATCGCCGCCGGCGGCATGAACGCCGCTATCGGAATTCTGCTGGCCCTCTTTGCCCGTGAAAAAACCGGCAAAGGTCAATATATCGACATCTCCATGACCGACGGCATGGTCGGCTTTTTGCCCATAGCGCTTTATTTTCAACAACTGACCGGCAAAGACCCCGGGCGTGCGGATGCCGTGCTCTCTCATCGTTACGCCTGCTACAACACTTACGAAACAGCCGACGGACGGTTTCTATCCATTGGCGCTGTGGAGAATCGATTCTGGAAAAGACTATGCGATCACCTGGGCGTTGCCGAATATGCAACCCTCCAGTACGATGATAGCCGCCGTGAGGAAATTTTGGATTTTATGCGTTCTACCTTTAAAAGCAAGACCCTGGAGGAATGGGATGCCGAGCTGGCGCATCTGGAAATATGTTGGGGTAAGGTTCAAACCCTTTCTGAAGTCCTGGATGATCCGCTTTTCCGGCAACGCGAGATGATCTTAGAATTAAAGGGAAAAACCGGAGAAACGCAATCGGCCATCGGGGTGCCGGTTAAATTGAGCGCGACTCCCGGATCCGTCCGCAGCGAGGCTGTGGATTTTGGAAAAAGCACCGCCTCGATCTTGAAGGAGCTCGGATACTCTGAAAAAGAAATCAAGCGGTTCACGGAAGCGGAAGTGATTTAACGGCAGGTTTTTAAAAATAGTGATAATATAAGAAATCGAAAGCGCTTAAGTCTTCGGATGTCTTCATCAATAAACACCCAATAACAAATAACGCGTAACGAATAACACCTTTCTTTATGCCATGGATTTTAGGGTAGCCAGTTCGAGCTGATCGCCGGCATCTTCGGCCCGGTCTGAAACCTCCACGATCGAATCCAGACAGAGTTTCAAATGGAGCTTGTGGGCAAAATCCATTCCCGATATAAAAATTTCTTTGGTCAAATCCCATTCAAGTTTATCCACCTGTGATTCCTGGAGGCCGATTTCTCTGGTGTGGTCGCGCACCGTTTCGATCTTGCAGTCGCCTTTAAGATAGCACAGGACCGCCAGTTTGAGGGAAACGATAATCCCTAATGACACCCGGGTTACCGCAAGGAAATGGGATTCCATTTCCTTAGGAACCGCCGGACGCTGGTTCAGGATAAAATCACAGCAGGCTTCGGCGGCATTGCCCACCTTGTCGATACTTTCGACCAGTTTATAGATATCCTCTCGCAAGTGGGGTAAATAAGCCCCGGAATAGAGTTTATCCCGAATGTCATGACGGATTAAGTCGGCTTGTGACTCAAAACTTCGAGAATTGCGAGCGTGGCCCTTTGCCTGGCTTATGTCAGCCTGTAAATAATATTCTCCCGCTTTGAGACTGGCATTCACGCAATCCTCCACCATATCAAGGTGCTTTATAATAAGCTCGATAACAGCTTTTTCCTTTTTAAAAATTGCCATAATCACTCCTATTTATGCGAAAACGATTTTAATTAATTTATACATCAAAAAAGACGCTACTGCTGCAAAAGTTGGCGTCAACAACCAACCTAAAAGAATTGTCATAATTGTTCTTTTGCTGATGGCTTTCATACCTTTCACGAACCCGACCCCTACAACAGCACCGACAATAGCTGACGAAGTCGATATCGGAATACCGAGCACCGAAAAGAAATGCATACCAAAAGCAGACGATATTTGCGCAACAAATGCGCCGGGAATATCTAAGGGGGTTATGCCCTTGCCGACGGTGTCCGCAACTTTTTTTCCATAGGTTGCCGCCCCAACAGCTATACTTATGCCCCCCATAAGAAGCAGAAGCTTCGGATGCAAGATCCCAAGATTCGCAATCGGACCCACGGCATTACCCGCATTGTTGGCGCCCATCGAAAAAGCAATGTAACATGCCGAACCGATCGCCAACCAACCCATCGCATTTTGAAAAAGAAATGAACCGGTTTCAAATCTGCGGAGGATAAATCTTATCAGATGCATCAAGCCAAACGACAGCGCCATAACCATAACAGGGCAAATAACCCAGCTTTCTGCAATAACGATTAATTTTGCAAAATCCACTTCAGCATTAACGGCAAGACCGATACCAACAACACCCCCGACAATGGCCTGGGAGGTGGATGTCGGGATTTGAAAAAATGTTGCCAGGGTAACAAAAAAACCGGAACAGACCAGCGCGATAATAACAGCCAGATAGCTCAGATCTGTTTTGACAATCCCCTTGCCGATGGTTTTCATTACATATTGACCCTGCAAGAAGGCGCCCAAAATAGAAAAAATGACTACCAGAATTACAGCATTTCTAAAAGAAATTAATCCGCAACCCACCGAGGTGCCCACACAATTGGCCGTGTCATTTGCTCCGACGTTCCACCCGACATACGCGCCGGCACCTAATATTAAGAGAAGTATCGGTTCGATAGCGCTTGCACCTCCGCTCCATTTGCGCCGGTTTTTAAAATCCCGCTAACTCCAAAGGATATAATCTTCGACCCAAAAGATCTATAGTGATTCAGCCGAATTTCGGTGTCAATAAGAATTTTTAAGGCTCCCTAGTACTTTTTCCCGTATTCGACTTCGCCTATCGCCGCCTCTAGAATACTTAGTGCGCGGTCCATTTCTTCCTGAGTAATGACCAGGGCCGGTCTTAAGGTGATGACATTGCCCTCAATGGTTTTAAAAGACAAGCCCTTTTCAAGGCATTTGAACATAATGATTTCGGCCTCATCCACAGCGCGTTCTTTTGTTTTGGGATCGATCACCAGATCGATCCCGATATGCAGCCCTACCCCCGTTATATCTCCGATCAACGGGTGTTTATCTTTCATGTCGTCCAATTTTTTTAGTGTGTATCGGCCAAGTTCAGCCGCATGTTGGCAAAGTTTGTGTTTTTCCAGATAGTCTATCTCGGCTATCGCCGTAGCGGCGCACAGGGCATTTTTTTCATGGGTATAATGCCCGATCGACCGATGCTGACAGTTATTATATTTTTCGTGGGTTACAATCCCGGCAAACGGGAGCAGGCCGCCGCCCAATGATTTGCCCAGCACCAAAACATCCGGTGTGACATAGTATTCACTGGCAAACATCTTACCGGTGCGACCAAAGCCTTCGATGATTTCATCAAATATTAACAAAGCGCCATAGTCTTCGCATAGTTTTTTGACCCCCTGCCAGTATCTTGGCGTCGGCACCGCCGGGGTGGCTGAGATGGGCTCAGCGATGATGGCGGCCATTTCCGGTTCTCTTTGCAATACGACTTCGATTTGCCGCAGGCATTCGGCATCCACATCCTCCTGGTTGTTAAAACCCCATGGATTGCGGTAATAATTGGGAAACTCGACATGAAAGGCTCCCGGAACCATTGGCCCCAGGCCCCCGCTAAAATGCTCCTCCCCTCCAACACTGGCCGCTCCGAAACCGGCGCCGTGAAACGAATCCCAGAACGAGATTGTCTTAAAACGACCGGTCACCTGTTTGGCCAGCATGCTTGCCATTTCAATGGCTTCGGATCCACCGGGACAAAAGAGCGATCGGCACAAGTCGCCGGGGGTGATCTCGGCCAGTTTTTTTGCAAGCTCGATCGCGGCTACATTCGTATATCTTCTGGGGCAAAAGGCCATGGCCTCGTCCAGCTTTTTTTTCAGAGCCTTGACGACTTGCGGATTGTTGAAGCCGGCATTGTGAACACCGTTGCCGTGCATGTCGATATATTGTTTCCCATCCAGGTCTTCCAGATAGATGCCCTGGGCCTTAGAGATGACATTCAGCACCGGAGTGGAAAGGCTTTGGTGAAGAAAATATTTGGCATCTTCCTCGAACCATCTTTTGGCCTGTCCTGATAGGTTCCGTTCCCAGAATTTTCTGCGGTTGGGGGTTAAATTGATATCGCCCTGTTCACGTTCAAACCGTTTCTCTCTTTGCATGCGAATTTCTCCTGCCGAAATAAGTGAGCAGTCGGGGAGTTTTTCCCGTCATGCCCGCCCCTGCCTGCGCGGGCATGACAAGGTTTGAATAAAAAACTCCCCGATCCCTCAAGTAAGTAACTGCCTGATATATTGATACTGTATTCAGGCAATCGGACCAAATCAAGCTAAAAATAATTCACTTGACTTAATTGATCTGAAATAGATAAAAATTTATAGGCTACGGTCAATACCTGCAAAAGAGGCCCGAATATGGCGAAACTGCATAAGTCAGAAGGCGACATTAATATTTCTCTGCAACGGGAGGCCTGGCAAAAAGAACATCTGGACACGAAAAGCCGTGCGCTGCTGGACGAAGATGCCCGCTATTTTCTAAAACAATCCCTTTCAACCCCGTGTCTAAACACGATGCAAGCTTGCGAGGGTATTTATATTGAAGACCTTGAGGGTAGACGTTACATGGACTTTCATGGGAACAATGTCCACCAGGTCGGCTTCGGCAATCCCGAGGTCATTGCCGCCGTTAAAAAACAGCTCGATGCGCTTTCATTCTGCACCCGACGATACACCAATCAAACCGCAGTGGATCTGGCCCGAAAACTGGCTGAAATCGCTCCGGGTCAATTGAATAAATCCTTGTTCTGCCCGGGAGGGGCGGAAGCCGTCGGTATTGCACTTAAACTGGCGAGGATCGCCACCGGGAGACATAAAACCATATCCATGTGGGATTCCTTTCACGGCGCTACATTGGAGACCATATCCATCGGCGGCGAAGCCGTCTTTCGTCAAAACATGGGCCCTCTGCTTTCCGGCACAGAGCATGTACCACCGGCCGATGAATATCGCTGTGTGTTTGGCTGCCACAACCGCGGCGGATGCGACCTGGTATGTGCCGATTACGTCGAATACATTCTTGAAAAGGAAGGTGACGTTGCCGCCGTCATTGCCGAACCCATCCGCAGCACCCCCTATATCCCCAGGCCTGAATACTGGCAAAAAATTCGACAGGCCTGTGATAAACATGGTGCCCTGTTAATTTTTGATGAAATTCCGCACGCCCTTGGCCGCACCGGTAAGATGTTTACTTTTGAAAATTTCGGAATTACCCCGGATATTGTCGTGCTGGGCAAAGGACTGGGAGGTGGCATCTTGCCTATCGCCGGAATCATCGCTCACGAAGACCTGGATGTTGCCGCAGAGCGGGCTTTAGGGCATTACACCCACGAAAAAAATCCGGTGGCCTGTGCCGCTGCATTGGCCGCCATTGAGTATATCGAAAACAACAAACTGGTGGAACATGCGCGTAGCCTGGGGCTGTATTCACTGGACCGCCTGAAAGAAATGAAGGAACGTCACGCCTTGATCGGTGATGTGCGCGGACTGGGGCTCTTCCTCGGAATTGAACTGGTCAAAGATCAAAAAACGCGCGCACGCGCCGCCGAGGAAGCCGAGGCCGTCATGTACGCCTGCCTTTCAAAAGGGTTGAGTTTTAAGATCACCATGGGAAACATTATCACGCTCACTCCGGCGCTGATCATCACCAAAGAAGAAATGGATCATGCACTTGATATTATCGAAAATTGCTTAGCCGATATAGAAAAATAGGAAGATATACAACCTGTGGAGGAGCGGAAGGCTTCTGATTCAATTGCGTTAAATTCAGTCCAGCAGATCTAATAGCGCTTTGGGCGAGGGAACGAGATGATCGGGAGAACCCTCTTCTAATTTTTTGACAGCATGCCAGCCCCATAAGGCCGCTACGGTTATGGCTCCGGCTTTGCGGCCTTCAATCATATCCCCCTTGGTATCTCCGATGTAATATGCCGGCAACCCCGGATATCGCGCCATTGTTTGCCGGATCTTTTTTACTTTGCTTTTTTCCTTTTCGGCGCCCAGCACATCTTCAAAACAGCTGACACCGTTGTTTTGCAAAAATCGCTTTGCCGCCCCAGTCACATTGGAGGTGATAATGACAATTTTATTATTTTCTGAAATCTTCTTTAAGGTATCCGGCATACCGTCGAACATTCTCAGATCGTTTTGATATGCATCTATATCAGATTTGAAGGTCTCTAAGATCCGATTGATCGAATTTTCATCCAGCCCAAAATCCAGCATGGCTTCAAATATATTGGTTTCAAATAAGGCCAGGACCTTCTCGCGGGAATTCAGCTTATAAAATTTATTTTGATGGCAGGCCTTCATAAAGCATGCACTAAATAGTTCAAAGGAGTCGACAATGACCCCATCATAGTCGAACATGACCAGCGCGTTCATAAAATCCGCACCGCAACTGTATTCATCATTGGTTTTAGCTCTGCCATCGGGCATTACCCTCCACTAATCCCTTAAACCGGGACCGGATCCTCGAATCGACATCTTCCGAAAAAACTGCAGGATTATCACCTGTCAGGATTTCTCTGGCCTCATTGAGGGCTCTGGCCTGGGCGTCGGGGCTGCCCTTATCGTGCCAGACGCTGCGCATTTCGCGATTTGCTATTTTGGGCAAAACCGCAGTTGTGCGCATGCGCTCAAATGTATCGGCTTCTTCCATATAGGTTCCGCCGGGCCCAACTTTGGCGATCACATCAAGAGAAAGATTCTCTATACTAAACTCTAAACCACGATGCATGCGTTTGAGCATAAGGCTAATTTCACTATCAATAACCGCTTTGGCAAAATCAAAGCTCATGAGACTGTCTAAAAGCCCTCCCATGTTAAACATATCCGCCCCGCCGAGCAACGCCCCTGTGGTGCTCATCCCGGTTTCATAACCTGATTCGGCGTCATTCAGGTGGGCATTGGTCAAACCGACGTAGCCGCCGCAAGGAACATTGTAAAACCGCGCCATCTGGCAGTGTGCCATTTGCAGAATTCCGGTTTCGATGCCTCCCGGTGCGTAGCTGCCATCACGCATATCCGCAATAGTAGACAAAACCGCATAAATCAGAGGTGTTTCGGGCCGGACCATCTGCATCAGTACGCCCAATGCCAGAAACTCAGCGTTTGCGAGCGTCAAGGTGCCGAGCAGACTCATCGGTGAGGTCATACCGCCGTTGGGTGCAAACGTACTATATACAGGCAGCTTTTTCTCGATCAGATAGATCATCTGTTCGGTGATTTGTACGTCCATGGTCAGCGGCGATACGATCGGGCAGCAATGATGATTAATGAGGGGCCGCTCCCTATAAGCATCTTCACTTCCGGCGATAAGCATCCCCAGTTCCAGTACCTG
>JAQYWI010000168.1 GCA_030145015.1 Desulfobacterales bacterium
TTCACTAATTTTCATGATATAGCCTCCAGTTAAAGTTGTCGTCGGTTGCTTCATTTCGATTTTTCAAATAGCCTACAATGATCTCAAAAAGGTGTCAACTTGTGATCCTGTACTCCATCACTCCAGGCTTGCCCGAATATCGTATTTAAGTCATCACAATTAATCACAATCCTCCGTACACTGATCTTCGCCAAGCGGACCGACAGAATAGGTTTCCCCCATTTTGAGTATACGCAGTTCCATATTTTCGGGCTGCATCCGGTCCCAGGCATATTGCAGGCGGCGGGGCGGCTCTAAAATGTGTTCAAAACTCATGATATGGTTTATTATCAGAATATTATTTCATTTTTTTCAATTAATACTTTAAGAATATTCACGGGGCTGATGAAGAATTTCAAACCGCCTGGCAATCAGATGAAACGGTATTTCTCCACCTTCCAAAACAAAGTTGTGAAAATCCTTTCCTTCCAAACGGTGGCCGTATTTCTGCTTTAATTGTTTAAATTCACTACTGCCGTAACAATAGCATAACTGATACCCCGGGTTTAGACGAAAACGATCCAGCTGTCGGGAAGCTTCCTGCGATGCAAATCCGCATCGTTTCAGTAAATTAAGCGCATCTTTTTCGGTAAGCTTGCCGAGTGTCGGGCCAACATCGATCTGGCAACGCGCCGAACGCCAGAGATTTCGCTTGAGGCTGACGAGTAGTTCCAGGGGATCGTCTAAATAACCATATTCGATCAACATGGATTCTGCATAGGAAGCCCAGCCTTCATAAAAAAGGGGCGATTCGATCTGCCGGCGAATCGGATTTTTTAGACTTCTTCGAATAGAATCCAGAAAATGATGTCCCGGAATGGTTTCATGAGCGGTAAGCATTTTATATTCGCGATTTAGGCGCTTTTGAAGGTGATTGCCGGTTTCTTCGCTGCCGTGCCGCGGGAAATGACTGGAAATATAGAAGTAACTTTCTTCCTGTGGATCGCGGCTAAATGCAGCCGCAAAAGAAGCTGAACCGCGCACGGATTTCAAATAGGTCGGCGTGTAATCAATCTCAATGGGTGCACTCAGAAATTTTTCATTAAAACCGTTGCGACCGAAGAATGTGCGCAGGCTATCGATCTCTTGGCCGTAAAGGGCGATGATTTCGGCTTGCTTCCCTTGAACGGGTCGATATGCGTGATACAGCTCTTCCCAGGTTTTATTCGGCGCTATTTGTGACTGGAGCTTTTTTAATTGCCCTAAAATTTCACTCCATTCTTCTCTGGCTATCGCAAATATTTCATCCGGAGTTCGTTTTGATAAGAAATGGTTTTTCAATGAGTCTTCAAGCGTGGTAACCGCAAATCGCCGATCGGGCTCGGGGGACTTGGATTTTAAAAACTGCACCATGGCTTCAAGCGAGGTCAGAGCAGTTTCCAGATTTTTGGTAAACATCCCTTCATGCTGTTTTAAAAATGTCCTTGATGAATCGTTGCCGATTTCGAGTAAATATTCTTTACAGTCTGCCGCCATCATCAATGACGCCTGGTAATAGGTTTCCGGCACTAAGCGGATATTGTCCATCCCCTGCCCCAGAATTTCAGGTATAGCGGACAGACGCGCAAACGCCCTTTCCCGGACCTCATCGGAATCCACGGCGGGTTTTATCAAGGCATGATCCAGACCGATAAATGCAATTTTTAAATACAACAGCGGATTGTACTGCCAGGAACGTTTGGTATCCAGCTCGATTAAAATACCGGCTGCATTGGCCTGTAACAAATTAAGGTCGATGAGATTATCAAGATCACCGTCTTCATCATTGGTGAGAGCAAAGCCCTTTTGAAATTGCTTTAACTTATCGATGGCTTCCTCAATCGCGACTGCATCTAATTTATCCAGCTTATCATAGTGCCTGCTGGCATTTTCGGCTCTGGGCAGAAAGTCAAATTCATCGCTGGCGCACATCACCGGAAAGCGCTCGGCAAGGTAATCAAAATAATTCACAGCTAATTTCTTGTAATCATCTTTTTTGGCCAAGATTTAAGCCCTTTCTTAAATTTGCTATCTGAGATAAGATTATACGTTTTCCGGATAAAGTCAAAAATCAAGGGCCGAATTGGATCTTGTTTTTCATTTCATAAAAAGCTAACAAAATTATTCAAATGCAAACCAAAAATAAAATATATAAAGCTCTGGTTTCATCGGACTGGAGTGAATGCCTGGCACCATGCAGTCCCTTTGATTGCATTTCTTTTAACTACCCGCAATTAACCACCGAATTAGAAACGATTTTCAAGCAATATACAAGCAACATTATTTCTTTGGGAGAAGCCGCCCATAAGATTCAGACCCTGCTGCCGGCTGCACTTACACCGGAACAAATGGATGCGTATCTGGGAAATTCCTTCTCGACATACAAAGGTGTATCGGAACTCATCGAATGGTGTTTAAGTAAAGATATTCTTTTTATGATCAACACCACCGGTATGGCAGGCTATTTTCAACGGGTTTTTGCGAAAGGCCTCCTGCCACGGGTTTCGGCACTTTCCGCCCACCCCATGATTCGTTATCCGCAACAAGACAGTGATCCTAATGTTATCTACAATCTTTTTGAGATTAAGGATAAAGGCAAAAACACCGAAGCAGCCGTCCGTTTTTTTAATATCTCTTTCAATCAAATCATCCTTATGGGAGATAGCGGCGGAGACGGTCCTCACTTTGAATGGGGAACAAAGGCCGATGCATTTCTGATCGGCAGTATGACCAAGCCTTCCCTTGAAACGTACTGCCAAAAAAAGAATATCAATATCAATGTGCGTTTCGGAACTTCCGCTACAGCGGGTCAAAAAAGAGATCTGCAAAAAGAGATGCAGATCGACTTTATGGATCTAGCTTCACTCATTGAAGATTTGATACTGTAAATGAGAAATGTGAGATTAATATGTCAAAAGAACTGACCGACAGAGAAATGGAAACCTATTCGAGGCAGATTGTGCTGGCCGATATCGGCTATGACGGACAACTCAAACTCCGCAATGCCAGGGCATGCCTGGTTGGCGTGGGCGGCCTCGGCGCCCCGATTGCCACAAAACTTGTCGGCATGGGCATTGGGTCCCTGCGCATCGTTGATCGGGATATTGTGTCCCGCTCCGACCTTCACCGACAGCACCTTTATGATGCGGATTGCGTCGGCCTGCCAAAGGTTGAGATCGCCCGGCAAAAGTTAAATAAACTCAACCCCGATGTAAAGATAGATCCGATTCCCGAGTCTCTCAATTCATACAACGCTGAGGCTATCATCGGAGGCATGGATGTGATCATCGACGGACTGGACAGACCGGAGCCCCGTTATCTGGTAAACCGCACCTGTAACAAACTTAAGATTCCTTATGTATTCGGAGCGGCCATAGAAGCCTTTGGTAATGTGTCGACCTTAATGCCCGGCCAAACGTTTTGCCTGGAATGCTTCATGCCCGGACTCACCGATGAAGACCTGCCGGTCTGCGGGGTAGTCGGAGTTCATCCATCTGTGCTGGGTATCGTTTCTTCCATTCAGGTTTCAGAAGCCGTGCGATTAATAATCGGTCAGGAACCAAAACTTTTTAACAAATTGTTCTATATTGATCTGAGAGAATTTGAATTCAAAACGTTAGACATGCAAGCCGTGGACAGCTGCAGGGTATGCGGTGCGCAACCGGATGGTTTGCCGGAGAAAATAACAGACCGTCTTTTCGAAGAAACCTGTGCCCGGGACGGACGCCGAAATTTTGTTCTTTCTCCAAAAGACAGGGTCACAATTGACCTTAAAAAACTGGGCCGACTCTTAAAAAAAAGACGTTTTCCGATTCAATCGGTCGGTCAGCTCGGTACCACTTTCAACCCGTCCCGGGACATTCAGGCCTGTATCCTCAAAAGCGGTATCATGATCGCGCAGACCCCCCCCGACACGAAAGAAGAGATTAAAGACCGGGTTTTTGAAATCTACAGCTCTATTATGGTTGACGGCCTGGGCCTGTCGCACGACATCTTGCCTGATATCGATTAGCCTCTGTCAGATTTCATCCAGTTGGCAAACGTTACATTTGTTTAATTGGTTTAATTTGTTCAATTGGTTCGTTATAAGCCAACCAATCCAACCAATAAGACCAATAAAATTAATCCAACAAGTCTCTGATCCTTTGACTAGGCGTTCTTCTTCTTGAACTTCACCATAAATTCAGCCAGCCTTTCGGCACCTTCAACCGGCATGGCATTGTACATCGAGGCCCGGCAGCCGCCAACAGAGCTATGGCCTTTTAATCCTGAAAAGTTTTCTTCGAGGGCCTCGGCGATGAACCTGGCCTCCAGTTCTTCCGTCGGCAGGCGAAAACAGACATTCATCCGGGAGCGGGATTCTTTGTCCGCCGGGCAGCGGTACCAACCATCTAAGCTGTCGATGGTATTGTAAAGCGCGCTGGAACGTGCAATCGCCCGTTTTTCCATTTCGGCCAGCCCGCCCGCGGATTTTACCCAGTCCAGTGTGAGCTTCATCATGTAAATCGAAAAAACGGGTGGTGTGTTGTAACGCGAGTCTTTACCGGCATGCGTTTTATAAGAAAGATACGCCGGCAGACCGTCTTTGCATTTCTCCAGCAGATCTTTGTGTATGACCACAAGCGCCAGGCCGGCGGGGCCCAAATTCTTCTGGGCGCCGGCAAAAGCTAGCTGGAGTTTACTCCATTCGATCGGCCGTGACATGATATGCGAAGACATGTCTGCAACCAGGGGCACCCCGCCCGAATTCGGATACGCATGATACTCAATTCCACCGATGGTCTCGTTGCCGCAAATGTGGAGATAAACGGCGTCGTTTCCCGCCGTATACTCGTCTCCGGCGGGAATCCGCGTGAAATTTTCTGTCTCACCGGTCCAGATAATACGCGTCGGCCCTATTTTTTCGGCGTCGGCGATCGCTTTTTTGACCCAGGTTCCGGTAATGATAAATTCTGCGGTTTTGCCATCGGCCATAAGGTTCATGGGCACCATTGCAAACTGCAGGGTGGCGCCGCCCTGTATTAAAAGAACATCGTGGCTTTCAGGCACATTCAGCACCTCGCGGATATTGGCCATGGCCTCGTAGTGCACCTCGTCGTAATGCTTGCCCCGGTGGCTCATCTCGATTAGAGACATCCCCGCTCCCTGGTAGTCAACAAAATCGGTTTGCGCTTTTTCCAGGGCCGAAAGCGGCAGTGTACAAGGTCCGGCTGAGAAATTGAAAATTCTATTTGGCATGTTGCTCCCCCTACAGTTTGATGGATTTACGCATAGGCACTCTAATAAGCCCCTTAGCCTGTGCGGGCTAATTATTGCTTGACTGAATTTTGTATACCGTGTACGAAATGAAGTCAAGCCAGCAAATGAACTCATTTCAGAAATTAAAATTTATCATTTTCCCTGCAATTTAAGATTCTTAATTTCTTAAGTTGTGTCAACCACGGACCGTCAATCAATCAGCAAGGAGGGTGTTATGAAGAAAAAAAAGATATTTCTAAGTGAAGATGAAATCCCGCGCCAATGGTATAATATTAACGCCGATATCAAAATGAACCCGCCTATGGGTCCGGAAGGCCCGGTAACGCCAGATATGCTGGCTCCGGTTTTCCCGATGAACCTGATCGAACAGGAAGTCAGTACGGAAAGATGGATCGATATTCCTGAAGGGATTTTGGAAGTTTTAAATATCTGGCGCCCATCTCCAATGGTCAGAGCCTATGCCCTTGAAAAGGCATTGGATACCCCTGCGAGAATATATTATAAATACGAAGGTGTCAGCCCTCCCGGAAGCCATAAGCCCAACACGGCTGTGGCCCAGGCATATTACAATAAGGAATTCGGCATCAAGAAGTTGACCACTGAAACCGGCGCCGGTCAGTGGGGCAGTGCCCTGGCCTTTGCCTGTTCCCAGTATGGCCTGGAATGCAAAGTGTTTATGGTTCGCATCAGCTTTGACCAAAAACCGTATCGCAAGACCATGATGGCCGTCTGGGGAGCTAACTGCATTGCCAGCCCCAGCACCGAGACCAAGGCCGGACAACAAATCCTCGAACAGCATCCGGACACACCCGGCAGTCTTGGCATTGCCATCAGTGAAGCAATTGAGGCCGCCGTGACCGATGAGTCCGGAGAAACCCGCTATTCCCTGGGAAGCGTTCTCAATCATGTAATGATGCATCAATCCATCATCGGCCTGGAAGCCAAAAAACAGATGGAAAAAATCGGCGAGTATCCCGATGTAATCATTGGATGTGCCGGCGGCGGCAGCAATTTTGCCGGCCTGGCATTCCCCTTTGTCTATGATAAATTCAACGGCAAAGAAATCGACATTCATCCGGTTGAACCGGCAGCCTGCCCCACCATGACCCGGGCGCCATTTGCCTATGACCACGGGGATACCATCGGCATGACGCCGCTGCTGCCCATGCACAGCCTGGGCCATACCTTTGTGCCACCGCCTTTCCACGCCGGCGGGCTGCGCTATCACGGAATGGCGCCTCAGGTAAGCCAGTTAATCACCGAGGGAATTTTAGAGCCGAAGGCGTATCCGCAGCTGGCCACCTATGAGGCCGGAATGCTGGTTGCCCGGACAGAAGGCTTTATCTCCGCTCCCGAAACCAACCATGCGCTGGCCTGTGTGGTCGATGTCGCCAAAAAGTGCAAAGAAGAAGGCAAAGAAAAGGTTATTCTGTTTAATTTCAGTGGCCACGGGTTGATTGACCTGGGCGCTTATGAGCAGTACTTGTCGGGTAACCTGACCGATTATGAATACCCGGCCAAAGAAATTGAAGAAGCCGAAAAAATTCTTGAACAATATCCCAAGCCGGAGCTTATCAAAAGCCATTAAGGCTTGAACCTTCTACCTGAAAGTCGCATGGAAGAATCTAACAAAAAACTGATACGGAGATGCCCGCGACTGGGCAACCCCGTACCCTTTGAATACTGCGAGGTCTGCGACGACGAACAGCATCCCTGCTTCAAAATTCTGGACTGCTGGTGGGAATACTTTGATGTCGTGCAGTATTTAAAGAAAAAATTGCCTGAAGATCAGTTCAACCGGTTGATGGCCGCCAAACCCAAACCGAAAATCGCCAGTCTGGTTGAACTGATCGAACAGGCGAGAAATAGAAATAAGTAGTTCGATTTAACTCGCAGATCTCGATTGATCTTAAGCATATCGCATAACTCTTTTTATCTCTCATTTTTTATAATATTCATCCGTGTAATCTGCGTAATCTGCGGATATTTTTTATTTAAGAATTTTATCAGCGAAAATCCGGATAATCTGCGGATGTTTACCGAACCCAATAAATAAAGGTGGCGTCTATGACGATTAGCCAATCTATAACCCGTGGGGCTACAGTGGCGATAAACGATTTGCTTGACCATTGTGCCAAAATCCAAGAGGGCCAGGAGGTTTTACTGCTCGCCCAAATCGACGGGCTTTATGGGGGCGACAATCTTGTTGATGAAACTGCCATATGCTGGATTCAAAATGCGATTCAGCAACGCGGAGCCAATGCTTCGGTTCTTTGGATAGATGAATCGTCAAAGCCCCACACCTGGAGAATACCTCCCGTCGTAAAGGCAGCCATTACGGCATGCGACATTTTTATCAACCACTCTTATGACCTCGTGTTTGAAGAGATGGTCGAATTAAAGCAATTCCTTTGGGAAAACAAAATTATCATGGTCCGCAATATGGCAACGACGGCGCCGCTGCTTTGCACCGCCTGGGCTCAAACGCCATATGAATTGGTAAGCGAAATCCGTTACCAGGCCGCCGTCCCTTTTGAGGCGGGAGTGTCCTGGCAATTAACGGATGATAATGGAACCCACCTGGAGGGACGGATCGAGCCGCCGTACAATCCCAATCATCCCTGGTTTCGCAACTATACCATACGACGGGAAGAAGCGGGTGCCTACCGGCCCTGGCCCGAATGGGTGGTTCCCCCGATCTATCTATCAGACACATCCGGTACTTTTATATTTGATCGTATGCTGAGCTGGTGGTCCCGCTATATCGGCATTTCTCCATACTTTAAAAAACCGATCCGATTAAATATTGAAAAGGGCCGGATTATAAAAATTGAAGGTGGCGCCGAGGCAGATGCATTGAACCAGTTTTTATCCACTATGGTTGACCGTGTGGGCGAGGGTGTATTCGATTTTAAGTGTTTGCATTTCGGTGTCCATCCGCAGGCCTTTATCGGACCGCATCAATGCCCGAACACGCTATATCGACGCTTAATCGAACATGCGCACAGTTCCAATATTCATGTTCATATTGGCGCGCCTCCTGCGACACCCGATTATCCATACTGGATGCATTGTACCGGAGACATTCGGACGGCAACATTTCGTGTCGGTGATACGATCGTCCACGATCGCGGTTATTTAACGGCCCTGGATCATCCTAATGTTTTAGAGATTGCATCCAAATATCCCGATCGCCCCGGAATTAATCCGGAACCCTGGCGCTATTAACTAAGCTCAGAATACGAACAGGTGGCGCTCCAATCCGGGCTCGCCTTTAAGTTTCACCACCTTTCCATTCTCAACAGTCACCAATACGCCCGCCTGCAGCCAACAACCAAAGCAAAATTGGTATTCGGATATCGGCGCCACAAAACGGGAAAAGCAGATTTTGATATAGGATACGAATGGCATGAATAGAAAAAATCAGCATCTGCATAGAACGAAAACATTGGTCTTGATGTCCTTTGGTCATTTGGTGAGCCACTGGTACATTGGCGTATTCATGCTTGTTCTTCCGCTCATTAAAAAGGACTTCATGCTGAGCTTTACCGAAGTGGGTTTCATGATTTCGCTCACATCGCTGGCCGGCGCCGTGGGCAATAGCACCTCCGGTATTATCGTAGATCTCATCGGAAAACGCGATCTCATACTGATTACCAGCACCATCGGCCTGGGGACGTGTTGGCTTTCGGTAGGATTCGCCCATGCTTACGCCCTCCTGCTTGTCCTGTTCCCCTTGGCTGCTCTTTTCAATAACCTTTGGCATGCACCATCTATGAGTATCCTTTCCGAAGCCTATCCAGAGCGGAGAGGCTTCGCATTGGGCATTCATGGAGCGGCTGCAAACATAGGACAATCCGTGTCACCCGTTGTTGTTGGATTGCTGATAACATACCTTGGATGGCGAACTGCAATAAAATCTCACATGGCCCTGTCCGCAATAGCCGCATTAATGTTGATCCTCGCTCTACCTAAGCTGGGAAACTTTGATTCTGTCAAGAAGGGCCGAGCCGCCTTATGGGAATTGGTTCGCAGCAAGCTTTTGAGGAACAGGGCGCTTCTGCTTATTTCAGTGGTCTCCGCGCTGCGAACCATGGGGCAAAGGGGGATCGAAACCTTTTTCCCTCTTTATCTGGCCGATCAAATTGGCCTCAATCCAGCGTGGGTCGGATTTTATCTTTCCATTCTCACCTTTTCGTCCACGCTTCCAGAACCTGCCATGGGCTGGCTATCCGATCAAATTGGCAGGCGATCTATACTTTGGATAAGTTTAATGCTCAGCGGGCTGTCCATCATTGCACTCACCCGGGTACCAGCGGGAATACCCTTGATGGTTTGTATGGCTTTTCTCGGATTCTTTCATTACTCTCTCAGGCCAATCATTTTTGCCTTTGCACTCGACGTCACGCCTCCTGAGATCGGTGCAACGACAGTCAGCTATGTGTTTACATGGAATCAGGCCATCTCCGCCATATCACCTCTCCTGGGTGGATTTCTAGCGGATGCCTTTGGAATCCAATTTGCCTTTTATCTGGTCGCGCTGTTATGCTTGACCGCTGCTTGCGTTGCTCGATTTATCAAAAAGCCCGAGAGACAAGGTTAACCTCCATCTGTATGATAGCGCAAATCAACTTTTTGTTGACAGCGTCTGAAAAGCGGTGATAGGTTCGCATCGGTGATACAAAATTACATTTCAGATGAGGGCAAACCAAGAGAATAAAAATTCTGCCTTTCTCCTATACCTTATTTGAGGATTCTTTGCGGGTCCCAGCATTCGAATTAATTCAAAACTCAAATTTAATATACCATTTTCGATCAAGTAACGTTTCTATATTAATTTTGGCATCTGCTTTCTCTATTCAGATGACTCATCAAAACCTTGTATCAAAGAATAGGAGGTCGCCATGAAAAGCATTTTGACAATATTGATGATGGCGTCCCTGGTGTTCATGGGATGCGCTCATAGTGATAGCAGCGTTAAAGGACCGGCTCCCACCTTGGAGGTAACCAGTCCTGTCAAGATGGACAAAAAGGCCACGACAACCATCAAAGGGCAGGGTTTTAAACCAGGGCAGGAGGTGAACCTTGTTTTTACCGCCAAGGATGGCATTGAATCTGATATTGGCTACGCTTTAGAACCCGCGCCAAAGGCAGATGAATCGGGCACCTGGAGTACCATCTGGAAGTGTGGCCAGTTTATCAGCAAAAAACTGGTAATGGCAGGAAAACCGTACAAGATCGCGGTGACCGACAGTGAATACAATCCCCTAGCGCACACTTTTGTATCATTTTCCAAGTAAAGTTTTTCAGAGCGATCGCGGGTAGCGGCGCCACCTGCATTTCCTGTTGGAACCAGAAGCGAGGACTCCACCGGTGACGGTGCCCGCTTCCGGGGCGTTTGTATCGGTAAAGAAAAAATTCTTGAAACCCAGAAATTATAAGCAAAACCGGATAAAGGAGGAGACCAATGGCGATGGTAATAGGTAAAAAATGGTTAAGGTTCGTGTGCCTAAGCCTGGCGATTATTGCGTCGATATGGGTTTTGACGACGAACGAGGCAGCGGCAAAATCGGCATTTCCTTCAAAAACGATTACGTATGTGGTACCCACAAGCCCGGGAGGCGGCTTCGACACTTTTTCACGAATGATTATACCCTACCTCCGCAAGTATTTACCCGGAAATCCCAACATTATTATCAAAAATGCGCCGGGTGGGGAGTGGAAGATCGGTATCAACAAAATGTACCGGGCCAAGCCGGACGGTCATACCATCGCCGTCCTCAACATGCCGGCCAATGCCCTTCCCCAGGTTCTAGGCGAAGCAAAATACGATTTGAGGAAAGCGACCTGGCTGGGAAACATAGGCGGAGTGACGTACGTCACGGCTCTTTCCCTCAAATCCAAATACAAGACAATTGAAGCGCTAAAAAAGGCGCCCATGGTGACCTCCGGCACCGTAGGACTGGCATCTACTGCCGGTCTCGGAACTGTGCTTGCCGCTGAACGAATGGGTATAAAAATGAAGTACATACCCCATTCCGGCAGCACAGAGGCCATTCTGGCGGGTATAAGGGGTGATGTGGATTGGGTACAGTTCCCGTTTTCGACGCTCAAAAAGAGCATCGTAGATTCCCAGGATCTTTTCCCCGCCTGGGTATATTCAAAAAAACGCATAGATCTCATCCCTAACGTACCCACTATCGCAGAACTGGGCTACCCCGAGCTGGTGGATGTCGTCAAGATGCTCCGGCCCGTTGCGGCTCCGCCCGGACTTCCTGATGACATAAGGCAAACCTGGCAGGACGCATTCTGGAAGGCGACGAACGACCCGGAGTTTCAGAAAAAACAGATTGCCGCCAATGCAACGCCTTACCCGATGAGACCTCAAGAATTGGAGGATATGGTTGAAGCGGCCATCAAGTTGCTCGAACAATACAAGGAAGTCATTCTCAAACATCGCAAATAGGAGGCGCCTTTCTCACAGCCGGGGCCGATCTCACACATCGTCCACGCGCAGGAGATTCCGCGGTCAGCTGCCATAGAGAATAGGGTTAATACGAAATGTACGAAGCCGCTCTGCCTGCTTTAACGATCATGCTCGCCTGGCCTGCCCCTCTCTATCTGGTGCTCGGCACACTTC
>JAQYWI010000169.1 GCA_030145015.1 Desulfobacterales bacterium
AATATGGCAATCTGCTCCTATATAGTTCATTTGGGTATCTCCTTTCTGGGTGGGGTTATTTTTCGGCAAAAAAATATTACCATATCCCAGCTCAGCAGGGATACCCGTAGTTTCATATTCTCATAGTGGTTACTCAAAATACCCGAGAATTGTGGATTTAATCATAAAGTCGGTTGAATTAAAAATTTGTCACTTTGATCAAGTCTTCATAGCCATCATTGATTGTCCGGTTGCCATTTACATTTGTAGTCTTCTGTTTAGACAAAAAGCCAGCTATCGACTGTTGTTCAAGTATTACTATCTATAATCTCCATTGCAGCATTGACTTTCACTCGAGGAAAATATACAAATCCGTCATTTAATATAGGAAAGCTTCTGTTGCGGGTAGGAGCGCCATTAAATAAGTATTGTGCTGGTAGGAATTAGATCATTTTATGCATTTAAGATAGACCAGCATATCTAAGCGTATTGGTAAGCCGATGCCATGACCTATAAAAGGTACGGGTTGTGGATATCCCATAAACCCTTTTAACAATCCAGCTCTTTCTACGATATCAAGAGCAAAAGCATACAAATCTCTAGCTGCCATTCCGCCTCTTCCTTTCTTTGCTATCTCATCTTGGGCTTCAAGCATCAATAAGTGTGCATCTTGAAATTTATCGGGAACGATTCCGATGGAGAAGATACGCGTTTGATCAGCAAGATAACCTGCTACACTGGCAACATAGTCAATAAGAATTGGTTTGTTGGGATGAAGCTTCTTTCTTCCAGAACCCTGCGAAAAAAAACCCTAATTCTGGACCGCCTGTTGGCCCTGTTGATATACTTGGAACAGCGGCACTGGAGCCGCCAAAGATGTGGCCATAGAATATCTCTCTATTAAAACCGCGGAAACGTATTATACCTGGGTGTCCCTGAGCTTTCTGATTTTCGAGGTGTCGATACTTTTACCCGGGCAGAAAACCTCAAAATTTCCCAGCAGCTTTTCGCCTTTTTCCAGGCGATCGATCATCTCCTCGTTGCAGAACTTCAATGCGGCGATATTCAATGATTCCAGCAGGGCCGTCACGGCCGTGAAGCTTCTAAAAATGGATAATCCTTCGGAAGGCACGGTAATTTGAATCGTGGCAAGTTCTGAGGCCGGTGAAAATTCGCTATCAGTAATTAAAATGATTTTGGCTTTTTTCTCGAAAAAATACTGTGATATCTTGAGGGTTTGTTTCCCGTAGGGTACCCTGAATATAGACAATAGCACATTATCGGCGCTCACACTGGTCATCTTGTCAGGAAACATGGATACCTCAGGCCCAAGCAGGGTGGAATCCGGTCTAAGTCGTGCTATGAGCAAATAAAATAGATAGGCCAGGGGATATGAGGTTCGCTGACCGGTAATGTATAGATGAGATCCAGATTGCATCAGCATTTGCGCAACATTTAAAAATTTTTGCGGATCGATTTGGGCATGAGTGTATTGAAGGTTTTTCATAAGATATGAAAAGTTCTCACCGAGGATATCCTCCTGTCGATTTTCCAGATGCTTTTTTTGGAGTAAGTATCGTAACGATTCACGTTTGGAAACAAGTTCATTACGCATCTTTTTTCTGAAGTCGGCAAACTTATTGTACCCAAGTCTAGATAGAAATCGAACAACGGTTGATTTGCTCACACCGGTGTTTTTACTGATGGAGGTGACATTTTCAAATGCCAGATCTTGTTCATAACGGGAGAAATATTCCGCGATTTTAAGCTCACTGGGGGTCATTTTTCTAAGAGAACGTATTTGTTTGATAATATTTTTTTCAGTCATGGTTTCATAAACTTTTTGTTGCATTTAATTAATTAATGAAATAAATGATCCAAAAAGTTAACACACAATAGTTTTATATGTCAATATAATGCTTGATGTAATATTACGTTTTATAAAGAAAAAAAGAAACACCAAATGACCTCACCTGATTCGAAGTTTTCAAACTGGCTCGTGGATGTTCGGCGTGATTTCCATATGCACCCCGAAATCGCATTTGAAGAGGTCCGCACCAGCGATAAGATTGCAAGTATTCTTGAAGACTTGGGCATTCAAACCAAGCGGATTGAGAAAATGACCGGCGTTATCGGATTGATCGAAGGACCCACCGATGGTCCTACCATTGCTCTCCGATCGGATATCGATGCCCTGCCAATTCAAGAGCTAAACGATATTCCCTATAAATCTCGAATTGACGGAAAAATGCACGCCTGTGGTCATGAAGCATGTGTGACCATATTATTGGGCACGGCAAAATACCTGGTGGAATCCGGCTTGATAAAAACCCTTAAAGGAAAGGTAAAATTTTTATTCCAGCCGGCAGAAGAACGTGGCGTCGGCGCAAAGGCGATGATCGAAAGAGGTGCTTTGAAGAATCCAAATGTGAACCGAATCATCGCTGGTCATATGGATCCGGAATTACAAGTCGGACAAATCGGTCATTTTAAGAGCTTGGGGTATGCTTCCGCGGATCGTTTTAATTTGGAAATTATTGGCAAAGGAGGTCATGGAGGTCGTCCAGAACACAGTATCGATCCCATCATCGCTGGGGCTCATTTTATTACCCAGGTGCAGTCTATTATTGCTAGAAACATCAAACCGACTTATGCAGGTGTAGCTACGATCGGCAGATTTGTAGCGGGTGATGTGGGCAATGTCATTCCTGAATCAGCATATATGGAAGGTAGCATTCGGGCCTTATCAGAAGATGTTCGCATGCGAATATTTGAAAGACTTCATGAATTAGCTTCGGGCCTTGAAAGCAGTTTTCAAGTGCGCTGTGAACTTCAAATCAACGAGGGAATACCCTGCCTAATTAATGATACCAAGGTTGCCGAATTTCTTTATGATGTATCCGGATCCGTTGTCGGATTTGAAAATGTTTATTATCTCGATCCTATAATGGCATCGGAAGATTTTTCTCTTTTTACGCAGGCTTGTCCAGGAGCTATCATGCGCTTTGGGTGTAGCAGCGCAAAAAAAGGCCTGACATATCCGTTACACTCACCTTATTTTAATATAGACGAAAGTGTACTTGAGATCGGTGTCAAAGTATTTATAGAGGCGATCCGTCGTTATCTAAGTACCTGAAATTAAATCCTTTTTAACTCGCCAACCATCGAAGTATAATTCGTATTTAAATCGTATCATTTTTTTGTTGACAACCTTAAGATGGCAATGATAGCAAAATGGTATAATTGTTTCATTATAATCATTTCTGGTAAATTTATTTCAAATTGGCAATCTAGATTGCACCTCTTCGCGGTTTCAAAGCCATTTCACTAGCTGATAATAGTTATAACTATTTTTAATTATTTTTTCTACAAAAACTAACCATTAGAGAAAAGGAGGAAAATGAAATGAGACGATGCCTTTTAAGACAGGTGTTTTCGGCCCTAATCCTGATCGCTGTGGTCTTGATGTTTACGACACCGGCTCTGGCGGGGAAAAAAGATGACACGCTTTACTTTTCATGGAAAAAGGAACTGGAAACCCTGGATCGCTATTATAACACCGCCCGTGAGGGTATGGTCGTCAGCCGCCAGATCTGCGACGACCTGTTATATCGCGATCCGGACACCAATGAGTACAAACCGCTTTTGGCCAAGTCCTACAAGTGGCTGGATACGACCACCATGGAATTTGAGCTTCGACAGGGCGTCACCTTTCATAACGGCGAGAAATTCGATGCCGACGATGTGGTTTTCACCCTCAACTTCATGAGCAATCCGGACAATAAGGTCCTGGTGCAGCGAAACGTGAACTGGATCGATCGCTGTGAAAAAACAGGCCCTTACAAAGTGAAGCTTTACCTGAAGAAACCCTTTCCCTCGGCCCTGGAATATCTGGCCGGCAATCTGCCCATATATCCCAAGGACTATTATACCGAAGTGGGGTCCAAGGGCTTCGGCCGCAAACCGGTGGGCACTGGTCCTTATAAGGTTGTGGAAAATGAGATCGGCCGAAAGATCGTTTTTGAAAGATTTGAAGGCTACTACAAAAACAGCCCCAAAGGACGACCCGCCATCCGCCGTCTGGTGCAACGCACGATTCCGGAAGTCACCAGCATGGCGGCTGAGTTGATCACCGGCGGTCTGGACTGGATCTATCTGGTACCCATGGATCAGGCCGAAAAAATGGCCAAATATAAAAAACTCCAGGTGGTCAAGGCCGAAAGTATGCGCGTGGGCTGGCTGGTTATGGATGCCGCCGGAAGGACTGGCGAGAATCCCTTTCAGAAATTGAAGGTGAGGCAGGCGGTGGCCCACGCCATCGACCGTGATTCCATCTGCCGCAATTTGGTTGGCGGGCAATCCCGGGTGATACATTCACACTGTTTCCCTAGTCAATTCGGTTGCACCGACGATGTCATGAAATATGAGTACGATCCCGCCAAGGCCAAGGCGCTCCTGGCCGAAGCCGGGTATCCCAATGGTTTCAAGATTGAGTTGACCGGATACCGCGATCGCCCCTATGGCGAGGCCATGATCAGTTACTTGCGCAAGGTGGGTATCAAAGCCAATTTGAAATATCTGAAATATTCGGCCCTGCGGGAAAAAATTTATGGCAACCAAATCAACTTTGACTTTACTACCTGGGGCTCGTACGGTGTCAATGATATCTCCAATATCACCGGGCGGTTTTACAATTTCACCGAGGTGGATTTCGCAAGGGATCCCCAGGTGCGTGACTGGCTCGCAGAGGGCGATTCCATCATCGATCCGGAAAAGCGCAAGGCGGTTTATAAAAAAGCGCTGCAGCGGATCGCAGAACAGGCTTATGTGCTGCCCCTGTTTACCTGGGTGGCCAACTATGTTTATTCCAAGGACCTGGATTTCAAGCCTTATCCGGATGCCGTGCCGCGTTTCTTCCTGGCAAAATGGAAATGATCCTTGAGAATGACCCCTGGGGACTCGGATCCCGAGCCCCCTTATAGCCCCTTTAAGTTTGGAGCGAAGATAATGCTCATATACATCGGAAAACGAATCGTCCTGGCTTTTCTGGTCGCCGTTGCGGTCTCCTTTATCAGTTTTATGATCCTGAATTTATCGGGAGATCCTGCCATTGCCCTGGCCGGCGCCGACGCAAGCCCGGAAGAGATTCGGTTGATTCGGGAACAGTATGGTCTCGATCGTCCCATTCTGGTTCAATACGTTGAATGGGTCGGTCGCGCTTTGCGAGGCGATTTCGGCGAGTCGCCCTACTTCAACATGCCGGTAAAGGAGATCATCGGTGATCGGATCGGTGTCACCCTGCTGCTGGGTACCTGCGCCTTTGCCTTTGCTATCTGCCTGGCGATCCCCTTGGGTGTCATTGCCGCTATCCGGCCCAATACCTGGATTGACCGCACGGCCCTGACCATTTCCGTCTTTGGTCAGGCCCTGCCAAATTTCTTTTTCGGCTTGATGCTGATCATCTTTTTCGGGGTCACATTACAATGGTTGCCGATTTCGGGTGACGACACCTGGCTGCATTTCATCCTGCCGGCCGTCACCCTGGGCTATTACGCCTCGCCATCCCTGATGCGGCTGACGCGAACAGGTATGCTGGATGTATTGGCGTCGGACTACATTCGCACCGCCAAGGCCAAGGGATTAAAAATGCCCCGCGTCCTGTTCAAACACGCCTTGCGGAATGCCATTATTCCGGTGGTTTCGCTGGCCTTTGTGCAGTTCGGGTTTATGCTCGGCGGCGCGTTTGTGATTGAATACGTTTTTTCCATCAACGGCATCGGCTTTCTGGCGGTTAAATCCATCCAGCGTGCGGATCTGCCCGTTGTTCAGGTCATCGTGCTGTTGTTATCCGTCATCTATGTGACCATGACATTGGTGGCTGATGTGTTTAACGCTTTTCTGGACCCGCGCATAAGGGCAAAATAAAAGCCTTTTAGGTGTTCAGGCTGTAGGCTGTTAGCTGCTAATAGTCTACAGTCTAACAGCCTGTTTTTTTCTCGAATCCCATAAATCGAAATGGATAATTTAAATCTGTCATACGAAATGTAGAAGTGGAAAATTCATAAAGGCAGAAAGAGAAAAAATTATGGAAGCCACAAGTCCTTTTAAAGAAGTCACCTTTCCGACACCGATGCAGATGGTCTATCGGCAGGCCAAGCGCCACACAGGCTTTCTGATCGGGGGAACGGTTTTGCTGTTGATCGTTATCATGGCGCTTGCGGCGCCGATTCTGACGCCCCATGATCCTTATGAACAAGACCTCGACGCCCGTCTGGCCGGTCCCATTTGGCATGAGGAGGGAACCTGGAATCACATCCTGGGTACGGACAATCTGGGTCGGGACTACCTGAGTCGTCTCATGTACGGCGCCCGTATTTCGCTCCTCATCGGCGTGATGGCGATGCTGATTTCGGGGGTGATCGGAACCATCCTGGGGGTGTCCGCCGGTTATTTCGGGGGGCGGGTGGACATGGTCGTCAGCGCCATTATTACCACGCGCCTGGCGTTGCCGATTATGCTGGTGGCTTTGGCCGTGGTGGCTTTAGTCGGCGGTTCTTTGCCGATCGTGGTGCTGGTTCTGGGCTTGATGATTTGGAACCGCTTTGCCCTGGTGATGCGCGCATCAACGCAACAGCTGCGCTCGATGGATTATGTCAATGCCGCCAAGACATCGGGCTGTTCGACCCTGAGAATCATTATTTCCGAAATCATGCCCAATATCATGAACAATCTGATCGTGGTGGCGACCTTGGAAATCACCCGGGCCATATTGATCGAAGCAGGGTTGTCGTTTCTCGGTATGGGGGTTCAACCGCCGCTGCCCTCATGGGGTTTGATGGTGGCCGAGGCCAAGGAGTTCATGCTTTTTAGCCCCTGGATGATTATGATACCGGGCTCAGCCATATTTGCCCTGGTACTTTCCATTAATCTGCTCGGTGACGGGATCCGAGACATTACGGCACCGGAGGGACGCTAGTGAATGCACTGCTCGAAGTTAAGGGACTGCATGTTGACATTCCATTGGAAGCGGGCGTTTTGCATGCGGTGCGCGGCGTTGACATTGCCGTCGAACGCGGCAAGACCCTGGCGCTGGTAGGCGAGTCAGGTTGCGGGAAATCATTGAGCGTGCTGTCGGTGATGAATCTGCTGCCCCAAAAGGCCAAATGGCGCGTTGACCGAATTTTTTTCGATGGCATAGATCTCGACCATGCCAGCGCAAGCCAGATGGCGGATATCCGCGGCTCAAAAATCGCCATGATTTTTCAAGAGCCCATGACCTCGCTCAATCCCTGCTATACTATTGGTAACCAGCTGGAAGAAGCCCTGCTGACCCATAAAAATGTGTCCCGGCAGGAAGCCCAGGATCGCGCGGTGTTCCTATTGGAGAAAGTCGGGATAACCGCCGCCGCCAGCCGCTTAAGGCAATACCCGCATCAACTTTCGGGGGGCCTGCGCCAACGGGTGATGATTGCCATGGGGTTGATGTGCGACCCGCCCTTGATCATCGCCGATGAACCCACCACCGCCCTGGATGTGACCATTCAGGCCCAGATTCTGGCGCTACTGGCTTCCATACAGAAGGAGTTCGACATGGGGATGATCCTCATCACCCACGATCTGGGCGTGGTGGCCCGCATCGCCGACAAGGTGAATATTATGTATTGCGGACAGGTTGTTGAATCCGGAGAGGCATCCGATCTGTTCGGGAACCCCCTGCATCCCTATACCCAGGGACTTTTACGCTGCATACCCATTCCAGGTAAAACCAATCCTGGAGCCCACCTGGGGTCGATTCCCGGAATGGTACCAACGCCAATAGGACAACAGATTGGGTGCGTTTTTCAAAACCGGTGTCAATATGTGATGAACCAGTGCCAGTCAACCCGAGTGGGGGTGACGCAGATCTCGGCCGGTAGAGAATATCGCTGTCTTTTGGACCCGGAAACTTGCCGGAAAAACATGAACATAGGTAAACGCAAATGACAACTGCCCTTTTGCATACAGAGGATCTTACCAAAGTATACCAAATCAGCGCCGGAATTTTCAAAGGCAAGAAGTCCTTGACCGCGGCCAACGGCATCAGCCTCGATATCAACCTGGGAGAAGTTGTCGGACTGGTGGGGGAGTCCGGATGCGGAAAAAGTACCATAGCCAAAATCATCATGGGTCTGGAAAAGGCCACCAGCGGAAACGTTTTTTTTGCCGGAGCGCCCATAGAGAATATGGATCGTGAAGAGATGTCACGTTGCATTCAGCCCATATTCCAAGATCCCTATTCATCCTTGAATCCGCGCAAATCCATAGAAGCGATTGTCTCGCTTCCCTATCGGGTACACAAAGTGGGTAATAAAGCCCAAATGGAGGCCCGCGTCGAAGAGATTCTGGAGATAGTTGGGCTCCCCTCCCGCATGCGCTACAGTTATCCCAATCAACTCTCCGGCGGGCAACGCCAGCGGGTGGCCATTGCCCGGGCGCTCATGATGAGTCCCGAACTGGTGATTTGCGACGAACCCACCTCTGCCCTGGATGTGTCGGTCCAATCTCAAATTCTGAACTTGCTACTAGATCTCCGTGATAAACAAGGCTTGACCTACATGATCATTACCCACAATCTTTGCGTGGTGGAGCACATCGCCACCCGCGTTGCGGTGATGTATCTGGGGCGCATTGTAGAAGAGGCCGAAACCAAAACACTTTTTGCCAATCCGCGCCATCCTTATACCAACGCACTGCTGGCTTCGGTGTTGACCCCCGAACCGCAGCTGGGTCTGCCGGAGACCCATCTGGGCATCGCATACCCCAACCCCATCGATCCGCCCTCCGGGTGCACCTTTCATCCGCGCTGCCCCAAAGCAACGAAGGCGTGCAAACAAACCCGCCCGGAAGCCATGGTCGAAGCCGACCACCTGGTGGCGTGCCACCATCCCGAATAGGGGGACTAGTGGGGGACGTCGTTTACAAGGTGATCCCTGAGAAATAAGTACCCTTTTATTTTCAGCCAGCGAAATCAAAAATGTGAGTTTCAGTTTGTCAGCAGGCCAATGCATATTTGTAGATATTGGCCTCAATCAGACCTATACGGCGCAAAACGAGCCATATAAAGTGCGTTAAGGCTTCACCGGAAGCCGTATGGGCTTTCGCCTATCGCTTTATATTGCAGGCTATCACTTTACAGGCAACTGCAAAACATACTTTGGCTGCTCTACGAATTCGAAGCTTACCCATGCCGTGTTTGCGCTTCAATTCAGACATTGTCGCTTCGACTCCAGAACGGATTTTGTATTGCTCCTTCCATTCGTCAGTTTGTTGATTTGCAAACATCTGGTCGCGTAACAGAAGTGCGGGTGTTAATTCTAATCGAAAATTCCCGACTGTGTCTTTAGGTTTGCAACCACGGACGCGATGATTTGGTGCGCGAACCGGGCAAATATTAAGTATACTGCATTTACGGCAGATGTCTCCGTCGAAGATAGCATGAAGCGATTTACCCTTTTGGCTGTTATGGCTAAGCTTGCGGTGACCTATTGGACTATGTCCCTCGGGGCATTTAACGGCAAAGCCTTCTGTGTTAAATTCGAACTGATCGCGCCCCAATACCTCATCAGGTATACGGCAACGATTGACAGGAGTATAAAATTCTACCTTGCGTTCTAATACTTTCAGTGCAGATGGAGCCGATGGATAACCGCCATCGGCAAATAGTTTGTCAGGTTTTAAACCAGCCGCTTCCAACCGATTAAGAACATCAGGCGCCTTGCCCATGTCGGACTTGGGTTCTTTTTTGATTTCACAATTTTCCTGAAATATAGAAATTCATTTTTATTCCCTGATCTGAAGAGCTATTTTACAACCGATTAATAAAAAGACTACCAGAACAAACATATAAATTGTGCTTGTTGGCAATGGTTGAGATATTTACGAACTGAAAGATTCTCCAATATTAAAGCTTATGTAACAAAATCTATAATTTTTCAAAATTTCTGAGATTCTGCCAACCACAAGATCTTGTGGTTGCCACCTCCACTATCATTTGTTTGATTTCGGCTATAAGTCCATACCGTGAAAATCTAAAGTTCTGTTTGGTATTAGCAAACGCAATACACACAGGCACCTCCTCAAAAAAACAAACCAAATAACAAACTAAACCAACTCCAATCCCCTTTCTCCCGCTTCGCCAAAATCCACCCCAAACATCTTTTCCAGCTCAAGTCGCCGGTACTTTTCATCATCTCTGAGCATCTGGCATTCACAAACCAGTTTGCGACCCAGCCGTTCAAATATGATATCCTGGACCACATAAAAATCATAACCGGTTCGTTCACAATAATTCCAGAGTAACCGGAATGGTTTCCAATTGGGATTTCGCCGATCATGGGATTCCCCACAGGTATAAGTCGTGTAACTGTAATTGTGCCCAATGTATTTAACCTGCTTGAGATTTGATTGCAGGGCCTTGATATACCCATCAATGAATGGGCGGTAGTATTTTTCTTGTCCGAGATTGAGATGTGTATGATCAGGTGTCCTCATTTTGGGTGGCCGTTTCATGGTGGGTGTCCTTTTTGGTGTTTGTTCGGGGGATGGGACGTAGGGGGGATTGCTTGAAATCGATTTCGCATCTGGAATTTGAAAATTGAGTACTATCTGAAGAGAAGGTCTGCTTGGAAAAGAAGGGATAGATTTGGGATGAATTTCGTTAGTGCAGCTCGTTAAATGAATTGCCGGGTTCTTGTTGAAATTAGACTAATCTAAAATTTTTCTTGTGTCATTTCTTTTGGATTAGCTGATGAAATCAATCAAGATCGGCAGGATTTTATTTATAGCCGGAATCTAAAATTCAAGGAAAGTGTGGGTTGCGCAGTGTAATATATAATCTTGGAAAACCTGAATAAGCGGATTATTGGACCTGTGATATAAATTGAATATCACAAATTTTTTGGAGATTCAAAACCTTTGATATGTTGGATATCTGCAAATTTTATGCTCGGATTTAATACTTTTAAAACTCAATTCCGATCATCGCACCACTCAGAAAAGTTTGCGCCTCCAGAAAACTGATGTTGGAGTCCCGGTAGCGGTATCCTACCATTAACGTGGCGAAAAGGAAGTCTTGCCCGAAAAGATCAGAGCGCGTCAACATCCCAAAAACGGAATAATTTGTATCATTGCGGGTTTTGTTAAAAACAGGATGCTTATCATCGTAGTCATCCCATCCGATGGCCGCCTTCAGCATCAGCTGGTATAATTTTGAAAATTTGCGAAAACCCAATCCGAACTTATATCCCGTGTAAGCATTGGCTTCACCGTCAATGTCACCGATGGACAGCTCAAAGCCGGGTATCAGCGACAAGGAATGACCCAGCCGGAAGTCATATTTGATTTCAGCATTATGAATGTAGCCGTCGCGCGCCAGATCGTTGAAGCGATTGCCGATATCATCGACATTAACGTCAATTCGCGAAAACGCGTAAGAGAGCTTGAAGCCGGTGCCGAGTATTTCCTCGTAGGCAAAGCGGGCACCGTAATTGTATTCACGGGTTTCCTTGCGGCCGATGTCGGTCAGGTAAGGATCCCGCCAGGCCTCTGAAAAGGGTCGTGCAAAAACGGATATGTCCAACCGGCCGCCATCTGAAAAGGGTTGCACAAAACCCAGAGACAGCCCCGGCGGCCCACTGAGCTCCGGAGGGGTTCCAAAATAGACCTGCCGGCCGGATTCGGCAAAGGTGTAACGCAGATTAAACATGGCCAGCGGCATGAATTTGTCGTACCAGTCTGCATCTCCGCTTAAAGAATCGATTCGTTTATTTTCGTCGGTGGTTTTAAGCTGATCGGTGCTGGTCATATATCCGGCACCTGCTGAAAGCCTGCCG
>JAQYWI010000170.1 GCA_030145015.1 Desulfobacterales bacterium
TTCAGGGTCTAGTGGGGGTTCCCCCGTGCGAGTTCGAGTCTCGCCTTCGGCACCAAAATAATAAACACAAAAAGCGCAGTTTCAATACTGCGCTTTTTTTTGCGCTGTACCTGCCGCCGTAACTCGCCAGAGCGAAGGGCTGTACTTTTATTAACACTCTCCGTGTAATGCTTCGATGCCCCTAAAAATTGGAAACCATCAATGGTTGCGAATTGACGCCATCGCGGAGTGAACCATATTGGCAAAGCTGACATTGCCCATGGTTATCAATTTTATTCCACGGTCATTTCGAGGGTCCAGCGCTCTAATTACCGTAGTGTTATGCCCCGCAAAAATGTTACAAAAGTCGTTTAGTATATTTTAGTGCAGATGAGTTCTTCACAGGTTTCTGGTCGCTGGTACCTGGCCAGTAGCGAGAAGCCAGCAGCAAGTAGCAAGGAGCCTGACACCCGACACCTGAAACCCAATAAAGGACCGTGTTTTGTAAATTACCAGCGAGACGCAACCCTAATATTACCTCTGTACCGTAACCTTCTTGATCACCACAGGTTCTGCAGGTTGGTCCCCGGCACCGGTTTTTACAGAGCCGATTTTGTTTACCACATCCAGGCCTTTTATGACTTTGCCAAAAACGGAGTGTCTATCATCCAGATGGGGTGTCGGACCGAGGGTAACAAAAAATTGGCTGCCGTTGGTGTTGGGCCCGGCGTTGGCCATCGAAAGAATACCTTCACTATCATGCCTCAGTGACGGATCGAATTCGTCCTTGAATTGATACCCCGGCCCGCCTGTTCCGGTTCCCCGGGGGCAGCCGCCCTGAATCATAAAGCCTTCGATGACACGATGAAAGCTCAGGCTGTCATAAAAATTTCCTTCACGGTCCGTTTCCTGCCGGCCTTCTGATAGATTGATAAAATTCCAGACTGTCTCAGGGCATTCTTTGGCATAAAGTTCGGCTTCAAAATTGCCCAGACTGGTTTCAAAGACAGCGATGGGACGATCAACATCTTCTTTGTAGTCAATTTTTTCGCTCATAAATTCCACCTTTGCATTAATTTTTTGGTTCGATCTAAGGTTATTAAAAAGTGTCTCAGGGCAAATACAACCTAAAAGCAATTCTATTTTTAGGTCTTAAACGTTGGCATAAAAATGATTTTGTCAAAGAATAGTTCCCAATAAGTTAACGTCAACACGCTTGTGTGCGTGAACCACCACCAATTTGTTTTTTTGATCGTCACTGGCGTCAATCAGAATCGGTATATAATTTGAGGAAAGGCCTTTCAATAAGCCTGTGGGTCTGTGTCTGGTGGTTTCTATCAGGACTTCAAGCTTTTGGCCGATAAATTGGTTATAGAAATCATTCCTCTTTGAGTTTCCAAGCGCACGCATGCGTTCACATCGATGCTTAACCACATTCGGCGAAACTTTATTTGGATACCCGGCTGCGGGGGTCCGCGGACGGGGTGAAAACGGAAAAACATGCAGATACGCGACCGGCAACGCTTCTATAAGCGCATATGTGCTTTCAAAGGCCGCATCGGTTTCGCCGGGAAATCCGATCAGGGTGTCGACCCCAATGGCTGCGTCCGGCAAGCGGTCGTGGATTTTTGTGACCAATTGCCTGAAATTGTCAGCCGTATAGGGCCGGCCCATTTTCCGCAAGATGCGATCATCACCGCTTTGCAGCGGTATATGAAAATGGCGGCACAAGAGTTTCGATTCGGCGACACGGTTGATGATATCATCGGTTATTTCAAGGGGTTCAATTGAACTGAGCCGGACGCGCGGGATCAAATCTAAGTCATCAATGCGCTTGAGCAGTTCGCCAAGGCTTGTTTTCGGAATTAGATCATTGCCGTAATTGCCCAGGTGAATCCCGGTCATTACAATTTCCTGATATCCGGAGCTTGAAAGCGCTTGAATCCCTGTCAGCACGCTTTCAAGGGGTTTGCTGTGACTCGGCCCTCTGGCATACGGAACAATACAGTAGGTGCAAAAGGCATCACATCCATCCTGGATTTTTAGAAAAGGGCGTGTCCGGTCGCCGGCGACAACATCGGGTGCAGGCTCAATATCGCTTTCGGGTTGAATATCGTTGCAGATGGTGAGCGGTCGGTTGGAAGCTGGATTTTTATTTGAGCGAATCACTTCGCAGATTGCGTGTTTGTCGGAATTGCCGATGATATAATGAACCCCTTTGATTTCCTCGATGACATCCGGTTCTGTTTGAGCATGACAGCCTGTGACCACAATGCGGGCCGCCGGATTTGTGCGTATGGCCCGCCGTACGGCCTGACGGGACTGCATGGATGCTTTTTGGGTCACCGTGCAGGTATTTATGATGCAAATCTCCGAGGGCTCATTTTTAAGAGCCCGTAACCAGTCGGCAGCTTTCAATTGCTTCGCAATGGCATCGGACTCGTACTGGTTCACCTTGCAACCCAGAGTGGTAATCGTAAACTTCGGCATTTTCTTCGACATCCTGAGGTTCAGGTAACATTTTGATAAAGTTTACTAAATTACTGCTATTTAACGCCTCTGTCAACTGCCGGATCGCATAAACATACCGCCGCTAGTGTCATCAGGTTTCACAAGCAATTTACAAAACACGGACTGATGTTATCAATCTTCTTTTTCTCAATTAAAGCCGATTAGATCACAATCTCCAAGTACCAAATTTCAAATAAATCTCAAATTCCAATTTTCAATGACCCGTTTGATATTTTGAATTTCGGTCATTGGGATTTGCCCTTCGACTATGCTCAGGGTGGTGAGTCCTTCGACCCTGAGCTCACGGCCGAAGGGCTCAGGACCGTGAGCCTGTCGAACGGCTTGTCGAATTAAAAGTTAAATTATTGATTTTAAACCTTTTTTATCATATTATTTTAGAAGGCGCCTATTCAAATATAAAGCATCAAATTAAAAGGTTAATGTATGCTGAACCGCTTTGCCTATCGAACAACGGGACTGGCCATTAAAACGATCACCAATCTATCAAAGGCCAGAATATCGCATTACGGGGAAAAAAATATACCCGCAGGCCCCAATATTTTTGTGATCAACCATTTTACGCGGCTTGAAACCTTTCTTATGCCCTATATCATTTTCCGGTTAACCAAGATTCCGGTCTGGTCGTTAGCCGCATTCGAGCTGTTTAAGGGCGCATTTGGAACTTATCTGGAAAAAGTGGGTGCTGTTTCCACCAAAAATCCGGATCGTGATCGGCTGATCGTTAAGACCTTGCTCACGGGTGAGGCCAATTGGATCATATTTCCCGAAGGCCGCATGGTCAAAAATAAAAAAATAATTGAAAAAGGACGTTTCATGATTTCAGCGGCCAGGGGCAAGCATCCACCGCACTCGGGCGCTGCGACACTGGCCATGAGAACCGAATTTTACCGACAGCGCCTGCACAAGCTGTCGGAGGAAGGTTCCGATGAGGTTAAACATCTGCTGGATTTGTTTCAAATCGAAAACCTTGAATCCGTATTGCATCAAAATACCCATATCGTTCCCGTTAACCTGACCTATTACCCGATAAGGGCTCGCGAAAACATATTAAGCAATTTGGCGCTGCGCCTGGTCGATGATTTGTCGGAGCGCCTTATCGAAGAGCTTATGACCGAAGGTTCCATGCTTCTGTCCGGCGTGGATATCGATATCCGCTTTGGAGAACCGATCGAGATTTTTGAGTGTTTACAGTGTTCTCCGATCGATATGGATATTTCCGCAAAACACCGCATCGGCTTTGATGATAAGATACCTTCGCGAAAACGCATGCGCCGCGAAGCCTTGAAGCTCATGGAACGCTATATGACCGCCATTTACAACTTGACCACCGTTAATCACGATCATCTTTTTGCGTCGATGCTGCACGCGATGCGATCCAAAAAAATTGACGAGCTGGATTTGAGAAGAAGGGTTTTTCTGGCGGCCACCCATATTCCGAAAAAAACCGAAATTAATCTGCACAGGAGTCTGCAAGAGGACCAGGTGCATTTGTTAACCGATGATCGCTACCATAAAGCCAAAGATTTTATAGCAGTTGCCCTTGATACGGGAATCCTGACAACCAGGGACAATTCACTTGTTAAAGACCCTTCGAAGTTTTCCTCGCCTTATGATTTCCATCGGGCCCGGATCGATAATCCGATTGAGGTGATGGCCAACGCCGTGGAACCGCTCACCGATCTGCAACGCACCGTTAACCGGCTTGCCTTCCAACCCCGGTTTTGGATCAAAAGAAAGGTCGCCCAATACCTGAGCAATCACGCCGTTGAGGAATTTAACAAAGACTACCAGGCATTTTTTGTGGAAGGGGAAACAAAACCTCCCTCGGTGGGCATGCCGTTTCTGATCAAGGGAAAGTCCAAAGATATCGGTGTCGTTTTATCCCACGGTTATATGGCAGCGCCATTAGAAGTTAGAGAACTGGCTGAATATTTAGGTCGACTCGGTTTTTGGGTCTATGTTCCGCGATTAAAGGGGCACGGAACATCACCGGAAGATCTGGCCACCCGCTCCTATCTGGATTGGAGGGATTCCGTCGATCAGGGATATGCGGTCATCAGCAATATCTGCAGCCGCGTGGTCGCCGGCGGCTTTTCAACCGGAGCCGGTTTGGCGCTGGATCTTGCCGTCCGGGTGAAAGCGGTGTGCGGTGTTTTTGCCGTAGCAGCCCCCATGCGGCTCAAAGATTTTTCTGCACGATTTGCACCTGCGGTGGATCTGTGGAATCGCCTGATGGAACGTGCGCGGCAGGCCGGCGCTAAAAAAGAATTTGTGGAAAATAAACCCGAAAATCCCCACATCAACTATCTGCGCAATCCGATTTCCGGCGTGGTTGAAATCGATCGGCTCATGGATGATCTCGAGCCTAAATTGGCTGATTTAAATGTTCCGTCTCTTGTCGTTCAATCCCGGGGAGATCCCGTTGTGGAACCCAAGGGATCCCGAAAAATTTTTGAGCTTATCGGATCATCGGAAAAAGAATACCTGCTTTTTAATTTTGACCGCCACGGGATTTTGCTGGGTGAGGGCTCCCAAAAAGTGCATAAGGCGATCGGTGAATTTATTAAAAGATTCTAGTAGATTAAAACAAAAACCTCCAGTATCTTTATAGAGTTTCCTTCCTCAAATATAACTTCAGGTTTCAATGTTCAGATGTCAGCATTTTGGCCGTCACCGGCTAATGGCGACTGGCTTCTATCTGCTGTTTTTCTTTTCTCTGATCTGTGCGTGCTATTTTCCGGTTATAAACAACCCGGTTACAAAGTCCGCAATTCATCCCTAAAATCTTGGACCCCGTGAACAGTAGCCAGTGACCGGAAGCAAGAAGCCAGTCCCACGCATTTATATATTCGGATCTATTTAACTATTTATTATTACTTATGATATCTGCATTTTTCGCCTTTGGATTTCATCAAAATTTTGACATAAGCTGTTATTTATATTACAATTATTAATAAATCAGACGGACACAAAGGGAACGAAGCATTTCGATCTTTTTCATCGAAAATTAACTGGAAGCATCTGATTTTATGAAAAAACTGCTTTGGCTGATCAGTGCATTATTCATGGCGGCATGTATGCAAACCCTACCGGCGGTAAAAGTTGCCGAAGAATCCATGGTGCAGGACTGCGAGCGCATTGCAATGCTCTCTGTGACCACAGATCCAGGTAGGATTTTGGATAATTATCGCCCCACGGAACACCAGGATGAGATTTTGCAACGGGCTGGCAACCTGGGGGCCACTCATATCGTCTGGGTTTATGATTATCGGATTGGCTCGGCCGGCGTTGCCTATCGGTGCGAACCTTAAATAGGTCCCAACCGGTATCCAACTTCCTCAACTAAGTGGCAGGAAACCGATAACCGTTAAAAAAGAGCGAAAAGATTCAATATGGCTAAAAGAAAGATGTATAATACCACCTTGGATGCGGATCTTATCAAGGAGATCAGGATCCTGGCTGCACAGTTGGAAAAACGCCAAAACGATCTTCTTGAAGAAGCGATCCTGGACCTCCTTGATAAATATAAGGAATCCGTAAATTAGTTGTTATAAATACTTGCTTTTTTTCATCTCCGGATGCTAAATATTCATCCAGGGGTGGTCAAATGAGCTCAAATCCTGAAAAAAGAGACAATACCCGATTTGATTACCAGGCACCGATAGTACTCGAGGATGCCCAATTTGGTATTCTTCAGGGTGCCCGGATGTTCAATTACAGCGACTTCGGGTTGTATTTTGAAACCGACCACTTTCTTGCCCCCGGAACCGATATTTTTGTCGGAATCCCCAACTCTCCGTATTCGCCTGATCCAGATGTTTATGAGCGCTATCATGCCATAATAAAATGGCGAAAACCGCTGAAGAAATCCTCTTTTTATTATGGCTATGGCGTTCGCTTCCTGGAAACCGATCCGTTAGACAGACCCATAGAAAGGGGCATAGAGTCCCGTAAATATCCCCGCCAGACATGTTCCCTGGATGTAAAATATGCAGCTGAAAAGCAAATCTTTCCGGGAGAAGTAAGCAACATAAGCCTGGGCGGCGTCTTTCTTAAAACCCATCAGAACGATGGCCTCGATGTCGGACAGCGGTTCAGGCTGGCGATTCTTAATAGAAAAAAAGGCAATGTTATCAAGCGCGATGCCAGGGTGATCTGGTCCAACCGGGCCGGATTCGGGGTGGAATTCCAGCGGGTTGCTAAAAAGAAACCGGAAGGTGTCTGACCGGATTTAATTACCGCTTGACATGGTACGCTGTGGTATTATATACATGTAAGCATGCAGCATATGCTGCGAAGTTGTTAATCGGTTAACTTTTCAACTTAACCCTTAACACTTTCCTCTATCCAAGGTGGCCCATTCCCCATGGGCCACCTTATTTTTAAGGAAAATGTATTCGACCTTTGCCATCCAACCTTGACAGATTTAAACAAAAACTTATTTTTAAATTGAGGTGGTTGTTTATGAACCTCCTTCAATCTCCTCGTTCTGCAGGGTGGTTCTTTTAGGACCACCCATTTTTATTCCGCTTTCCATAATAATGTTCCGAATCACGGAATTGCGGCATAAGCGGGTGTACGGTTGTAGAAAAAAACGTTCGAATTCCGGAACGTTTTTTTGACAACCACTATGTAAGGATACGGTGCAACATGTCAAAGACGCCTGTGCTGGAGATATTCTCGGATTATATCTGACCCTGGTGCTATTTCATCACCGGGCGTGTTGAAAGATTACGGAGCGAATTCGAGATCAAAATTGTATGGATCGCTTTTCCCCTGCATCCGGAGACCCCGCCGGAAGGCCGTTCGCTGCAAGACCTGTTTGCAGGACGCAATATCGACATCCCGCAAATGCTCGCTCGCTTAGAGCAGGCCGCCCGGGATCTGGAGTTGCCGTTCGGGGATCGGAAAATGACTTACAATAGCCGGCTGGCCCAGGAACTGGGCAAATGGGCGGAACAAATGGGAAAAGGTGATGCATTTCATGATGCCGTTTTCAGGGCCTATTTCGCAGACGGTCGCAATATTGCGGATGTCAATATTTTAGCTGATATCGCCACCTCGCTTAGCCTTGATGCCAATGAGGCCCACGCTGTGCTTACAGCCCGAACCTTTAAAGAAGCCGTTGACACCGATTGGACCCGCGCTTATGAATCCAGAGTGACAGCAGTACCGACTTTTTTAATGAACGGGCAAACCCTGGCTGGTGCCCAGCCGTTCAACGTTCTGGCAAATTTTATGCTGCAAAATAATGTCATTCGTCGTCCATCAAATCAATAACCGGCCTGCAGGATCAAAGACGCGTCGAATCCTGCTCTAGAAGTGGTTTCAAAACCTCAGATCAGGTTCAAGGGCCCCGCTGAAGCGGGATTACATGTCTGATCTAAACAGATTAATGTATGCATCAAGGCGCAGGCCGATCGATAACGCGCAGCATACATGGGTATGTGAGCATTTATCGGAGGCCTGTGATGCACCTTGGTGTAACAGAATTGGCGCAAATCCCGCTTTGCGGGGCAACACAGCCATTGGGCTTCAGATGGGGTTTTGAAACCACTTCTAAGGACTGCCAATGAACTTTATTGCCGTAATCATTCTCTGTACCATCGGTGTTGATTTCATTTTGAACCTCACAGCCGACCGGCTCAACCTCAAACACCTCAGAAGCGAACTGCCCCAGGCGTTTGAGGGAGTTTACGACCCGGAGCGGTATCGTAAATCCCAGCAATATCTGAGGGTCAATACGCAATTCGGCTGGATTACATCCACGTTTAACCTCTGCCTGATTCTTGTATTCTGGTTTGCCGGAGGATTTCCTTTCCTTGACAAATGGGTGCGTACGTTTGAGCTGGGACCGATACTAAGCGGCCTGGTTTATATGGGTGTTTTGATGCTGTTAAAAGCGGTTTTGTCCCTGCCTTTCAGCATGTATGCCACTTTTGTCATTGAAGAGCGCTTCGGTTTCAACAAAACGACCCTGCAGACCTATGTAATGGATTTGTTAAAAGGATTGATCCTGGCGCTTCTGCTGGGCACGCCTTTGTTGGCAGCCATTCTGGCATTTTTTCAATACGCCGGGCCCAATGCATGGTGGTATTGCTGGGTTGGGGTGACGCTTTATATGCTGGTGGTCCAGTTTATCGCTCCCACATGGATCATGCCGCTGTTTAACAAGTTCACGCCTTTGGAAGAGGGGGAACTCAAGTCAACGATTTTATCCTACGCGAATTCCATCGATTTTCCTCTGGAAAATGTATATCAGATGGACGGTTCACGCCGATCCGCAAAATCAAACGCTTTTTTTACCGGTTTCGGCAAGCACAAACGAATTGTATTGTTTGACACCCTGATCAAGCAGCACTCGGTCAATGAACTGGTTGCCGTGCTGGCCCATGAGATGGGTCATTACAAAAAAAAGCACATTCGCCAATCTCTCATTCTGGGCATTCTGCAAACCGGTCTGATGCTGTTTCTATTGGCGCATTTCATCACATATCAAGGCCTTTTTGACGCCTTTTATATGTCGCAGCAGTCGATTTATGCCGGCATGATCTTTTTTGCCATGTTATACGCGCCGATTGATTTTTTGGTCGGAATTTTAATGCAGGTATTATCCCGTAAAAACGAGACCGTCGCCGATCAATTTGCCGCTGAAACCACCAAGGATCCCGTCTCGATGGTGGATGCATTGAAAAAGCTTTCGGTTCACAATTTATCGAATTTAACCCCTCATCCGTTTTATGTGTTTTTAAATTATTCGCATCCCCCCGTGTTGAAACGCATCCAATCACTTTCAAACTGATACACATCTGTGATAACCTGTGTCCCATTTTCTTAGAGCGATATCGGCATAAAGGAGCGCAAAAAAATGGGCGATCGATTGACCCGCATTTTAGTACTGGCTGATCTGGAAGGAAGCTCCGGATGCTGGAGCTATACGGCGTCCTCGTTTTTGACCGACGAATGGTGTCAGGCCTGTCTTGAAATGAGCCGGGACGTAAGCATGGTGGTCAGCGCACTTTTTGAGGCCGGGGTTAAGACCATCACCATCAAGGATTTTCATCGCACGGGCTACAATTTGTTTCCGGAGTTGATTGATCCCAGGGCGACCCTTATATCCGGATACCGCCGGGGTCCCATTCCCGGTATCGGCAGGCATTATGATGCGCAAGCGGTTATGTTTCTGGGGATGCATGCGGCTTCAGGATCGGAAGGGTTTCTGGCCCATACAATGACCTCCCGCATTGCCCGCCTTGAGGTCAACCGGCGCTTGTTGGCCGAAATCGAGTTGTTTGCTGCGTCCCTGGCACCGTGGGGAATTCGTCCCGTCTTTTTTTCAGGCTGTCCGGTGGCCTGCCAACAGGCCGCTGCTGTCATTCAAAACCTTGATTGTTTCGCAATCGATAAATCCCGGGGGGCTGATAAATTTGATTTCAACGCATGGCGGTCGGAATTGGCGCAGGCGGCGGTCAAATCCCTGACCAATCATCGCACAATACCCTATGAACCGGCCGGGCCACTGGATGCAATCGTGACCATGCGGGATGGAGATGCGGTGGCCGCAAAACTTGCCCGCAGATGGAAATTTATACAGAACGGGGCCCAGATCCGGATTCAGGCCGTTGATATGATGGATTTGTATCTTGAGTTGATTAAGCTGTGCTATCTAACCCCGGCAATCGAAAAAATACTCCCCCTCGCGCTGATGATGTTTAATTTGCAGGGTCGCATTGGCATCATTCGAGCCCGAAGACGCTTAAAAAGGAGGCTGCAACGCCAGCTACCATAAATTTCGTTGAACAGATCGACGCTTCTTTTTGGACGGTGTTTCCTTCTGTGGATTAGATGATTTAGTTTGATAATTATCGGGCTTATGTTTGTAAGTTCCCCATGAACGATGGGGTTTATCAGAATAGGTAATTTCGAAAGAATTTTTACTAGTTGTTTCTAACGTCATTAAGGGATTTAAAAGGATCTCTGTCTCTTGGCGCGTTTTGACCGGAAAGTTATAATATGTATTTTTATAGTTGAATCCGCTTTTGGAGTTGGTATTCGCATCGAGATAACCCAAATGGTTTATTGTCCGATTTTTAATTTTTTCGTTGGCAAAGGGCAATATTGAACGCTTTATAAGGTCGATCTCATCTCGGAGTCCCCCTTCAATTTCATATCCGATACAGTTCCGTCCGGCGGTCATTGCCGCCCACATGGTAGTTCCAATTCCTAAAAATGGGTCCACCACTACATCGCCTTTGACGGAAAACATGTTTATCAAACGATAGGGTACATCGAAGCGAAAGGCGGCACTTCGCAGCCGGGCCGAGCGGTCTCCCAGGTTTTGGGCGGCGCCTTTAAGATCCATCCATATATCGGAAAACCAGGCATTGCGTTCTTCCCAGAAAAAGGCGCTTTCGCGTCGATTTTGTTTTTCAGCTTCCAGTTTAAACTCACGTTTTGGGCCTTTGCGCAAAATCAGAATGTACTCATGCTCCAGGGTGACATAGGCGCTGGGCGGCAGCATGCCGGATCCCATAAATTTATTGGGCGCATTGGTCTGCTTGCGCCATAGAATTGCGGGTAGTGCCTGAAAACCCAGCCTGAGAAACTGGTTTAGAATTCTGGAATGATTGGGATACAGCAAGAAACGGCTGTCGATCGTGCGGGTTGCATCTCCGACATTTATGCAGGCGATGCCGCCTGACTTTAATATCCGCCAAACCTCCTGCCATACCGCATCTAATTCAACGTGCATCATTTCAAAGGCCGCAGGACCGTCACCTTTTTCCAAAGCTTTGCCGATTTCAAAGTTTTGACCTGCGAACATGGAATCCCACATTTCAATCATGGGGTAGGGGGGCGAGGTGACGACCAGATCCACCGTGCCGGACGGGAGGGCCTCCATATTTTTAGAATCTTGAAAGTAAATTTGATGTCGGGTGATCATATGCTTCATTATCCATTATCTAATATAGAAGGTTCTTGCACTATGAATCAAGATAAACTAAAAAAGAATTTTCCTTCTCATTAATTTTCATGCAAGATTCAGGTAATAACCTATGTCCGCACTTTTACAAACTCCGCTTCCAGCGCTTAATGATCCCGAAGGTACCCATGTTCCGGAATCCCTTCCGGACGTCATCGATGCGCACGTGCACCTGTTCCCCGATAACCTGTTTGAGTCCATCTGGCAGTGGTTTGAAAAATACGGCTGGCCGATTCGTTACCGATTAAGGTCTCCTGAGATAATCGAATTCTTATTGTCCCGCGGGGTAAGCCGGATCGTGGGTTTGCACTATGCCCACCGACCGGGCGT